>CAIUOU010000110.1 GCA_903900845.1 uncultured Opitutia bacterium
CCACGTCAAAGGGTGAATCGCCCACGAGCAGCGTCGACGCTGCGTCGGCCCCGAGGGCGGCGAGCGCGTGGGTGGCGAACTCAGGTTGCGGCTTGATCCACGGGGTGTCCTTCGCGCCGAAGATGCCGCGCAGGTGCGGCGTGAGGCCGAGGTGCGCGCAGATCCGGCGCGAGTGGTCGCCGCGCTTGTTGGTGAACGCCGCGAGCGTCACGCCCGCGGCCGCGCGCTCGCGCACCAGCTCGAGGGCGCCGGGGAGCAACACAACATCGTCGAGCAGGATTTTCTCGGTGTACGCGATGTGGTCGCGCACCGCCGCCGGGATCTGGTCCTCGCGTAGAAAGCGCCGCATGGCGTTCTCCAGGCCGCCGCCGACCGCGTTCCGTACTTCCGCGAGCGACGGCTCCGGCAGACCGAAACGCGGCAGCACGTGGCAATAGGCCCGGTGGATCGTCGTGAAGGCGTCCACGAGGGTGCCGTCGAGATCAAGGAGCAGCGTGGCGAAACGGCGCATGAAGGCTTCGGTTACTGACGCCGCCCGGAACGGTAAACGAGGAAAACCTCGCGGATACGGGAAGACGCGGGAGACTTGGGAGACGCAGGAGACGAGTGCGACAAACGGGGGCGGGGAATAAACCCGAATGGGATGAATCCGAATTCGGGCCCGCGGAAAACCCGGAACGCGCGGAAAACCAAGGCACCCTGGGTTTGGTGTAGCCGAGGCTGCAGCCTCGGATAATATCGAGGGCCGACGGCTGAAGGCGTTTCCGAACCGCTTCGCGAGCTTTCAACCACGGATGAACACGGATGGACGCGGATAACGTGGGTTCGTTTGTAGCCGGGGTCCGGCGACCCCGGACTCTACGGTCAAACTTACGGCTGAAGGCCATTGTTCGATCGGGAACTTCGACCACGGATTCCGCTGATGTCGCGGACGACCGGAAACGTCCGTTCGGCTTCCGATATGGGTTGGAGGCTTCGGAGCGTTGGGGGACCTTGGGCTTCTTTGCCTCCGTTACCTCCTGTTTCAAACCATCCAACAGGAGCAAACGGAGGTAACGGAGGGTCCTGCTTCTCTAAATCCGTGGTTGCCCCGGCTCGGTGGTTTGAGACCGGTCCCGGCGACTCATGCGACTCTTCGCAGCAATCCCGTTTCCGGCCCTCACCGCGGATCAACAGGTGCCTTCGGCGGGTGAACCGCGGAGATGTGCGCATCCGGGGGAGAATTGGTTTGGCGCGCGTCGGCTGCGGCGGTGAAATCTCCGCATGCCCGAATCCGCCGAGCCAACCCGCGCCGTGGCGCGTGCCGCTTGGTCCGGGGAAGACCTCGCGGTGGTTGTCGAGGGCGTCTGGCGCGTGACCGCGCCGCGGCCCGCGTGGGAGACGGTGGTGGAGGGACGGACGCCGGCAATTGTGCGTTTGCACGCCGGGGAGCTCGGCCGCTGGGACAGTTCGCTGCCGCTGTTTGTGTTCGCCGCGCAGCAATGGGCGCGGGAGCGCGGGATCGCGTGCGACGCCGACGGTCTGCCGGCGAACCTGCGCGAGGTGCTGTCGCAGTTGGCACGCTCGCACGAGACCAGCGTGCCGGTCGACCGCGCGGAGAGTTTTCTCACGAACGTCGGCGTGGCGACCGCCGACACGCTGGCGAAGGCGCGCACGATCCTCGGCTTCGTGGGCGAATGCGTCCTCGGCGTGCAGCGGCTCGCGCGGCGCCCGGGGAAGTTCCGCTGGGGCGATTGCTTCGGCGAGATGCAGCAGTGCGGCGCGATGGCGCTGCCGATCGTGAGCCTCATCAGTTTCCTTGTCGGCGTGACACTCGCCTACACCGGCGCGCTGGTGCTGCGGCAATTTGGCGGCGACATCTGGATCGCCGACATGATCGGGCTGTCGATGGTGCGCGAGATGGGCGCGGTGATGACGGGCGTGGTGCTGGCCGGCCGCACGGGCGCGGCGTTCGCCGCCACGCTCGGCAACATGAAGGCGGGCGAGGAGATCGACGCGCTCGAGACGCTCGGTATCTCGCCGGTGGAGTTCCTCGTGCTCCCGCGGATCCTCGCCCTCGCGGTGATGATGCCGCTGCTCACCATGTACGCCAACGCCCTCGGCATCCTTGGAGGCATGGTGGTGGCCTACGGGCTCCTCTCCATCCCGCCCGCGGCCTACTGGGTCGAGATGCTCACCATCGTCGACCTTTCCGACATCGCGTCGGGCTTTCTCAAAGCCGTCGCTTTCGGCGTGATCATCGGCCTGGCCGGCTGCCTGCGAGGCCTGCAGGCGGAACGCAGCGCGGCGGGCGTGGGCCAGGCGGCGACCTCGGCGGTGGTGACCGCACTGCTGCTGCTGGTGGTCGCCGACGCCTTGTTCGCGGTGATCTTCAACGCGCTGGGGATCTGACGACGCGATGACCGATAGCGCGCAGCCGCCGGCGGGACCGGCAATTGAGGTGGAGGGGCTGGAGTGCGCCTACGGCGGCGACGCGGTGTTGCGCAACGTGAGCTTCCGTGTCGCCCGCGGGGAGATCTTCTTCGTCATCGGCGGTTCGGGTTGCGGCAAAAGCACGCTGCTCCGCCACTTGGTGGGGCTCCACGCGCCCGCGAGCGGCACCGTGCGCTTCCTCGGGCGTCCCTTCACCGACGCCGATCCCGCCGCGCGCCGCGAGCTGTTGCGGACGTTCGGCGTGCTTTATCAAGGCGGTGCGCTGTGGAGCTCGCTCACGCTCCGCCAGAACGTCGAGCTGCCGCTGGAGGAGTACACGGATCTGTGTCGTCGCGAGCTCGAGGAGCTCGCGACGCTGAAGCTCGCGCAGGTGGGGCTCCTGGGCTTCGAGGACTATTATCCCTCCGAGGTCAGCGGCGGTATGCGCAAGCGCGCCGGTCTCGCCCGCGCCCTCGCGCTGGACCCGGAGATCGTGTTCTTCGACGAACCTTCGGCCGGCCTCGACCCTGTGACGTCCCGGCGGCTCGACGACCTGATCCGCCAGGTGCGCGACACGTTCGGCACCACGATCGTGGTGGTGTCCCATGAGCTCGCGTCGATCTTCGATCTGGCTGATCGCGCGATCATGCTCGATCGCGCCGAGAAAGGCATCATTGCCGAGGGCGCGCCGCGGGTCCTGCTCGAGTCCAGTCGTGATCCGCGCGTCCGGGAGTTCCTGACCCGTGGGGGCAAATGAACGCGCTCGCCACCGTCCCTCCCGCCGCTGATCCTGCGAGCGACTTTCCCCGCGTGAACCCGTTCCGCCAGACCTCGCTTCCCGCGCCGCGCCCTCCGGGCGCCGTCCGCGCCGCATGAAGACCAAGATCAGTCCCGCGGTCATCGGCGCTTTCGTCATCGGCGGATTCGCGCTGCTGTTCCTCGCGCTGATCTCGTTCGGCGGCGTGAGCTTCTTTTCCAAGCCGCAGCGTTTCGTGGTGCTCTTCGACGAGTCCGTCCACGGGCTCGACCTGGGGTCCCCCGTGAAGCTCCGCGGCGTGCGCGTGGGCCGCGTGGTCGACCTCAATCTTCGCTACGAGGGTCGTTCGGGCCGCTCCGTCGTCGCGGTCGTGTGCGAGATCGGCAAGGACGTGATGACCGACGGACGCGGCGCCGGCATCGACGTCGCCAGCCGCGAGGAATTGCAGCGTCTCGTCGACCGCGGGCTACGTGCCCAGCTCGGCGTCCTCGGCCTCGCCACGGGCATGCTCTACGTCGAGCTCGACATCGTCGATCCGAAGGAATTTCCGGCCGACAAAGGCTCGACTGATGGTAGCTACGTGGTGGTACCCGCGCTGCCTTCGGCGATCTCCGCGTTCCAGGCCAGCGCCTCGGAGATCCTGTCGCAGATCAAGCGAGTCGATTTCAATGGACTGACGGAGGAGTTGAAGGCGCTTGCGTCGCAGACCCGGCGCCAGATGGCCGAGGTCGACGTGCGTGCGACCGTCGATCAATGGCGGAAGGCGGGCGCGGCGCTTGAGGCCCTCGCCGCCGACCCCGCCATCCGGCGTACGCTCGACGAGCTGAACGGTGCGGCCAAGGATGTCCGGGCGGCGGTGGCGCGGCTCGATGGGCAGATCGAGCCGGCGGGCCGCGAACTGGCGCAGACCATGGCGGAAGTGCGCCGATCGCTGCAGGCCTTCAACGCGGCGGCTGATTCGACCCGGGGCTTCATCGCGGCGCAGTCGGGCCTCGGAGCCGACGTGGGAGTCACGCTCGGGCGGCTCAACGAGGCGGCGGATGCCGTGGCGCGGCTCGCCGAGTTCATCGAACGCAATCCGAACGCGTTGTTGACCGGTCGTCGTCGCGCGCCCTGAAGCGAATCTCTCAGCCATGAAACCGTTCTGCCGTTACCCGCTGGCCCGCGCCGCGCTGACCGTCGCGATGCTTCCGTTCGCGGGTTGCACGCTCTTTCCGGAAGCCCGGCCGGATCCCACGCGGTTTTTCATTCTTCCGGCAGAGGTTGGCGCGACCACGCCCGTGGCGATGGCGCTGACGCTGCGGCCGGTCGAGGTCGCCGCGTATCTGCGCAACCGGCCCATGGTGGTGCGGCGGGGCGCGAGCGAGATCGAGTTCCGCGAACACGCGCGGTGGGGTGAACCGCTGGAGCACGGCTTGGCGCGGGTACTGTCCGCGGGACTGCGCGCCCGTGGGGTCAGCGCGGTCCCGGCGGGCGCGGCTGCGCCGGTGTTGGCGGTGCGGGTGCTGGCGTGCGAAGGCGCGGCTGATGGCTCGGTGATCTTTCGCGCCGCGTGGGAATTAACCGGCGGAGCTTCCCGGGTGACGGGAGACTTTTCGGCTTCGGGCCTGCGATGGGACGTGAAGTCGGAAGCCTCGCTGGCCATCCAGCTCGGCGCAGCCGCGCTGGCGCTGGCGGACGATATCGCCGCAACCGCCCCGCTCAAGGCGCCCCGCTAAAGGGGTCAGGGCGTTGAACGTTTGGATCGCCGAGGGATTAAACGTTCAACGCCCTGACCCCTTTAGGTGTCGCTGGAGGGCAACAATGCGTTTAACCGGCTGGTAGAGAGAATTTTAAGATTTCTGTCTCGGAAGGATCATCAGGCGGCCAGCTTTCCCCCTCTCAAAAGGGGTCAGGGCGTTTTTTGTTTTTTGGGAGTAAAACCGCGAGGAATTAAACGTTCAACGCCCTGACCCCTTTGGGGTGAGGCTGACCCCTTTGGGGTGAGGGGTGGTTTTTCCGTAGGTCTTCTTGCTATGGGCGAATGGGGTTTTATACCCACGGGTCGGGGGCCGGCCTTGCTGGGCAACCTGCCTCTTTTTCCAAACGCATGAACTCATTCTCCCGCCTCGTCGTCTTCCAAGTTGAGGACGGGCGTTACGGGGTGCGGTTTGAGGATGTCGAGCGGGTGGTTGCGGCGGTGGAGTTGGTGCCTTTGCCCGACGCCCCGGATTTGGTGCTCGGGGTGTTCAATCTTCAGGGCAACGTGGTGCCCGCGATCGACACGCGTCTCAGGCTCCGGCTTCCCTCCCGTGAGCTCCGGGTTTCCGACCAATTTCTGGTGGTGCGCGCGGCCGGCCGAGTGCTGGCGCTCGTCACCGACCGGGTACAGGGCATCGTTGAGGCGGCCGCGTTGGAGGTGACCGCAACCGATCACGTGGTGCCCGGGCTGCCGGGGGTGGAAGGCGTGCTGCGGTTACCAGATGGCGTCGTCGTCATCCACGACCTGGCGCGTTTCTTGTCGGCGGAGGACGGTCTGCGTTTGGACGCCGCGCGAAGGAGGCTGGCGTCGGTATGAGAAGCGCGGCTTCCCCGTCCCGGTTCGAGGAACTGAGTCTGCTGATCGCTGGCCGGCTGGGATTGCATTTTCCGGCGGCCCGGTTGCGCACCATGGAAAACGCGCTCGGCGAGGCCGCTCGCATCGCGGGTCATGGGACAACCACGGCCTTCCTCGACGCGCTGCTTCGTCCCTCCCCACCCGACGAATTGTTCGACGCCCTCGTGCGCGAGCTGACCGTGGGAGAGACTTATTTCTTCCGCGAACCCGCGGTGTTCGCGGCGATCAGGGAGCAGTTCCTGCCGGAGTGGTCGCGCCGCTGGGCCCACCGGATGGCGCTGCCGCGTTTCTGGAGCGCCGGCTGCTGCAGCGGTGAGGAGGCTTTCACGCTGGCTATCGCGCTCGAGCGCGTCGGGTTTCCTGCGCCGGAACGAGCGGAGATCCTCGCGAGCGACCTCAATCCCCACTTCCTGCGCCTGGCGCGCGAGGGAATCTACCGGCCGTGGTCCTTCCGCGGGGCACCCGACTGGCTGCGCGCGGGTTACTTCCGCGCGGTGGACGGCGAACGCCTGGAGGTCCGCGGAGACATTCGGCGCGCCGTGCGTTTCCAACGCCTGAACCTGGCCGGTTCGGGTTTTCCCGCGACGGACAACGGCACCGCGCACGTCGACCTCATCCTTTGCCGCAACGTCCTGATGTATTTCACGCCGGAGCGGCTCGCGCGGACCGCGGCGCGGCTCGCGGATTGCCTCAACGAAGGCGGTTGGCTGGTCGTTGGCGCCGCGGAGACGGGCCACATCGAAGTCCCGGGTCTCGCGCCGGCGCGATTCGGTGACCTGACGGTTTTCGTCAAGGGCGGAGCGCGGACCCGGTCGAAGCCGCCGGTCGCCCCTTCCGCGCGCGTCGTCGATCCCGCCGCGATCGTGGCGCCCGCCCCGATGACGCTCCCGTCGCGGACTTTGCCGGTTCCGCCGCTCCCGGAAAACCCGCCTCCTTCAATCGACGAGGTGAGGCGGCTCGCCAGCGCCGGTGAACGCGTGGCGGCCCTCGCCCTGTGCGATCGCCTGTTGCGCGGTGATCGGATAAACACCATCGCGCACTTCCTTCGGGCCACGATCCTGCTGGAGCAGGGTAATTCCGCCGAGGCTGAGGCGGCTTTGCGCCGCGCCCTTTACCTTGAGCCGGATTTTGTGGCCGCCCTCCTGATCCTCGGGCAGACGGCGCGGGCCGCGGGTCGCGCCGCCGTGGCGGACCGTCACCTGCGGACGACCCTCCGGCTGGTGTCCGCCCTCGATCCGCAGGCCGTCCTGCCCGAGACCGACGGGATGACGGCCGGCCGGATGGCCGAAACCCTCGCCCTGCTCGTCGCGGACCGGCCCGTTCATTCCCGCCGGTCCGCTCCGGTAGCCACCGCCGCATGAGCAACGCCGCCTCACCCGATTCCGCCCGGCGGGCGATCCTGCGCCGCCGGGCCGCCGAGTTGGCCCGTGTGCCCGCGGCCGCCGACCGTGCCGAAGAAGCGCTGGAGGTCGTGGAGTTCTCCCTCGCGGGGGAGAGCTATGGCGCGGAATCGGCGCTGGTGACCGAAGTCCTGCCTTTCTCGAACTGCACGCCGCTGCCTTGCACGCCGGACTTCGTGCTGGGTCTCATCAACGTGCGCGGCCGTTTCGTGCACGCGATCGAACTGGGGCGTTTCCTTGGCCTGCCCGCCCGCGGGATCGTCGACCTGCACCACCTGCTGCTTGTCCGGCACGGCGGAATCGAGCTCGGCCTCGTCGCCGATCTTGTGGCCGGCCTGCGCCGCGTACCATTGGCCGCGCTGCAGCCGCCGCCCGCCGCACTTGCCGGCCATCTCCGCGGTCTCACGGCGGAGCGGCTCGCCGTGCTCGACCTCGCGGCGATCCTGTCCGACCCCCGGCAGATCGTCGACGAGGAGGTCGACGCCTGAGCATCTGTCACCCCTTCAAACCAACCGTCATCAACCCCGTCCCATGAACTGGATCCACCACCTCACCACACGCGCCAAGCTGCTGTTCGGCTTCGGCGTGATACTGTTCCTGCTTGCGGCCGCCGTCGCCACCGCGGTCTGGTCCCTGCGCGAGATCGAGGAGGCGCAGCGCTTGCTGATGGACCGCGAGCTCGCGGTCCTCGATACGATCTCGGAGATGCGCGACCGCCAGGACTGGCAGCGTATCCGGATGCTCGACGCGATGATCGCCGAGGACGCGCGCGACCGGGAGCGCAACCTGCGGCTGGTCCAGGATGGCGCCACGGCCGTGAACCGCGCCCTGGAGAAACTCGCCACCCTCCTCGCCGGTGACACCTCTTCCCTGCAACGCATCTCCGAACTGCGGTCCGCCGTCGACGATTACCGCCGCAGCCGCGCGGACCAGCTCATACAGATCAACGCCGGGCGTCTCGCGGAAGCACGGCAGCTGGGCGGAAGCCAGCAGGAGCAGCGATTCGAGAAACTCGGCTCCATCCAGGACACCCTCTACGTTGCGGCGCAGGAACGGGCGCGGAGCTCCGCCGCGCGGATGCAAGCCATCGCCGGCCAGGCGAGCACAACCATGCTGGTCAACGGTGCGTTTGCCTTGGTCATCGGCCTCGTGCTCGCCGCCATCCTCAGCCGCTCGATCGCCGATCCCCTACGGCTCATCGCCAGCGCCGCGGAGCGGCTGGCGACGGGCGACCTTTCGGGGGAAAAGATCGAGCTCGACCGCCGCGACGAGGTGGGGGCGCTCGCGCGGTCGTTCAGCCGTCTGGCCGAGGGCATGCGGACGCAGATCCGCAGCATCACTGAGGGCGTGAACGTGCTGAGCACGGCCGCGAGCCAGATCTCGACCTCCACGACCCAGCTGGCCGCGACCTCCGCGGAGACCGCCGCGGCGGTGAGCGAGACGACCACGACGGTGGAGGAACTCCGCCAGACCGCGATCGTCGCCAGCCAGAAGGCCAAGTCCGTTTCCGATACCTCGCAGCGCGCCGCGCAGGTCGCGCAGTCGGGCCGGCAGTCGGTGGAGGACACGGTGGCGGGGATGCGGCGCATCCGCGAGCAGATGGACTCGATCGCCGAGCGGATGGTGCGCCTCAACGAACAGTCGCAGTCGATCGGCCAGATCGTGACGACGGTGGAGGACCTCGCGGCGCAGTCCAACATGCTGGCGGTGAACGTCGGCATCGAGGCGGCGAAGGCCGGCGAGCATGGCCGCGGCTTCGCGGTCGTCGCGCAGGAGGTGCGCAATCTCGCCGAACAGTCGCGGCAGGCCACGGCGCAGGTCATGGCCATCCTCGCCGACATCCAGAAGGCGACCAGCGCCGCGATGATGGCGACGGAGCAGGGTGGCAAATCCGTGGACGCCGGGGTTTCGCAAGCGTCGCAGGCCGGGCAGTCGATCACGCAGATCAACGCGAACATATCCGACTCGGCGGCGGCGGCCGCGCAGATCGCCGCGTCAAGCCAGCAGCAGCTCGTGGGTGTCGACCAGGTGGCCGCCTCGATGGAGGGCGTGAAGCAAGCCAGCCTGCAGAACGCCGACGGCGCGCGGCAGCTGGAAGCGGCGGCGCGCAACCTCAAGGAATTGGGCGACCGCCTGCAGCGGCTGATCCAGCAGTATCGCCTCTGATTTTCAGCCGCGCGCCGCGATGACACCCCGGGAACAGGAGTTTCTGCGCCGCCTCCGCGCCACCTTCGAGGTGGAGGCGGCGGAGCATCTGGGGGTGATGGGGGAGGAACTGCTGGCGCTCGAGAAGCTGCCCCCCGGCCAGGATCCCGCGCGGTACGAGACGATCTTCCGCACCGCGCACAGCCTCAAGGGCGCGGCCCGCGCGGTGAGCGCGCGTGATGTCGAGACGCTGTGCCAGGCGATGGAAGGCGTTTTCGCCCGCTGGAAGCGCGGCGAGGCGCGACCTGACCCCGCCGCGTTCGACGGCTTTCACCGCGCGCTCGAACTTTTGCGGGCACTGATCGCCGCGCTTCAATCCCAGCCGGCGGGCGCGCCGCCCCATCCCGGCGTGGCGGAAGCGGTGGCTGGCCTGCAGGTGATGGCGGCTGGGGTGTCGCCGCCCGCCGTTCCGGTGGCGCAGGCCCCGGTGACGGTGACGACGCCGACGGTCGCTGCGCCGTCTCCCGCGCCGGTTCCCGCCTTGGTGGCGTCTCCCTCCCCGCCGCCGCTCGCGGCTCCGGTTTCCGCGGCGGCGGCCCACGAGTCGCGCCCGGCCGCGACCGTGCGCATTTCCGTGCAGAAACTGGACCGCCTGCTGCGCAGCGCGGAGGAACTCATCGGGCTCAAGCAGTCGGCGCGCAAACGCTCCGCGGAATTGCGCGAGATCGCCGAGTCGCTCGCGGAGTGGGATCGCCGTTGGGCGGCCTGGCACCGGGGACGGCAGAACGGCGCGGCCGAAAGCGACCCTGATGGCGCCACGCACGGGACGGCGGATTTCCTTGATTGGACTTCGGCGCGGATGCGCGCCACCACCTCGCGGCTCGCGGCCGCCCAGCTCGCCGCCCGGCGCGACGGGCGTGCGGCCGACAAGCTGGTCGATGAGGTGTTGGAAGGGGCGAAGGAGCTGCTGATGCTGCCGGTTTCCACCATCACCGACGCCCTGCCGTTGCTGGCGCGGCAGGTGGGTCGTGAGCGGGGCAAGGACATCGAGCTGGTCGTGGAGGGAGGTGGGGTGGAGATGGACAAACGCGTGCTCGACGAGTTGCGCGACCCCCTTATCCACCTCGTGCGCAACGCCGCCGACCACGGGGTGGAGCCCGCCGCCGAGCGCGTGCGCGCCGGCAAGCCGGCCGCGGCCCGCATCACCATCACGGTCGGCGCCGTCGACGGCGCCAAGGTGGAGATCGCCCTGGCGGATGATGGCGCGGGGATCGACGTCGCGCGGGTGCGCGCGGCGGCGGAGCGCCGCGGCGTGATCACGGCCGAGGCCGCGGCGGCGTTGGACGAGGGGAGGGCGATCGCGCTGATCTTCGAGTCCGATGTGACCACGAGTCCGATCGTCACGGACATTTCCGGCCGCGGGCTGGGCCTCGCGATCGTGCGGGAGAAGGTCGAGAAGCTGGGCGGGCGCGTGCAGGTGGAAACGCGGCCCGCCCGCGGCACCGTGTTCCGTCTGGTGGTGCCGGTGGCGCTGGCCTCCTTCCGCGGGCTGATCGTGAGGGCCAACCGGCGCGCGCTGGTGTTGCCGGTTTCGGCGGTCGAGCGCGTCGCGCGGGTGCCCGCCGGCGAAGTGCGGACGGTCGGCGGCCGGGAGACCATCACAATCCAAGGCCGGGCCATTCCCCTGGCGCGGCTCGCCGATGCGCTTGACCTGCCGGCCGAGGAGGCACCGCCCCCGCCGGTGCAGCTCGCCGTGGTGGTGGTCGCGCAGCGGGATGAGCGGGTGGCGTTCGCCGTCGACGAGGTCTCCCACGACGAGGAGGTGCTGGTGAAACATCTCGCGCCGCCGCTCAGGCGCGTGCGCAACGTGGCGGGCGCCACGCTGCTCGCCTCGGGTGCCCTCGTGCCGGTGCTCAATCCCGGCGACCTGGTGCGCACCGCGCGCCGCACGCGCTCGACGGCGGGCGCGAACGGCCGCGCCGCTCCCGCGCGCGGTCCGCTCTCCGTGCTGGTCACCGACGACTCCGTGACCTCGCGCATGCTGATCAAGGGCATCCTCGAGGCCGCCGGGCATCGCGTGACCACGACGGTCGACGGCATGGAGGCCCTCGAGGCGTTGCGCGCCGGATCTTTCGACATCGTGGTGTCCGACGTCGAGATGCCGCGCCTCAACGGCTTTGATCTCACGGCGAGGATCCGCGCCGAGCGCCGGCTGGCGGAGTTGCCGGTGATCCTGGTGACGGCCCTTGCCTCACCGCGTGACCGCGAGCGCGGGATCGAGGTCGGCGCGAACGCTTACATCGTGAAGAGCGAATTCGACCAGGGCAACCTGCTGGAGATCATCCGGAGGCTCGCGGGATGAACGTGCCGGCCAAAAAGCGCGTGCTGGTGGTGGACGATTCGGGCGTCGACCGGATGCTGATCTCGCACATCCTTTCCTCCGATCCGCGGCTCGACGTGGTGGGGAGCGCGGCCAGCGGGGAGGAGTGCCTCGCGCTGCACGAACGCCTGCGGCCCGATGTCATCGTGATGGACGTCACCATGCCCGGCATGAACGGCCTCGAGGCGACGTCCCGCATCATGGGGACGCAGCCGGTGCCGATCGTGATCTGCTCCGGGTTGCACGGCACCGACCCGCTCATCTCCTTCCGCGCGATCGAGGCCGGCGCCCTCGCGGTGCTGGAGAAACCGGCCGGTCCGGCCGATCCCGGCTTCGCGACATCGTCCCGCAACCTCGCGGATACCCTGGTTCTGATGTCCGAGGTCCGGGTGATTCGCCGCTGGCAGCGCGCGCGTCCCCCGGCCGCCGCGCCGCCGCGGCCGGGGTCGGCTTCGCCGGCGGCAGTACGCGACGCCACCCTTCTGGTCATCGGGGCCTCGACCGGCGGCCCCGTGGCCCTGCACGCGTTGCTGAACAAGCTGCCGAGGGATCTACCCGTGCCCTTGCTGATCGTGCAGCACATCTCGCCTGGCTTCCTGCCCGGGATGACCGCGTGGCTGCAGCAAGTCACCGGTTGGCCGGTGCGCATCGCGCGCCAGGGCGAGAGGCCCCTGCCCGGGCAGGTGTATTTCGGGCCCGACCACCTGCACCTCGGGGTGAACGGAGCTGGTTTAATGACCCTCACGGCCGCGCCGCCGCTGGGCGGACACCGTCCCGCGGTTAGCCATCTTTTTCGGACGGTTGCCGAGGGGCCGCTCGCCGCCCGGTGCGTCGCCGTGCTGCTCACCGGGATGGGGGTGGACGGCGCGGCGGAGTTGAAGCTCCTGCGCGACCGGGGCGCGCTCACGATCGCGCAAGATGCGGAGAGTTCGGTTGTCCACGGGATGCCGGGCGAGGCGATCCGCCTCGGGGCGGCCGTGCACGTCCTTGCGCCCGAATCCATCGCGTTCCTGCTGCGCGACTGCGGTCGACGGCCGGTGGCCGCCGCGACCGGACCCGCCTGAAACGATTTCCGCCATGACCATGCCCTCCGATCCAGCGGCCGCCGACCGTGACCACGTCCTGATCGTCGAGGACAGCCTGACGCAGGCCGTGCAGCTGCGCTTCGTCCTCGAGGAGCACGGCTTCGCCGTGCGCCACGCTCGCCACGGGGCCGAGGCGCTGGCCTTCCTTGCCACCGACCCGTTGCCCTTCGCCGTTGTGAGCGACGTCAACATGCCCGGCATGGACGGCTACGAGCTTTGCCGCCGGCTTCGCGGCGAGCCGCGGCTGGCGAGTCTCGCCGTCATCCTGCTGACGTCCCTCTCGGACACCTCGGACGTGTTGCGCGCGCTGGAGTGCGGGGCGGATTATTTCTTCACCAAGCCCCTCGACGAGAACCTGCTCGTGCCGCGCCTGCGACGGATCCGCGATAATCCGCGCGCGTTGGCGCCGGAAGCCTCCCCCGCCGGCCTGGTGTTGCCCGGCTCCGAGGGCTCGGTACGCATCGCGGCCGACCCCCGCCAGACGCTCGGCCTGTTACTCTCGACCTACGAGGCCGCGGTGGCGCAGAACCACCGGCTGGAACGGGCCGAGGCCGAGCTGCGCCAGCTGAACGAGAACCTGGAGAACCGCGTGCGGGAGCGCACCGCGGAGCTGGTCACCGCCAACGAATCCCTCCGCGCCGAGTACGCCGCGCGGCTCCGCGGCGAGGAACGTCTGCGCGAGCAAGCCGAGCTGCTCGACAAGGCGAGCGAAGTGATCGCGACAACCGACCTCGATGGGCGCGTGCGTTTCTGGAACAACGGTGCCGCGAGGATCCTGCTCTGGGAGGCGGTCGGCATGCACGGCCGGCGTCTGCAGGAGATCTTTTTGGTCGGTGATCCGGCCGACTCCGCCTCGCTGGCGGCCGCGCTGGCCGCGGGGCGCGACTGGCGCGGGGAGATCCGTGCCAACCCCCGCGAGGGCGCGGCACGGGTGCTCGACACCAGCGTGACGATCCTCCGGGACACGGCGGGCCGGGCGGACGGCTGGCTGATCATCGGCGCCGACGTCACCGAAAGGAAATCGCTCGAGGAGAAATTCCTGCGGGCGCAGCGCCTCGAGAGCATCGGTATGCTGGCGGCGGGGATCGCGCATGACCTCAACAACGTGCTGGCCCCGATCGGCATGGCGGCGTCGCTCCTGCGGATGCGGCTTACGACCGCCCCGGACCTCAAGCTGATCGACACGCTGGAGAAGTCCGTGACGCGCGGTTCGGGGTTGGTGAAACAGATCCTCGGTTTCGCGCACGGCGTCAGCGGCGACCGGCGGACACTGCAGGTTAAGCACCTGATGCGCGACATCACGACGATGATCGCGCAGACGTTTCCGAAATCCATCGAGCTCGCGGAGCACATCCCGACGGATCTTTGGCCGGTGCGGGGCAACGCCACCCAGATTCACCAGGTGCTGCTCAACCTCTGCGTGAACGCGCGCGACGCGATGCCCGGCGGCGGTCGGCTGCACGTGCACGGCGAGAATCGCCGGCTCGACGCCGCCGAGGCCCGCGCCCTGCCGGGAGCGAGGCCCGGCCCGTGGACGGTCATCGAGGTCGGCGACAGTGGCACGGGCATTCCGCCCGATGTGTTGGCGCGGATCTGGGATCCGTTCTTCACGACCAAAGGAGAGGGCAAAGGCACCGGCCTGGGGCTGTCGACGGTGCGCGGCATCGTGCAGACCCACGAGGGCTTCGTCTCCCTCGAGACCGAGCTGGGCAAGGGGACGACCTTCCGGGTTTACCTGCCCGCCGCCGACGTGCCCGAGGCCGCTGCGAGCGAAGCCGCCGCGAAGCCGGCCGCGGCCGGCCGCGGCCAGCACATCCACGTGGTCGACGACGAGGACTCGATCCGCGAGATCGCGCGGGCGGTTCTCACCTCCGCCGGCTATGTCGTGGAAACGGCCGAGGACGGCCTGGTGGCCGCCGCGCTTTACGCCGAGCGTCCCGCCGCGTTCTCCCTGGTGGTCACCGACTACGACATGCCGGGGCTCGACGGAGCGAAGCTCGCCGAGTTCGTGCGATCGCGCGACTCGGGCACGCGCGTGCTCGCGGTCAGCGGCCTCGCCGACGAGGATGCCGGCGGCAAGCACCCCTCTCTGACCTTCGGTGACGCGCAGCTCGGCAAACCTTTCACCGCGGCCTCGCTGCTGCGGAAAGTAGGTGAACTGCTTGAGGTTCCCCGGGCCTGATGCCGGAGCGGATCGCCGCGAGGGGTTCGCGACGGATCAACCCGGGGACCCGAATCGACGCGGATCAATACACATGTTGGTAGTCGGGGTCGCCGGCTCAGGATCGTCCCGCGGGCGAGACGACCGAAGGCAGTTCCGAATCGTTCGGGTTTTTAACCGCTGATTTTCCAGCGCGGCTCCGCCACACCCGAAGCGTCGTTCAGGATGGCTCCCGAATAGCTACGCGAAGTGGGCAACCACGGATAGACACGAATCGACACGGATAACAGGGGTTCGTTTGTAGCCGGGGTCCGGCGACCCCGGACTATGCCGTCAAACGTGTGGCCGAAGGCTATTCCGACGATGGTGAACTTCGACCGCGGATTTCGCTGATGACGCGGGTAACGAGGAAAGGTCCTCTGGCCGACTGACCTTCTCGGAAGAAATCATGGCGGAGGCATGCGCCTACTCCGTTGCCTTCGTTCCCTCCTGTCCCAAACGATCCGACCGGAGCAAACCGAGGTCGCCGAGAAAAGGCGGTCGCACCTTGGCCTCCGCTCGGAATCATCCGCGTTAATCCGTCCATCCGTTGATGCCCGACCTCGTTGGTTCGAATCCGACCTAGGCGGCAGGCTTTCCGAAAATCCCGGACTAGCCTAACTGCCCCTGACTAAAAACCTATGAGTAGGAGCGCGGGAGGCGGCTGGCGAAAACGAGCCCGTCAGCTTACCGGGAACTTCGGTTTATCCGCCGGCCGGTTTGTCGCCGAGAGTTTGGACGTAGGCCGAAACGGCGTTGATCGCCGGCTCCAGCCGGCCGACCAGATCGAGGGCGGTCGGCAGGTCGGGGGCCTTTTCCAAGTGCAGGCAAAGATTGGCGCACTCGCGGGCGCCGGCCATGGCCGAGGAGGACTTCTGCTTGTGGCCGAGACGGTTCAGGGCGCCGAGATCACCACTGTCGCGCGCGGCGAGGATCTCCACGAGGGTTTTGCGGGTGGTCTCGGCGAAATGGCGGGCAAGACGTAGCGTCTGCACCGGGTCATGGCCGGTGAAGTCGCCGAGGGCGTTGAGATCAATCGGAGTGTCGGGCACGGGATGGATATGGCGGTGGGCGGAGATCGGATGGGATAAAAATTTCCGATAGTCGGGTGTTTTCAATTACCTTGATAGGGGTGTTTACCCCAAGCAACCTCCGTTCCCAACCCTTAGAACTCATGAACGCCAAAAACACCGCCGCCATTCTCGTGGGATACCAGAACGATTACTTCGCCAAGAATGGCATCCTGCGCGGGGTGGTGGAGGAGTCCAACCGGGTCGACGAGGTGCTCCACAACTCCCTCGATTTCATTCGCGAGGCCGCCAAGACCGAGATGTCGATCATCTCCACCCCGATCGTGCTGGAACCGAACTACCGCGCCATGGCGAATGCCGTCGGGATCCTCGACAAGATCAAGCAGTCGGGCGCGTTCAAGCACGGCACCGCGGGCGCCGACACCATTCCCGAGCTCCTGGCCTTTGGCTCACGCATCGACTACGTGACAGGCAAGGTCGGATTCAATGCCTTCTCCGACACCACCCTGGAGCAGGTCCTCAAGCAGCGTGGCATCCGCAACGTGCTCGTTGCGGGCATGGTCACCTCGCTCTGCATCGACTCCACCGGGCGCGCCGCCTACGAGCGGGGGTTCGCGGTGACGATCCTCTCCGACTGCTCCTCCGCGCGCACGATGAGCGAGCACGACTTCTATTGTAAGAACATCTTCCCGCTCTACGGCCGCGCGGCTTCGAGCAAGGAAGTGCTCCAGGAGCTCGTCCGCACCGCGGCCTGAGCGCCCCGGCTCAGCTCATGTCGGAGGGTCCGGCCGGAAGCTTTTCCACGTCGCTTGCGACGGACATCCACGTCGAGGCCACGAGCCGCCTCACCGAGGCCCTGATCGAGGCGGAGAACCGGATGCGGCGACGCATCCAGATTCTCTCCGAGATCGTCTTCGAGACCGACGCCTCGGGAAACCTGGTTTTCCTGAACGACGCGTGGCAGCGGATGTCGGGCGTCGCGCCGTCCGCGGCCGTCGGCCGCCCGCTGCTCGAGTTCATCCACGGGCCGGACCGCCCCGTCATGGAGCGTCTGCTCTCCGGTCCGGCGGCCGCGGGCGAGTCAGTTTACCCGCAGCTGCGGGTGCGCCGCGGCGACGGAACCCTGGTCTGGGCGGAGGTTTCGATCGGGCGCAATCCGGCCGGTGGAATGGTGGGCGTCATGCGCGACGTCACCCGCCAGAAGGAAGTGCGGGACGAGGTGGCGAAGCTCTCGCTCGTGGCGAGTGCGACCGACGATCTGGTGATCATCACGGACCCCGAGCAGCGGATCGAGTGGGTCAATGAATCCTTCACGCGCCGGACGGGTTACACGCTGGACGACGTGCGGGGCCGGAACCCCGGCCGGGTGCTGCAGGGGGCGGGGTCCGACGCCTTGGCGATCGGCCGTATCCGCGAGGCGTTGCGTCGCGACGAGTCGGTGCGCGAGGAGCTCCTCAACTACGCGAAGAACGGCGATCCGTACTGGGTTTCCGTGCACATCAGTCCGGTTTTCTCGGAGGAGGGCGCGGTGCAGCGCTACGTCTCGGTGCAGGTCGACGTCACGGGCCGCAGGCGCTACGAGGAGGAGATCCTGCGGCAGAAGGCGCTGCTCGAGGAGCGGGTTCGGGAACGCACGGCCGAGCTCGCGCGCGCGAAGGAGCAGGCGGAGGCGGCAACCGCCGCCAAGAGCCAGTTCCTCGCCAACATGAGCCACGAGATCCGCACCCCGCTCAACGCGATCATCGGGCTTTCCCATCTCTGCCTCCAGACCGGGCTTGAGCCGCGCCAGCGCGACTACCTGGTGAAGACCCAGCGCGCGGCGCAGAGCCTGATGCAGACGGTGAACGACGTGCTCGATTTCTCCAAGATCGAGGCCGGCGGACTCGCGCTGGAGGCGCGGCCCTTCGATCTGGAGTCCACGTTGGTCTCGATCGATTCGATCGTGGGTTACCTCGCGCGGGCGAAGGGCATCTCGCTCGTGGTGCGCATGGACGAAGGTGTGCCGCGCGCGCTGGTGGGCGACCCGTTCCGCCTCGAGCAGGTGCTGCTGAACCTCGCCGGCAACGCCGTGAAATTCACGGCCGCGGGCGGCGTGGTGATCGAAGTGCGCCCGGCGGGCGGGGACGCGGCTTCCGCCGAGTTGGAGTTTCTCGTACGGGACACCGGCATCGGCCTTTCCCCGGAGGAGCGCGACCGCCTGTTCCGTCCGTTCAGCCAAGCCGACGCCTCGACCACGCGCCGGTTCGGCGGCACGGGTCTCGGGCTCACGATCTGCAAGCGTATCGTCGAGCACATGGGCGGGAGCATCTGGGTGGAAAGCGAGCCCGGCCGCGGCAGCACCTTCGCCTTCCGCGTCCGTTTCCCGCTCGCCGCCGAGGGGGCGGCGCGAACGGCGCGCGAACGTGACGCCTCGATGCCGGCGCCGCGTCTCGTGGGTCGGATCCTCGTCGTCGAGGACAACGAGTTCAACCAGCAGATCCTCGTCGAGCTACTGCAGGGGGCCGGGGCCACGGTGGAGAAGGCGGATAACGGCCGTGAGGCGCTCGAGGTGCTGCGCGGTTCGCCGGTGCCCTTTGATCTCGTGCTGATGGACGTGCAGATGCCGGAGATGGACGGCTTTGAGACGACGCGCCGGATCCGCGCCGACCCGGCGCTGGCCAGAGTGCCGGTCGTGGCGATGACCGCCAACGCCGGCGAGGACGATCGGCAGCGCTGCCTCGAGGCCGGCATGGACGGGTTCGAGAGCAAACCCATCAACCCGGCCCGCATCTGCACTAACCTCGCGCGCTGGCTCGCGACGGTGCGCGCGCGGGCGGGGGCCTGACGGCGTTCAGCCACCGGGCCCCGTTTCCCGGCTCAGCGCAGGGCGGCGGCGATGCGGGTGAGGGCGGTCTCGACGTTCTCGCGGGAGTTGAACGCGCTGATGCGCACGTGGCCCTCGCCGCATTTGCCGAACCCGGCGCCGGGGGTGCAGACCACCTGGGCGCGGTTGAGCAGCAGGTCGAAGAATTCCCAGGAGTCGTGGCCGGTGTTGATCCAGAGGTAGGGCGCGTTGTCTCCGCCGGTGCACTTGAAGCCGAGGCGGTTCATCGCCTCGCGGATGAGGCGCGCGTTCGCGAGGTAGAAGTCGATCAGGTCGCTGGTCTGCTTCCGGCCGGCCTCGGTGTACACGGCGGCGGCGGCCTTCTGGATCGGGTAGGCGACGCCGTTGAACTTCGTCGTGTGGCGCCGGTTCCACAGCGCGTGGAGGGCGTGCGCGTTGCCCGCGGCGTCGTAGGCCATGAGCGTCTTCGGCACGACGGTGTAGGCGCAGCGGGTGCCGGTGAACCCGGCGGTCTTGGAGAAACTGCGGAACTCGATCGCCACCTCGCGCGCGCCCTCGATCTCGTAGATGGAGTGCGGGATGGCGGGGTCGCGGATGTAGGCCTCGTAGGCGCTGTCGAAGAGAATCACCGCGCGGTTGCGCCGGGCGTACTCGACCCAAGCGGTGAGCTGGGCCTTGGTCGCCACGGCACCGGTCGGATTGTTCGGGAAACAGAGGTAGATGAGATCGGTGGCCACCGCGGGGACCGCCGGCACGTAGCCGTTGGCCGGCGTGCTCTCCAGATAGGTGACGCCCTGGTAACGGCCGTCGACGTTGGCCCCGGTGCGGCCCGCCATCACGTTGGTGTCGACGTACACCGGATAGACCGGGTCGGGAATCGCGAGGCGCACGTCCTGCGCGAAGATCTCCTGGATGTTGCCGCAGTCGCACTTCGAGCCGTCGGAAACGAAGATTTCGTCGGCGTCGATCTGGCAGCCGCGGGCCGCATAGTCGTGCTGCGCGACGGCCTCCCGGAGGAAGGCGTAGCCCTGCTCGGGGCCGTAGCCCTTGAAGGTGGCGCGCGCCGCCATCTCGTCGGTCGCGGCGTGCAGCGCGTCGACGCACACGCGGGGCAGCGGCTCGGTGACGTCGCCGATGCCTAGCCGGATGACGGACTGGCCGGGGTTGGCCGCGGTGTAGGCCGAGACCCGCTTGGCGATGTCGCTGAACAGGTAGGAGGCCTTGAGCTTGGTGTAGTTCTCGTTGATGCGGATCATGGCGTTGGGCGCGGGTGAAACGCCGAGCAAACGTCCCGCGGGAGCGTTGATCAAGTCCGCTGTCGCGGCCGGCCGCTGCCGGCGGCCCTCAGAAGATCGAGAGGGCGCGGGCGCTCTCCACCACCACCCACGCGCCGCCGCCGGCGAGCGCGAGCTTGAGCAGGTGGCGAAGCATCCGGCGCGAGCGAAGCACGGCGTCGAGCAGGTCGGTGTCGACGCGCCGCCGGTTGTTCTGCGCCATGAAGCTCGTGAATTGCGCGCTGCGGAAACGGCCCTGCGGGCCCGAACCCCCGCGCCGGCGGGACGAACCGCCGGAGAGCAGGTGGAGCAGCGCGCGAAGCATGGGCGAACAGACGAAGTTTGAAGTGGTTTTTTCAAGCGGAAAGCGGCTACGTTCGCCGTTCTCTCACTTCGCCCAGCCTCCCTCGACGTCATGCACCACTTCCACTACTCGGGCTCCGCTCTTCACTGCGAGTCGGTCGACCTCGCGGCCGTCGCCGGCCTCTACGGCTCGCCGACCTACGTCTACAGCGCCGCGACGATGGAGGACAATTTCCGTCGCCTGCAACGCGGGCTCACGGGACTCGACGCCCGCCTGTGCTACGCGATGAAGGCCAACTCGAGCCTCGCGGTGCTGCGCCACTTCTCGAACCTCGGCGCCGGCTTCGACCTGGTGAGCGGTGGCGAGATCCGCCGCGTGCTCGCCGCGGGCGGCAACGTCCGCGCCAGCGTTTTCGCCGGCGTGGGCAAGACCGAGGCCGAGATCGAGCTGGCGCTGCGCAACGGGATTTTCTCGTTCCACGTCGAGAGCGAGCCGGAGCTGGCCCGTATCAACCATGTCGCGGGCAAGCTCGGCGTGAAGGCCCCCGTGGCGATCCGGGTGAACCCCGACGTCGACGCCCACACGCACGCGAAGATCACGACCGGGAAGAGCGACAACAAGTTCGGCATTCCGCTGCGCCACGCCGCCGCCGCCTACGAGGCCGCCGCCCGCCTGCCGCACCTGGAGATCAAGGGCGTGCAGATGCACATCGGCTCACAGCTCACCTCCGTGGCGCCGTTCGTCGAGGCCGTCACCAAGGTGGGACCGTTCGCGGCGGAACTGAAAACCCGCTACGGCATCACGTATTTCTCCATCGGCGGCGGCATGGGCATCATCTACCGCGACGCGCTCGCCAGCGGAGCCTCGTCCTGGTGGGAGTCGCAGCCGGCCGACCAGCGGCCGCTCACGCCCGAGAGCTACGGCGCCGCCCTCGTTCCGCTCCTGCAGACGCTCGGCCTCACCATCCTCCTCGAGCACGGACGCTTCATGGTCGGCAACGCCGGCGTGCTTCTGTCGCGCGTCGAGCACCTCAAGCGCGGCGCCGGGAAGAACTTCCTCATCGTCGATGCCGCCATGAACGACCTCGTGCGGCCTGCGATGTACGACAGCTTCCACGAGATCGTGCCCATCCACCGCGATTCTACCCGGCCAGCCCTTGTCGCCGATGTTGTCGGCCCGGTCTGTGAGAGCGGTGACTGCTTCGCCAAGGACCGCTCGATGCAGGAGGTGCGCGAGGGCGAGCTGATCGGCTTCCTCAGCGCCGGCGCCTACGGCTACACCATGGCGAGCCGTTACAACACCCGCGGGATGGCCGCCGAGGTGCTCGTGAAGGGCAGCGCGTTTGAGCTCATCCATGCCCGTGAGACCTTCGAGCAGATGATCGCCGGCGAAAAGATCCCGGCGTTCCTAGGGTAACAGGCGGGCCGCGCAGGGTCTGGAAACCAGCAACGCGGGAACCCTGAAGCCGCGCCTTTTTGGCGACTCTTGCGCCTTCTTGCGGCCAAGCGATGTGATGGCCGCGAGGAGGCGCGTAAGCCGCAGAAGGTATGCGGCTGAAGGTGTCCGCCATCCTCTGCTTTTTCGTGTATTTCGCGGCATTCGCGGTTAAGCCGACGGAATGATTTTTGTCGTCGCGGGCGCCGGCGCCTGGGGAACCGCTTTCTCGGTCCACCTCGCCCGTCTCGGGCACGCGGTCACGCTCGTGCCGCGTCGCGCCGAGCATGCCGCCCAAATGGCGGCCGCGCGCGTCAACGCCGACTATCTGCCGGGCATCCCGCTTCCGGCGGAAGTCAACGTCTCGGCCACACCGGGATCCCTCGCCACCGCCGACGCCGTCCTGCTCGCGTGTCCGGCCCAGGTTTTGCGCGAAACCTGCGGCCGCTTCGCCGCCGCGCCGGTGATTGTGAGCCTGGTGAAGGGCCTCGAGGCCGGCTCCCACCGGAGGCCGTCTGAGGTTATCGCCGCGGTCGCGCCCGTTGCGCGGGTAGCCGCCCTGTCCGGTCCCACCAATGCCCTCGGGGTCGCGCGGGGCGAACCGTCGGCCATGGTCCTCGCCGGGAGCGCGGTCGATGTCGCGCTGGAGCGCCTCCAACAGGCGTTCAGCGGGGCCACCTTGCGCGTTTACACGAGTGATGACCTGCCAGGCGTCGAGTTCGGAGGTTGCCTCAAGAATATCTATGCCATCGCCGCCGGTTGCTGCGACGGCCTGCGGTTGGGTGACAACACCAAGGCCGCGCTGCTCACGCGTGCGCTCGCCGAGATGGTGCGCGTCGGCGCCGCGCTGGGCGCGCGACCTGAGACCTTCTACGGGCTCGGCGGTTTCGGCGACTTGGTCGCGACGTGCTATGGCGGCTGGAGCCGCAACCGCGAGTTCGGCCAGCGCATCGGCGAGGGCGTACCGGTCGCCGACGTGCTCGCCGGCCGTCGGACGGTCGTCGAGGGTTATCGCACCGCCGATTCGTTCGCCGATCTCTGCGCCGAGCGCGGCATCGACGCCCCGATCCTGCGTGAGGTGCGCGCGATCCTCTTCGAGGGCAAACGGCCCGACGCCGCCCTCGCGGCTTTGATGACCCGCGGTCTCAAGCGGGAGTCGGTCGGTCGGGGTTCCCTCGGATGAACCGGAGCACCGGATCCTCCGCGGCGCGGGGCCGTGTGATGGTGGTCGGCTCGCTGAATTTGGATCGGCTATGGCGCGTGCCTCGGCTGCCGGCCGCGGGTGAAACGCTGCACGCCACCGGCATGAGCGTGGAATTCGGGGGAAAGGGCGCCAACCAGGCGGTCGCTGCCGCGCGGCATGGGGCGGAGGTGGCGATGGTGGGGGCCGTCGGGAAGGACGCCGATGGCATGGCCTATCTGGCGCACCTGCGCGCGGAGGGTGTCGACACCTCGCACATTAAAACTTCGGAGGGCGTGGCTACCGGAGCCGCCTTGATCTGCGTGGATGATCGCGGGGAAAATCAGATCGTGGTCGCGGCGGGTGCGAACGGTGGAGTGTCCGCCGCGGCGGTGGAGCGGGCGGTAGGTGCGCTCGCCCCTGATTCCCGCGTGTTGCTGGCGGGGTTGGAGGTTCCGGCCGAGGCGGCGGTGGCGGCGTTGCGGGCGGCCGCGGCGGCCGGATTGCGCACGCTTTTCAATCCTTCCCCCGTGGCCGCGCATTTTCCCTGGGGCGCGGTGCGGATCGGCGTGGTGATTGTGAACGAGCGCGAGTGCGCGCAGATCTTCGTGACGCCGGATGCCGCCGCCGCGGCCCGGCGTGGGGTGGATCACCTCGTGGTGACGCGCGGTGCCGCGCCGACGCTCTGGGTGAGCCCGGATGGGAACCGGGAGTTCCCCGCCCACCCGGTGCGGCCGGTCGACACGGTGGGAGCGGGTGACACGTTCGCCGGCACGTTGGCGGCGCGGCTTGCGGAAGGGGCGGGACTTCCCGAGGCGATCGCGGTGGCAAACGTCGCGGCAGCGCTCTCGACGCGGGGACCGGGAGCGCAGGGCCCGATCCCCCGGCGGGCCGAGGTGGAGGCCCTGGTTTCGCGCGGTTGATCAGTTTCCCGCCCGGGACCGTCCCCGCCCGATCCGGCCGCCTGCGCCCGCCGTCCGGAAGCCCCGGCAGCCGCGGATTGGCGACGTCCTGTTTTACCAAGCCGGGGAGCGTGGTGGAAAAAGGGTGGTGGTGCGGCCGGCGCGAAAATCGAAGATCGCGTCGAGCTTTCGGCGGATCCACACGGCGCGGGCGATGGTTCCGAGCGGGCCCCAGCCGGGATCGTAGGTCACGTGGTCAGTCATGCGCAGGCCACCCGGCGCCGGGGTGAAGTGATGCTCGTGGTGCCATATCCGGTAGGGCCCGACCCGCTGTTCATCGACGAAAAACTCGCCCTCGCGGACATGGGTGATCTCCGTGAGCCAACGGGTCCAAACCCCCGGCACAATCCCCAAGCGGTACTCGATGATTTGTCCTGCGTACATTCGCGGCGCGACGTCGCCCACGATGCGAAACCGCAAGTGCGGCGAGGTGAGGAGGTCGAGGTTGCGGGGCGTGGAGAAGAACTCCCAGATCGCGGCCGGGTCGCCCGGCACGAATTGCTCTCGGTGCAGGTGAAAGATCACGGGATGATTCGCGCGGCGCCGTCGCGCGGATGCCCCGGCGTGAATTCTGATCCCGGGGAAGCCGAACCTTGTTAACCACGGATCGACGCGGATGGACGCCGATGTAGGCGAAGCCGAAGGAAGGCCAGGTGTGGGAACCACGAAGGGACACGAATTGACACGAAGCATTGGGGCTTCACCCCATCCTCCGTTACCTCCGTTTGCTCCTGTCCCCCGGCCTGGGCAGTTCGTCTTTTGCCCAACCTCTCGGTCGCGGCGCCTCGATTTCAGGACAAGCGAATGAAGCGCGACCGGCACCGATCGCCCCACTTCAACGTCCGTCGGCCGGCGCGCGGTTGCGTTCGACGGTGATCAGCACGACGGCGGCGACCACGAGGACGGCGGACAGCAACACGCGTGACGTGACGGGCTCGCCGAGCATCAACCAGCCGAGCATGACGGCTACGAGCGGATTGACGTAGGCGTAGGTGGCGACGCGCGCGGGCGTGCTTTGGCGCATGAGCCAGGCGAAAGTCGAGAAGCCGATCAGCGACCCGGCCACGATCAGGTACCCCACGGCGCCCCAGGCCCGGGCCGGCACGGTGGATGGATCGAACCCGCGGAAGTCGCCGTGGACCAGCGCCACCGCCCCGAGAGCGACCCCGCCGCCGAGCATCTGCAAGGCCGCGGCGGCGAGCGGACCGGCGCCATGTTTCGCGTGGCGAGAGTAGATCGTGCCCACGCCCCACGAGGCGCACGCGAGCAGGATCGCGGCGACGCCACCCGTGTGGAGCGCGTCGCCTGATGCGGTTTCCCAGGGAGCGGCGAGCCATGTCACACCGGCGAAGCCCAACCCGAGCGCGAGGAAAGTCGCGACCGACGGGCGTCCTCCCCCCGGCCATGCCCACTCCGTCAGCACCACAAAGAGCGGACCTACGCCGATGATGAGCGCGGTGATTCCCGACGGGACGAATTGTTCGGCCCAGGTGACGCCACCGTTGCCACCCAGCAGGAGGAAAAGACCGATGATCGCATTCACGCGCCATTGCTCGCGTGTCGGCCACGGCTCCCCCCGCAAGCGTAGCCAGGCAAGCAGCACCCCGCCGGCGACGAGGAACCGGAACGAGGCCATGAGGAACGGCGGCAGCGACTCCACGGCCACGCGGATGCCGAGGTAGGTGCTGCCCCAGACGAGGTAGATCGTCGCGAAACCGGCGATGAGCGCGCCGCGCGACGGCCCGGATGCGGCGGTCACGGACCGTTTTCCCCGCTTTTTTCGGCGCCAGTGGGCGCGTGTTCCAGGTAGCGGGCGGTCGCGGTCGCCGCGAGCGGCCCTAGCAGGCGGCTGACCACGTGCAGCGCGCAGTCGATTCCCGCCGCGATTCCGGCGGCGGTTAGGATCCGGCCGTTGTCGGTGAACCGGGCCGACTCCTCGACAAGGACCGCCGGTCCCGCCGAGCGCAGCCGGTCGAACGCCGTGTGGTGCGTGGTGGCCCGCAGCCCGTCGAGCAGGCCGGCACGGGCGAGCACGATGGACCCGGTGCAGACGCTCATCGTGATCTCGGCGTCGCGGGCCCGTTCACGGATCCACGCCAGCATCACGGGTGACACCTCCAGCCGCCGGGTGCCGTAGCCGCCAGGGATCACCAGCAGTTGGGCGGCGGGACAATCCGCCAGCGTGTGGTCGGGAATCACGCGCAGACCGTTCCGGGTGGTGACCGCTTCTCTCGACTCCGCGACGGTCACCACGCGGAGGACACCTCCTCCGGCGGTTTCGTCGGCCGCGCCGAACACCTCGAAGGGTCCGGCGAAGTCGAGGATCTCGACGTCGGGGAAAACCAGGATGGCGGCGAGGCGTTGCACGATGGGAAAAGCCGGGGCGACAGAAGTCAGCGGCCGGGTGGCGGCTTGGCGAGTCGCGTTTGCTTGCGGTGCACGAGCGGCGGGGTTGCGGCGGGCGGGTTGCGCGCCAGAGTTGTGGTCGGCGGGCTGGTCCCGCCTTTCACCGAATGAAGCGCGTCGTTTTGCTCGAGGACGAGACCCTGTTTCGCCAGCTGATCCGGCTGACGCTGGGCAAGATCAAGGAGGTGGAAGTGGTCGCGGAGTTCGGCACGGCGCGTGAAGGCCTGGGGTATTGCCGGCGGGAACGGCCGGATCTGCTGGTGACGGCCTTGGTGCTGCCGGACCTCGGGGGCGGCGATCTGATCCGGACCGTGCGGACCGAACTTCCGGACACGAAGGTCCTGCTGCTGGCGACGCATCCGGGCGGCCGCCTGCCGGCGGAGCTGATCTCGCTCGGGATCGAGGGCTATCTCGACAAGGGAGGATCGGTGGAGCTCCTGCTGCAGGCGGTGCGGACGGTGCTCGCAGGAGGAATGTTCTTCGCGAGTCGCCAGTCGCCGCGCGCGCGGGGGGACGAGGAGGCGCGGCGTCTCGCGTCGCTGCCTCTCACCGCGCGGGAGCAGGAGATCGCGCGCCTGGTGGCGACCGGCCGGCCCTCCAAGGAGATAGCCCGCGAGCTCGGGCTGAGCGTGCGGACGGTGGAGAAGCACCGTTCCAACCTGATGGCGAAGATCGGGGTGCGCGAGGTGGCCAGCCTTACCCGCTGGTGTCTGCAGGCCGGCCTCCTGAGCGGCTGACGCACCCCGCCGAGCTGGTCCGGGACCTCCGAGGCCTTTCAGCTGCGGCGGAAAAGGTAGTGGCTCACGAGCCACTCGCGGCCGCCGCGGTAGCCCCACAGCTCGGCGCACGCCAGGTAGAACACCCGCCAGTAGGACCACCACTTCACGGCGTTCTCCGGGCCGTAGGTCTGCGCGAGGATGGGCATGATCTCCGCGCGATGGGCGTCCATGTTGCGGAGCCAGTCCTCGGCGGTGCGCTGGTAATGAGTGCCGTCGACCTTCCAATCCTGCTCGAGCTTCAGGTCATCCTGGAAGCCCATCAGCAGGTCGTGCGCGGGCATCTGGCCGCCCGTGAAGAAATACCGCGACATCCAGTCGGAGGCGTCGCGCGCGACGAAGTGGTACGAAAGGGTGGAGTGGGTGAAGATATGGACGAACAGGAGGCCGTCGGGCTTCAGCCAGCGCGCGACGTTGGCGAGCAGCCGCTGGTAGTTCTTCATGTGCTCGAACATCTCGACTGAGACGACGCGGTCGTAACGGCCGGCGGGCGCGTCGAACGCGTTCATGTCACGGGTGAGGATGGTGAGGTTGGTGAACCCGCGGCGGCGCGCCTCGGCCTCGATGTGCTCCCGTTGGGTGGCGGAGTTGGAGACCCCGGTGATGCGGGCGCCGGGGAATTTTTCCGCGAGGTAAAGCGAAAGGGAGCCCCAGCCGCAGCCCAGCTCGAGTATTTCCTGACCGTCAGTGATGCGGGCGCGCTCGACGTAAAGGGCGAGCATGCGCTCCTCGGCCTCGTCGAGCGTCTCTCGGCCGGTCGGGTAGAGGCAGCCGGAGTACTTCAGGCGCTTGCCGAGGCAGTACTGGTAGAAGCGGGTTGGCACCTCGTAGTGCTGTTCATTGGCGGCGCGGGTCTCCTCGGCGATCGGCCGGGTGCGCAGGTCGGCGAGGTAGCGGGCGCGGTCGTAACCCGCCTCCTCCCGGAGCCGTTGAGCGAGCAGCCGGCGGATGCCGAAGCGGATCAGCGCGTCGGGGAGCAGATTCTTCTCGAGCAGGGTGTCGATCATGGGAAAACGATTCAAGCGGCCGGGCGGCGCGGCGGACGCGGGAAGAAGACGCTGGTGGACTCCTGATAGCGGCGGTAGGCGTCGCCCTTGGAGCGGAGGCTTTGCTGTTCGGCGAGCGGCACGCCGGTCACCCGCAGCAGGAGGTAGAGGATCACGACTGGTCCGATGAGGGCGGACCAGCCGCCGGGCGAGGGCAGGGCGAAGAGGAAGAAGGCGACCCACACGAGCCACTCGAAGAAGTAGTTGGGATGGCGGCTCCAACCCCAGAGACCGCGATCGCAAACGCGTCCGCGGTTGGCGGGATCGCGCTTGAACGCCGCGAGCTGCGCGTCGGCGACCGCCTCCCCTGCGACCGCGAGGATCCACAAGGCGGCGCCCGCGATCTCCAGCGGATGAAAGCCCGTCGCGGGATTGCGGGCCGAGATCAGGAAACCCACGCCGAGCACCACGACCGAAAGGGCCTGGTATTGGAAAAACCGGAACATCCGGAACGCGAAATCCGCGTTCCAATCGCGCCGCAGCGCCGCGTATCGGGCGTCCTCCACCGGATGATGCCCGGCGACGCGCACAAAAAGATGGGTGCCCAGCCTCACGCTCCAGAGTGTGACCATCGCGGCGAGGAGCCAGCGGCGGGCCGGCCAGCCGCTGGCGGCGGCGGCGTAGAAAAGGGCGAGGACGGCGAAGGCGTACGACCACGCCACGTCGACCACGCCGTAGTTGTCGAGGCGGCGGGCGAGCAGGTAGACGCCGGCGAAGGCGCCGCCAAGGCCGGCGAGCGCGAGGAGGAAGAGGGCGGGCGCGGACATGCGAAGGTTACGCGCCGGCGGGCGCGGCGGACGCCGCGGATAGCCGGGCGGCGGCACGGCGAAGCAGCGGGCGGGAGGGAAGGTAGACCGCCGCGGCGAGCAGCGGGGCGGTCAGCAGCCACGCGGTGAACGCGTGGACGCCGGCCCAGCCGAAACGCGCGAGGAACTCCGGGACGGACGAGTCGCGGAAGGCGGCCAGCATCTCCCCGATGGTGAACGGCTGGCCGGAGGCGCCCCACGCGAATTCGCCGGCGCGCACGTAAACTAGGATCAGCGCGAGCTGCACCGGGCCGAGCAGCTGGTTGAGCGTCTGGAGCACCGGCTGGTTCAGCCGGAGCGCGAGGCCGGCGCCCAGGTTGAGCAGCGACGTGAAACCGAGGAACGGGAAGAGCGAGCAGACCGCGCCGACCGCCAAGGTGACCGCGAGACGGTCGGGCGTGACACCGAGCGTGAGCTGCCGCCGCACGGGACCGGTGATCCGGCGCCGCCAGAAACTTTCGCGCGCGCCGGGCGCCGTTCCGGCCGGTTCCATGCGCTCAGGCGAGCAGGTAGACGCCGACCCCCGCGACGCCGAGCAGCACCGGCAGCAGGATGCCGCCCGGGTTGCGCCGGGTGAAGACGGGATCGAGCGGGCCGCCGGCCGGCACCGCGAAGAGTTCGCGCAGCATGTACACCGCCATCGCGATGTTCCCGAGCGCGATGATCGCCACGAACCAGCCGACGCGCGCGGCGGCGGACTGCTCCTTCCAGGCCACCCAGACGTAGAACGCGATGAACGCCCAGTAGGCGTCGAACAGCGTGGCGATGAACCACGGGTGCGTGAAGACGTCGCGCGGGATCGAGAAGATCGGGGTGTGCAGGCTGGCCCAGGTCGTGACCGCCAGCATTGACGCGATGACGATGAGGAAGAGGGCGCGGAGGAAAGTGATCATGACGCGGGGCGCGGGGCGGCGGGTCAGAGCGCGGCGTTGTTGGGCCGCGTGTGCACGGTGTGCACGACGGAGATGTTGCGCAGGGCGAACGCGGCCTCGCAGTAGCAGAGGTAGTACGTCCACTTGCGGACGAAGCGCTCGTCGAAGCCGATCGCGTGCACGGCGTCGAGCCGCGCGTGGAAGGACTCCCGCCAGAGCCGCAGGGTGCGGGCGTAGTCGGGCCCGAAGTCCTCCAGCCGGTGGAGCACGAAACCGCCCGCGTGCGCGAGCAGGTCGTTCATCCGGTTCACCGAGAGGAGCAGCGAGCCGGGGAAGATGTGCTTCTGGATGAAATCGACGCCGCGGCGGAACTCCTCGTAGCGGGAATCCGGGCAAGTGATGAACTGCAACGCGGCGACGCCCCCGGCCGGCAGCACCCGGGCGACCATGTCCGCGAAGGCCTCCTGGTTGCGGTGGCCGACGGCCTCGAGCATCTCGATCGAGACGAGCTTGTCGAAGCGGCCGGTGATGTCGCGGAAGTCCTGCAGGCGCACCTCAACGCGGTCCGCGAGACCGGCCTCCGCCACGCGCCGCACGGCGAGGTCGTGCTGCTGGCGGGAGATGGTGACGGTGGTGACGCGGCACCCATGGTTGCGCGCGGCGTGGAGCGACCAGCCACCCCAGCCGGTGCCGATCTCGAGCACGTGGTCGGACGGGCGTAGGCGCAGGTGGCGGCAGAGGGCCTCGTTCTTCTCCCGCTGGGCGTCCTCGAGCGAAAGATGGGCGGCGTCGGCGGGCCAGCGGGCCGACGAGTACATCATCGAGGGATCGAGCCAGAGGGAGAAGAAGTCGTTCGAGAGATCATAGTGCTCGCTGATGTTGCGGCGCGCGATCGAGCGCGTGTTGGGCCGCAGGAGGTGGCGGACGCGGTTGGCGATCCGCAGCAGGTTGAGCCGGGTCGTCGCGGCGCGGCGCGAGCCGGAAAGCGTGGGGGCGTCATCCACGTTGCGGACGAAGTGCGCGATGACGGCCGTCAGGTCGGGGGTATCCCAGTCGCCGTCGATGTAAGCCTCGGCGAACCCGATGTCGCCCGACCAGAAGCATTTCGAGAAGAACGCCTCGCGGCGGACGCGGATGACGGCCGGGGTGGAAGGGTCGTCGCCGATCTCGCGGACGGCACCGCCCGGCAGTTCGAGCTGCAGGTGGCCGCGGCGCAGGCCGGTAAGAGCATCGAGCACGAACCGGCGGGCGAGGGAAGGGCGGGCCGGGGCCGCCAGACCGGCGAGATCGGAGGAGGTCGAGGTGGCGGAGGACGGCGTGCTCATGCGGATTCGGACGGGACGGCGGGACTGATCGGCGCGGGGCCGGGGGAAAGGGAGTGATGCGGGCGGTAAAGCCCCCGCTGATCGCCGGCGCGGGCGGCCTTGGCGAACCAAGGCACCCGCTTCAGCCAGAGGCGCAAGGCGTGCCAGTGAATCAGGGAGATCACACGCAGGGTGAGGGCGGGATACTTGAACGTGAACCAGGCCAGGCGACCGGAGGTGAGTGCGCGCCGGTCGCCGGTGAGCGTGCTGGTGAGCGTGCGGCGTTCGCCGGCGTAGTCGTCGATGCGCACCGCGAGGCGATCCGCCGGCAGGCGAAGGTGGAAATCGAAGGCCACGTCGACGTCGGAAAACGGCGACACGTAGAAATGCTTCGGCACCCTCAGGTGGAAGACACCGCGCGCGGCGTCCGCGGGGTCGGGCCGCAGGAAGAACGGCTTCATCTCCCGGAAGGTGTTGGTGACCTCGGCGATGGCGGCGGCGGGTGCGCCGGAGCGATCGAGGCAGAAATAGAAGGAGACCGGGTTGAACAGGTAGCCGAACACGCGCGGCAGGGTGACCAGCAGCACGCGACCGCCGGAGATATCCACCCCGTTGGCCGCGGCGTACGTCTCGACGCGCTGCCGCAGGTCGGCTTCCTGCGGGCTGGGGGCCTCGGGGGATGCGGGCAGGTGCTGGCGTTCGCCCAGCGGCAGATAATCCCGGTCGCGGAACGAGTAGAGATTGGAACGTCCCGCGGAGAAGAGCGTGAGTTTTCGCGCAAGCTCCGGGATCTCCTCCAAATCCAGCGCGAAGAGGAAAATCCGGTACGAGAAGCGGTGCGCGCGCGGTTCGAACCGGGCGTGCATCACTTCACACTCGTACAGGCAGGATTTCATCGCCGGTTGGCTTCGCGGGAAAGGTTGCGGCCGGCCGGGATGGGCGGGTGCGCCCGACGGCGTAGGCCGGTCGGAGCCTGCACAAGCAACGGGCGGGGGCAAGGTCCGTCCCCCGTTACCGCGAGGCTTCACGCCGTCCACGGATCGCGGCCGAGCAGCAGCTCGCAGAGGCGGACGGCACTGAGGAGGCCGTCCTCGTGGAAGCCGTAGCGTTGCCATGCGCCGGCGTAATAGGTTTCGCGGGAGCCGCGCGCGGCGGCATTGAGCGCCGGGATCTCCGCCTGCGCGCGAAGCGCGCCGAGGCTGAAAAGCGGGTGCTCGTACGGTATCCGCCGCAGTACCCTGCCCGGCGCGATGGCCTCCGGGCGGTTGATGCTCACGAAGTAATTCGCGCGATCGGAGACCCCCTGCAGGGAGTTCATCCAGTAGTGCGTCGCCGTCGACGGGCGGCCCGCCGCGTCGCGGTTCAGCTCGTAGTTCCAGCTCGACCAAGCCAGGCGGGCGCGGGGCATCACGGACTCGTCGGTGTGCACCGTCGCGGTGTTCGGCTGGTAGTGGAACTCACCGAGCAGGCGGCGCTCGTCGGGCGAGGGGTCGGCCAGCAGCCGGAGCGCCTGGTCGCCGTGGCACGCCAGGATGACGCGGTCGAAGGTCTGCTCGCGTCCCGATCTTGTGGTGAGCGCCACCCCGCCCGGGCCGCGAGCCACGCGGGTCACCCCGTCGCCGGTCCGGATCCGGTCCCGGAAGGGCGCGACCAGCGGCGCGACGTAGTTTCGCGACCCACCGTCGACGGTCCACCACGGGTGCTGCGTGTGCATGCCGAGGAAACCGTGGTTGTGGAAGAAGCGCAGCAGGCTCGTCGCCGGAAAAGCCAGCATCAGCTCCAGCGGCGTGCTCCACACCGCCGAGCTCATCGGCACGAGGTATAGCTCGAGGAAATCGGTCCCGTAGCCGCGGCGGCGGACGTATTCTCCCAGCGACTCGCTGCCAACCGCCGGGTCCTCGAGCGCGGCGACCGCCTCCTGGTTGAAACGGTTGACCGCCGCCAGCATCCGCCAGAACCGCGGCCGCAAAAGGTTGCGGCGCTGCGCGAAGAGGTGGTTCAGGGAGGAGCCGCAATACTCGAGGCCGCTGCCGGCGTGCCGCACGCTGAAGGACATCGAGGTCGGCTTCACCGGCACAGCCAGCTCGGTGAACAGCCGCGTCAGGTGCGGATAGGTGACACGGTTGAACACCATGAAACCGGTGTCCATGGACACACGCCGCCCGTCCGCCTCATCGACGTCCACCGTGTGGGTGTGGCCGCCGATGCGGTCCTCCTGTTCGAACACCGTGATCTCGTGGTGGCGGTGCAGGAAGCGGGCGCAGCCGAGGCCGGCGATACCGGTGCCGACGATGGCGAGGGAAGGCATGGTGGTTTGCGCGTGCTACGGCCGCGGTGTGACGCCGGACGCGCCGACTGCGGCGAGGGCGTGCCGCCTCAAGCCGAGGGCGGCGGGTTCTCCACCTGGCCCGGCACATTCTGGTGCAGAGCGGGGCCATCGGCTTTCTTCGGCAGGTCGGCCTGCGCGGCGGTGGCGACGGCGATGGCGGCGGCGGCGGGCATCACCTTGGCGAGCGGGGAGAGTTCCGGGTGAACGGCGGACGCGCGCTGGGCGGCGGAGATGCTGGCCTCGTGGTCGGCGCGGGCGGCCTCCTCCATGATGGAGCGCGGGACCGGCTTCAGGCCCCAGATGAATCCGGTCCACGAGAGGACTTTCAGCCCGTAATAGGTCGGATCGATTTCCCACCAGTAGAATCCGTTCCGCGTGGAGGACTGGTAGCGGTGGTGGTTGTTGTGCCAACCCTCGCCGAGGCAGATGATCGCGAGGATGAAACTGTTGCGGGAGTCATCGCTGGTCTTGAACCGCCGCCGGCCCATCAGGTGGGCCATGGAGTTGATGCAAGAGGTGCCGTGGAACAGCGCGGTGGTGCTGATGAAGAAGCCCCAGACCAGCATCTGCCAGCGATCAGCCCCCAGACCCGGGGCCCAGGTCTCGAGCGCGGCGCCGGCGCCGAAGAGCGAGAGCGCGAACAGTGCGGGCACGACCGTGTCGAAGCGGTTGAGCCAGACGAGCTCCGGGTACTTCGCGAGGTCGCGGATGGTGGAGTAGTCGGTCGGGAAGTTGCGCCGGCTGGTGATCCAGCCGATGTGCGACCACCAGAAACCGTGCACGTGCGGGGAGTGCGCGTCCTCCGGATCGTCGGAGTGACGGTGGTGATGGCGGTGGTGGTAGGCCCACCAGAGCGCGCCGCGCTGCACTGTGGTGCCGCCCCACAGGGCGAGGAGGAACTGACCCGCGCGCGATGTGCTGTACGTCTTGTGGGAGAAATACCGGTGGTAGATGCCGGTGACGGCGAACATCCGCAGGAAATAGAGCCCCACCGCGGTCCACACAGCCGTGGCGCTCGCGCCCGTCCAGATCACGCCGAGGCACCCGGCGTGCAGCACGATGAACGGGATGCAGCGCACCCAGTCGACGCGATCCGGCTCCTGCCGCATGCGGTCCGCCCCGCCCGGGGTGTGGTCGGAATCAAACCACTGGATCAGCGCGGAGACGGCGCGTTGGAGAGGGCGGGGCGGCGGGGCTAAAACTTCAGACATGCGTAATTCCGAGGAGCGAACTTACCCTCGTTCCGGCGCGCAAGCCGCCTTTCGCGAATTTCCACGGGCGTTCTTTTGAACGCTGCGCGGGGTGTGGCTCAATGCCCCTCGGCGTTGCCTTTAACCGCTTTCACGCCGGCCATCATGAGCTTGTCGGTCCAGGCGAGGGCGATGGCCGAAATCACGAACACGCAGTGGATGATGACCTGCCACATCACGCCCTGGCTGTTGAGCGGCACGCCGCCCGGCGGGTTGAGCGCCATGATGAACGTCTTGAGCAGATGAATCGACGAGATGCTGATCAGCGCCGTGGCGAGCTTCACCTTGAGCACGCCGGCGTTCACGTGGCTCAGCCACTCCGGCTGGTCGTCATGGTGCTCGAGGTCCAGGCGGGAGACGAAGGTCTCGTAGCCGCCGATGATCACCATGATCAGGAGGTTCGCGATCATCACCACGTCGATCAGACCAAGGACGCCGAGCATGATGAACGTGCTCAGGTCGGGTGCGACGCTCTTGTCGAAAGTCTGCGTCGCCGCGCTGTGCACCAGGTGCCAGAGCTCGATCAGGAACTGGTAGACATAGATGCCCTGCGCGAGAATCAGCCCCACGTAGAGCGGGGCCTGCAGCCAGCGGCTGGCGAAGATGGTTTTCTCCAGGAGTTTCTCGATCGGTTTGTCGGGCTGCGCCATGAGTTTCACCGCGAGGGAACGCGCGCGCCGGCGGTTTCCGCAAGACAAAGCTGAGGTGCCGCGGCGGAGGGCTGGGCCTGGTGGGGGAACACTGACATTTAGTTCATCGACAAATCAGTTGTGAAAAACGAATGCCTTGTGCGCCTTATACCCACGATCCTGTCTCTGCCCTCGTTAGTGAAATCATGGCCCCGCACGATTTCCCTCCAAGGTATTCCCCGGCGCTTGTTGTCGCCGTGAGGTGCCTCGGCGTCTTCGCGGTGCTGGTGCTGGCAACCTCCGCGGCGGAGTTGGATTCGAGCCGTCAGACTCCGGCCGCGGCTTCCGGGAGCCTCGATTCCGGACCGGATCGATTGCGCGAGAATAAAAGCGGGCCGGCCGGATCTTCAGGGAAACAAGAGGCCACGACTGTGGTGAAGCAGGTCCCCGGGGCGTCCCCGGTCCTCATGAAACCGGCGCCCGTGACCTCCGCCACGCCACCGTCGGCACCCTCCGTCCCGGAGAGACCGGCCGGCGCTGCTCCTGTGGCGGCGGGCGCGTTTCCGGGGGCCATCGTTCGCGGGATCCAATCACGCGAACTATTTTTCGCTGCGGCGGGATTGTTCCTGTTCGTCGGCTTTTGGCTCCGGTGGTCGCAGGAGGATTACCGCTGCGAGATGGAGGAGGCGATCAAGGACGACAAGATCAGTGCCGACCTCGCCGGTCGGCGCGTGGAGAAACGCCGGCTGCTCGGCGCCCTTTCAATCATCGTCAGTCTGCTGCTTTTCGTCTTGGTGTTGCTCTGACCGCCCGCGCGGGCGCCGGGTCCCGGTCCCGCCCGCCGGATCAATCGCCGTTCACGGCACGACCGGCACTTGTCGCTTAGTCCGCAAGTAGGCGACCACGTCGCGCAGCGAGATCTCGTGGTGGCGTTGGTCAGCCCCTGGCGGCGCCCTTCTTGGCCTTCGCGGGCGGCGGAGTGTATTCGGGCTTGGTGGGCTGGTAGGCGGGATTGGTCACCGGCATCTGCGCGCCCACCTCGCGCTGCCAAACGTGGAGTTGCGCGCGCATTTCGGCGACACGCCCGGGCTCCGTGGCGGCGAGGTCCCTCGTTTCCCCGATGTCCGCGCGCAGGTTGTAGAGCTCGAGCCGGATGTCCTTCAGGTCGTTGTAGAACTCGATGAGTTTGTAGTCACCGGCGCGGATGGCCGCGTAAGGCATGGCGCCGCCGAGTTGGTAGTGTTGGTGGTGGGGGTAGTGCCAGAAGAGCGTAGCGCGGCGGGGCACGGGGCCGCCGCGGAGGTGGCCGGCGAGACTCACGCCGTCGACGGCGGTGCGCGCCGCCGAGGCGGGCAGGCCGGCGAGTTCCACCAGCGTGGGGAAGAGATCCATCGTGATCACGGGCGCGTCGGACACCCCGCCGCGCTGGATCACGCGCGGCCAATTGATGATGAGCGGCACGCGGACGCCGCCCTCGTAGGCCGACGCTTTGCCTAAGCGCAGGGGCTGGTTGGTCGTGGTGCCCTGGGTGATGCGGCCGCCGTTGTCGGAGGTGAAAACGATGATCGTGCGCTCGCGGAGCCGCAGGCGCTCGAGGGTGGCGACTACGCGGCCGACGGCGGTGTCGAGGCTCTCGGTCATGGCGGCGTACGCGGCGTTGCGGTGCCGCATGCCCTCGCGGATGCGGGCCTGGTATTTCGCCACGAGATCAGCGCGGCCCTGGATCGGCGTGTGCACGGAGAAGTGCGGCAGGTAGAGGAAGAACGGCCGGGCCTGATGACGCTCGATGAAACGCGCAGCCTCGTCCCCCAAGCGGTCCGTGAGGTACTCGCCCTCCTTACCCTCCGGTTTGAGCGTGGGAATGTTGTAGGGCGCGTGGTAACTGGGCGGCTGGGCCTTGTCGGTCCCGGCGATGTTCTCGTCGAATCCGTGCTTCTCCGGATAGGTGGCGGGCCCGCCGAGGTGCCATTTCCCGATGGTTCCGGTGGCGTAGCCGGCGGCGCGAAACACCGTCGCGAGGCTGGTTTCGGAGGTCGGCAGAAATTTGGTCCAATCGGGGACCACCAGCTTCGGGTTGTCGGGCATCGCGCCCGGAATCCAATCGGTGATGCGGAGCCGCGCCGGATATTTGCCAGTCATGAGCGCGGCGCGCGTCGGCGAGCAGACGGTGCACGCGGAGTAGTTCTGGGTGAACTTCATGCCCTCGCGCGCCAGGCGGTCGAGAACCGGCGTCTCATGGAGATCGCTGCCGAACGCACCGAGATCGGTCCAGCCGAGGTCGTCGGCGAGGACCACGATCACGTTGGGCCGGGCGGGGGCTTCGGCGGCGAAGGCGGGCGCCGTGGCGAGGAAGGCGGCGGAAAGCAGGAGGAAGGCAGGGCTCACGGTCATGAAGGGGAAAAGCCGGGGAAGGAGACGCGCACGGCGTCGAGGCGGCGACGCGCGAGGATGGATGGAGGGTACGAACGCGCCGGGGTCGCGTTGCCGGATGCAGAGTTTCGACTGCAAAGCCACGGTTTCAACGGGATTTCCCGACGTCGGCTTCCGCTAAAATCCCAGCTCCGTGGTCACGACAACGCCGCGTCCGGGTTCGTTCACGCCGGAACCGTGGTTCCGGTACGCGGCGTTGGTGACATTCTCGAGCGCCGCGTTGAACACAAGTGACGGGCGGGGGCGCCAGCCGGCGCGTAGGGAAACGACGTGGTAGCCCGGCGTGCCATCGGGCGGAATGCGCTCCCGGTCCAACCGGTCGGCGGGAGCGAGCCGGTTCTGCCGCGCGGCCGCGGTCGTGGAAATCGCGAGCCAGGCGCGGCCGTCCGGCGCCCGCCAGCGTGCGCCCGCGTGCACGGTGGGCGGCATGACGCGCGACATCGGTCCCCGTTCCAATCGCATCGCGTCCGCGGAGGGGAAGTAATCCAGCGCGCCGCGCATCCAGGTGGCGTGAGCCCAAAGGGTCCAGGGCGCCGCGGGCTGCAGGCTGCCGGCCACCTCGACGCCGTGGCAGTAGCCCGCGCCGGAATTACGCTTCGTCACCTCGGCGAGGCCGTCGACCCGCGCGCCGGTCGGCGTGCGGATGATCTGCCTTTGCAGATCGGTGTGGAACAAGGCCACCTCCGCGGACCATGTGCGCTCGCGGACCCGCCAGCCGGCCTCGAAGGCGGTCGCGTGTTCTGGCGCGAGGCCTGGCGCGGGGGTCTCGATCTGGCCGCCTTCGGCGATGTCGAAGCGGGTGAGATCGGAAAGGTTCGGGGCGCGGAAAGCCTGGCTGATTCCCGCGAAAAGGTTCCGGCGCCCGTCCTCCCGTAGCGGCAGCACCGCACGCGCGGCTCCCACCGCGGAACGCCATTTCTCCCGCAGCTGGATGGCGCGCCCGCTTCGCGGATCCCGCACGTCGCGGGCATCGGCGCTGGCTTGGCTCATGCGTCCGCCCGCGACGAGGTGCATTCCCCCGGGGCCTCGCAGGTGACGCTCCAAATAAAGCCCCGCGAGATCGTAGGTGGCGCGCCCGGCCACGGGACCCTGGATCTCCCTTTGCAACAGGGTGCCGTCGGCGAGGTAACGCGTGGCGTGCGAGTTGACGCGGTCGCGGAAAAAGTCCCCGCCGTACGTCCAGTGGCCGGCCGCCGCGGGGCTGCTCGCCTGCGCGAGGGCGCCCAGCGTCCCGACGCGGAATCCGCTCTCCTCCCGCCGTCCGTCAGCGCGGATCCGCAGCTGGTCCTCCGACTGTTCCTGCCGGGAAAGGCTCAGGTGCCAGCGGTCCAGGCCTCCGGCGCGCGGCGCGGCGCGGTACTGGAGCGCCTGCAGGCGGCGGTGTTGGTCGAGCGACCGGCGCCGATCGCTGCCGGGCCGCGTTCCCTGCCACGAGCTGCCGTGGACGGTCGTGTGGGTCCGCCACGCGTCTTCCTGCGCGAAGTTCTGCCAGAGAAAAGTGAGTCCTTCACCCGGCGCGCGGCTCCACGCCAGCTTCGCCTCGCCGCCTCGCTCGTCGTAGCCGGTGTAGGGCTGAACGCCGTCGCCGGAGCGCAGGTCGCCGAAGCGCTTCGCCGCGAGTCCGATCTGCGCCGTGGTGCTACCGTTCAGCCGCGTCGCGGCGTCGATCCGGCCGACGTGGGATTCATCCGCCGACGCAAACCGGTGCAGAAACCTTCCGGCGAAAGCACCCGGTGGTCCGTCGGGCGCGAGGGTGCGGGTGACGGCGTTGACCGTGCCGCCGACGGCGTCGCTGCCGTGCGCGACGGCGCCCGGGCCCTTCACCACCTCGAGGCGTTCCAGGCCGAGCGGTTCGACGGTGCCCCAATACTGGTTCGGGCCGTCGCGGAAGACGGAGTTGTTGAGCCTGATCCCGTCGACCAGCAGGAGCGTGCGGAAACCCGTGAAGCCGCGCAGGTACGGCGAGCCCTGGGCGGTCCCGGTTTTCTGCACCATGATGCCCGGCAGTTCCTCGAGCGCGGACGGCAGCGTGCGGGCCTGGCGGTCGCGGAGCGCGTCTTCCATCACAAGGGTGGTCGCGTGGGGCATCGTGAACGCGTCGTGGCCGGCGCTGGAGGTGGTGACCACGATCGGCGGGAACAATACCGGGGAGTCCGGTGCTGGCGCGGCACCCGCGCCGGTCGCGGCGAAGAGTGCCGCGGAAACGCGGACGAGGCGCCGGCAGAAAAGGTGCGCGGCCATCGGGATCGGAGGAAGCGGACGGTTTTTCCGCCTCAGTTCCGCATCACGGTCTCGCTCAGATTCAGCACCAGCGAGGCAACCTGCGTCCAGGCGGCGTGCTCGGGGGCGGGGATGCGTTCGTCGCGCGGTGATTCGCCGGCGGCGAGCAGGGCGCGGGCGGCGGGTTCGTCGCGGGCGTAGCGCACCCTTTCGCGGGCGAGTGCGCGGTAAAGCACGGCGGTCTCCGCGGCGGCGGGCGGTCGCGAGAGGGTGGCGAGGAACGCGTGGCGCAGCCGCGTGTCGTCGTCGGCCGCGGCGGCGAGCAGGCGTTCGGCGAGGACGCGCGCGGCCTCCACGAACTGCACGTCGTTGAGCAGCACGAGCGCCTGCAGCGGGGTGTTGGTGTTGCCGCGGACCACCGTGCACACCTCCCGGTTGGGCGCGTCGAATGCGACCATGCTCGCGGGCGGCGCCGTGCGCTTCCAGTAGGTGTACATCGAGCGCCGGTAGAGTTTTTCACCGTGGTCCTGCACGAAGACCTGCGCCGTCGCGGGCGTGCTGCCGTAGTGGCTCACCTCTCGCCAGAGGTCGAAGGGCGAGTACGGGTTCACGCTGGGTCCCCCGACCCGGGGCACCAGCAGGCCGCTCACGGCGAGCGCCTGATCGCGGATCTGCTCGGCCGCGAGGCGGAATCGCGGCCCGCGCGCAAGCAGGCGGTTCGCCGGGTCGCGCTCGAGCGCGCTGGCGTCGGCCGACGAGGATTGCCGGTAGGTCGCGCTGGTCGCGATCTGCGTGATCAGGCGCTTCACGTCCCAGCCGTGCGCGACAAAATCCGCGGCCAGCCAGTCCAGCAGCTCCGGGTGGCTCGGCCACTCGCCCTGCGCGCCGAAGTCCATCGGGGTGGCTACGAGCCCGGTGCCGAACAGCAGTTTCCAGAACCGATTCACGGCGACGCGGGCGGGCAGGGGATTCTCCCGCATGACGACCCATCGCGCGAGCCCGAGCCGGTCGGCGGGCGCTTCCGCGGGCGGTGGCGGCAGCGCGGCCGGCGTGCCGGGCGTCACCTTCTCCGTCGGCTGCGCGTAATCGCCGCGATTGAGGATGAACGTCTCGCGCGGCTTCTCCGCGATCGCCATCACCATGGTCGACTGCGGCTCGGTGAGCGCGGCGAGTCGTTCCCGGAGGTTGGCCAGTTCCACGCGCTCCCGGCGTAATTCCGGAGTGCGCTGAGCGCAGAGCTTCCAAAGCAGCTCCGTCGCGGCCCGGTCCTGCCGCGCGTCGGGCGTCCCCAGCGCTGCCACGGCCGCCTCCGGCAGGTCGGTGCCGTCGTCGGTGCCGGTCATCACGAAAATCTCGATGAGTTCGGGCATCAGCTGCCGGCCCGCCCCGAAGTTGAGCTGCACGTTGAGAAACGGGTTGGCGTCGGGGCTCAGCGGCTCGGTGAACGTGGCCGTGAGGTGCACGGATCCGTCCGCCGCGAGGTCGGGCGACCATCCGCTGTCGTTGCGCGGGTCGAGGCAGCCGGCCGGCGGGTTCTCCGGCTCCCACGAGCTGGCGGTGACGCGTTCGAGGCGCCGCAGGCGGTTGAGGTCGATCTGGTCCCCGGCGACTGCGTCGGCCGAGACCGACAGTGCGGTTAGGCGGAAAGTGCCCTTGGGGGTCTTGGCCTCCGGCGCCGCCTTCTCCTCGGCCTTGCCCTTGGTCGCGGCGCGCTTCGCCTTGGTGGCCGCGGCGGCCGCCGCTCGGTTGACCGGGCCCCGCCCCCAGCCTCCTCCCGGCAATCCCGGCACCGGATGGATGACGACGCGCACACCGGTGATCGGTGTGGCGAGCGCGGGCAGGCGGGCGGAGATGTCGATCGCGGCGAGCTCACCGCCTTCGCGAATGCGCACCCGGCGCGCCTCCTCGATGTCGATCAGGGCGCGGTTTGGCGTGGAGGCTTTCAGCACCTTGACCGGGTGGAGGGCGAGATCGCGGCCGCGGGTCGCGAGGAGCGCGCGTTCGCGGGCGCTCCAGCGCGAGAGCATGCCCGGCTCGATCGTGGCGAGGCGCGCCTTCAACTCCGCGATGCGGGCGGCGAGGCCCGCGGGTTCGTCGGTGCGCAACACGGTACGCGCCATCGCGGCCGGACCGGCGTTGACGCCCGCGTTGCCGTCGAGCCCCCGGTCGCCGAGGGTGTTGAAATAGGCCAAGACCTGGTAGTAATCGCGCGCCGAGATCGGATCGTATTTGTGGTCGTGGCACTGCGCGCAGGCGAGGGTTAGACCGAGGATCGCCTCGCCGAACGTCTTCACGCGGTCGGCGTTGTAGTTGAGGAGGTTCTCCTCGGGGATCGTGCCGCCCTCGTGGGTGGTCATGTTGTTCCGCTGGAAACCGGAGGCGATCAGCTGGCCGTCGGTGCGGTTGGGCAGCAGATCGCCGGCGATCTGCTCCAGCAGGAAGCGGTCGTAGGGCAGGTTGTCGTTGAACGATTGGATCACCCAGTCGCGCCACAGCCATTGGTGGCGACCGCCGTCGATGGAGAACCCGTTGGTGTCGGCGTAGCGGGCGGCGTCGATCCAATCGAGCGCCAGCCGTTCACCGAAATGCGGGCTGGTCAACAGGCGCGCGACGAGGTTCTCCACGGCGCGCGGATCGCGGTCGGAGGCGAACGCGTCGACGTCGGCGGGTTTCGGCGGCAGGCCGGTGAGATCGAGGGAAAGCCGGCGGATGAGCGTGCGGCGGTCGGTTTCGGGCGAGGGCTTCATTCCTTCGGGTGCGAGGCGGGCGCGCACGAAGGCGTCGATCGGGTTGGCGGGCGCGGGGTTGCCGTCGGCCGGAACCGGCGGTGTGGAGGCGACGGGCGGGATGAACGACCAGTGCTTGGAGTAGCTCGCGCCCTGCTCGATCCACGCACGGATGGTGTCGCGCTGCGCGGTGGTGAGCGAGAGGTGCGACTCCGGCGGCGGCATCACTTCGTCGGCGTGAGGGCTGAGGATGCGCTGCCAGGCTTCGCTCCCCGCGGGGTCTCCCGGTTTGAACGGCGTGCCGTTCTCCCGCGCCGCGTGGGCGGTCTCGGCGAGATCCAGCCGGAGCTTCGCCTTGCGGCCCTTCTCGTCGAAGCCGTGGCAGGAAAAGCAGTTCTCCGCGAGGATCGGCCGCACGTCGCGGTTGAAGTCCACCGGTTTGGCGGCGGCGGACGCCGCGGCGAGGGCGAAAAGGGCGGCGCGGAGGACCGGGTTGGACGTCATCGATGCAAGGGAGTCACGGGTGACGATGAGCGGTGACACTGCCGCGGTAAAGCGGAAGGACGCGAGGCCGATCGAAGGGCGTGCGGTGCGGTGAGGATGACGGCGTCGTTGTTCGCGGCGTGGTAGCCGATCACGGTGGGACCACGCTGGTTGGCGCCGAGCCCGGCCCGTCCGCCGCGCAGGAGTCGCGGGCCATCCTTGGAAAAGCGATAGCTGGTGAACACTTTGAAGGTCTGCTCGACGTGGTCGAAGGGGGACTTGCCGGTGCCGCGGAGGAAAGGATCGGCGACGGCAAGGCCGCAGGTGCAGACGTCGGCGAACGTGGCCGGGTTCGTTGCGAAATCAGGTTGGGGCGTGCCGTCGCGGGTGCGGATGAACGTCCTGGGCGCGGTAACGGGGAACTGCTGGTCGCCGGCGGCGGACGGTCCGCGCGTCGAGCCGCTTGCCCAGGGAAAGCGGTTGCGGATGGTCGGCGCGTGTTTCGCCCCATGTCTTCGACCGCTCCCCGTCGGTGGCTCACGACCTTGGTTTATCTGCTGCTGATCGCCTCGGCGCGCGGGCTTAATCTCACCGCGCTGGTACCGGCCGACGGCGCGACCGCGGTATGTGCCGACACGTTGGTGCGAATGACGTTCGACGAGGACGTTCGCGTCGGGGGAGCGGGCAGGGTGCAGTTGGTGGACGCGGCGAGTGGTGAGGTGGCGGACGCCGCCGATCTGGCGGAAGCGGCGCCCACGCGGCTGATCGGAGGGAACCCCACGCCTTTCCGCTACCAACCGCTGATGGCGGCGGGCCGCGTGGTTACTTTCTTCCCGCGCGCCGGCGTGCTGGCGGCGGGTCGCACCTATCGCCTGCGGGTCAGTCCCGGTGCGATCACCACGGCGGCGGGAGGGTTCTTCGCGGGGTTCGCGGTGGAAGCGGAGCCGCGATTCACGGTGCGCGCGTCGGGTCCGGCGGCGGACGCTTCTTCGATCGTGGTCGCGGCCGACGGCTCCGGGGATTTCTGCACCGTGCAGGGCGCGATCGACTTCGTGCCCCTCAGCAACGCGCGCCCGCGGCTCATCGCGATCCGTCCCGGTGTTTACCCCGAGATGGTTTACATCGGTTCCCGACGGCCGTTCCTCACGCTGCGCGGCGCCGACCGCGAGGCGTGCGTCATCGCTTACGCCAACAACAACAACTTCAACGCGGGCAACAACCGCGCGATGGTGGCGATCGACGCCAACGATGTCTCGCTCGAGTTCCTCACCTTGCACAACACCACCCCCCGCGGCGGCTCCCAGGCGGAGGCCCTGCGCGGCAACGGGCGCCGTGTCGTGCTCGACCGCGTCACGCTGCGCAGCTTCCAGGACACATTGCTCTGGAACGGCGCGCTGTTCGTGACCGACAGCCTTATTGAGGGGGACGTTGATTTTATGTGGGGTGGCGGAGCATGCTTTTTCCAGCGCTGCGAGATCCGCTCGGTCTCGGCCGGCTACCTCGCGCAGGTGCGTAACGCCGAGGCGGGGCGCGGGAACGTCTATGTTGATTGCCGCCTGACCGCCGCTCCGGGCGTGACCAACGTCTATCTCGCGCGCATCGATCCGCGTGCCGGCGTGGCCAACACGTGGCCGTATAGTGAGGTGGTTTTTATCGGCTGCGCCATGGGGCCGCACATCCGTCCGGAGGGCTGGCTGCTGAACAACGCGACGGCGGCGCCGGACGTGCGCTTCTGGGAGGCGGGTTCGACCGACCTCGAGGGTAACCCGCTGGATCTCTCCCGCCGGTTGGTCGACGCGCGGCGGATCGACGCCGCGACGACCGCGCGTTACCGCGATCCGGGGTTCGTGCTCGGGTGGTCGCCGCCGGCGGCGCGCGCCGGTGCCCCTGTGGCCGAGCGATTGACGGGTTTATCGACGCGCGCCCGGGTGGGAGCCGAGCCGGTGATCGTGGGCTTCGTGTTGGCGGGCGCGGCCGCAAAGCCTGTTTTGGTGCGCGGCGTTGGCCCGACGCTGGGGGTGTTCGGCGTGGCCGACGCGCTGGCGCGTCCGCGCATCGAGCTCGTGCGTGGCTCGGAGGTGCTCGGCGCCAATGCGGGCTGGGCGTCCGGTGGCGACGCGACGGGAATCGCCGCTGCGTCGGCACGGGCGGGGTTGTTTCCCCTGGATGTCGCCTCGCCCGATTCGGCGCTGCTCGCGACGCTCGCACCGGCGGCGTACACGGCGGTGATCACCGACGCCTTGGGACGTGGCGGCAACGGGCTGGTGGAGATTTACGATTTGGCGGCCGTCGACGGCGGGGCACGTCTCGCTAATCTTTCGGCGCGGGCGGTCGCGGGAACGGAGGATGCAGCGTTGATCGCCGGCTTCACCGTCGCGGGAACAGCGCCGAAGGCCGTGCTAATCCGCGCGATCGGCCCGACGCTCGGAGCTTTCGGTGTGGAGGGTGCGCTAAGGAAGGCGACCCTCACGCTCTTTCGCGGGCAGTCAGCCGTGGCGGCTAACTCCGGCTGGACAGGTTCTTCCGATGCGCTGGAGATCGCGCGCCTCTCGGCGGTGGCGGGTGCTTTCCCCTTGGTCACCGGTAGCGGTGACGCCGCCTTACTCGCCCGGCTGGAGCCAGGGAACTACACCGCGCAGGTGAACGGCGCCGCCGGCGAGACTGGTGTGGCGTTACTCGAAATCTACGAGGCCCTCTGAGCCGCGACTCCTCCCTAAAAAACACTCAACGCCCTGACCCCATACCCAAGGGGTCAGGGCGTTGGGCGTTTGTGGGGTGCGGTTGAGCCACCGACCGGATTCCTATGGGGCCGTTGAGAGCGTGAGGCTTATTTTTTGCCCTTCGCTCCCTTGCCCTTCTTGGGGGCCTCGGGTGGAGGCGGGTCGGTGAGGGCGAGCGCGGCGGAGGTCTCCATTTGACGCGACCAGAGTGCCTCCAGCTCCCGGACTTTTTCCGGCTGCGCGGGGGCGAGGTTACGTTGTTCGCCGCGATCGCGGGACAGGTCGTAAAGCTCCCAGCCGCCTCCTTTCAGCGCGACGAGTTTCCAGTCGCCCGCGCGGATCGCCCGATGGCCCTCGTGTTCCCACCAGAGGAAGTCGCGGGCGATGTTCACGTCGGCCGCGAATGCCGGCACGAGGCTTCGTCCCGGCGCGGGTGGCACGTCATGGCCGCGAACCGCCGCGGGCTTCGTCGCGCCGGCTAGTTCCAGCAGGGTTGGCACGACGTCGATCAGATGCACCGGAGTGCGTCGCAATTCGCCGCGGGCTTTGATGCCGGCGGGCCAGTGCGCGATGAACGGTGTGGCGATGCCGCCCTCGTGCACCCAGGTCTTGTGGCGGCGGAAAGGTGTGTTGGCGGCGCTTGACCAACCGGGCCCTAGGCAAAGGTAGGTGCGCGCCGATCCCAACGGAGCTGAGGGATCGTGACCGTCCCCGCGCACCATGATCTCGGCGCTGGCGCCGTTGTCGGAGGCGAAAAGGATTACGGTATCATCGAACGCCCCCATCGCCTTGAGCTGGGCGATCACGCGGCCGATCTCACGGTCCATGCGGTCCACCATTGCGGCGTGCACCGCCATCTTGCCGGCCTGGAACCGGCGCTGCTCGGGCGTGAGTTCGGTCCAAGGGAGCGGGCGGTTGATTTCACCCGGGCCGAGGATCGGGAACGCGTCGGGAAAGTGGTAGGGCGGCCCCACGTCGCGCTCCATTGGCGGCAGGTCGTGGTTGACCAGCCCCATGCGCCGCTGCCGGTCGTGACGCTCGGCGGCGATCTCGTCCCAGCCGCGGAGGTAGGTGTCGCGGTGGCGCGCGATGTCCTCGGCCGGCGCGTGGAGGGGAAAGTGCGGTGCGGTGAAGCACAGGTACTGGTAGAACGGGCGCCCGGGAAATTTCTCCGCGTGCTCGCGCAGGTACTTGATCGAGCGCTCGGCGGTGGCGACGGTCACGTGGTAATCGGGCGTCTGGACGTCGGGCACGCCGTCGTCGGTGTTACCCGGGGCCTTGAAGAAATTGTTCTGCCCCTGACCGATCTCGAAGCTGTGGTCGAAGCCGAGGTCGCGCGGGCGGCCGTCGATGTGCCATTTCCCGGAATGGTGGTTCCGGTAGCCGGCGGGCCGGAGTAGTTCGCTCACGAGCGGCGCCCAAACGGGACGCACGCCCCGGCCGCCGCTGGCGATGCCCGGCACGATGTCGCGGCGCACCTGCTGCGCGTAGTAGCCGGTGGTGATCGCGGCGCGGGAGGGCCAGCAGCGCGCGGTGTTGTACGCCTGGGTGAACCGCAGGCCGTTCCGGGCGAGAGCGTCAAGGTTGGGCGTCGGGATCTCGCCGCCGTAGCAGCCGAGGTCGGACCAGCCGAGATCGTCGGCGAGGATCACGAGGAAGTTCGGCCGCGCGGCCCGGGTGGAGACGGCGAACGCGAGCAAGGCGGCGAGCAGGACGGGGGTTCTCATGCGGGGGCGGCGGCAGTGAACGGTCCGCCGCCGGCGGATGGCAAGCGCCACGGGCGCTTGCGGAGCCGCGGGGCTGTGCTGAAGCTCCCACCCATGCTCGCCCCCGCGTTCGTCCGTGTTCTCGTGTTGATCGCCCTTGCGGCCGGTACGGTCTCGAGCGCGGGTGCCGTGCAGCGCGAGGAGTCCGTTGTGCTGCCCGACGGGAGGCGGGTCTCGATTGCGGTGCCGGCGGGGTTCAAGTTCGTCCAGTCGCGCGACTCCGGCGGGGCGCCGCGTGCCGCGTTGAACGCGTCCGACGGAGCGGCGAGCCTGGAGTTTTCCTTTCTGCCCGATCCCGACGGCAAGGCGCTGCGCCTCCGCGGGCGCAACGAGCTCATGGTGGAGTTTTTCCAGGAGTACGTCGCGGGTTCGGTGGAGAAGGCGATGGAGTTCCAGGAGCTTTCAGCCCGGCGCGGGGTGGGCACTTTCTGCGTGTTCACCGATGCCGCGCTGGTTGGGAAAACGAATCTTCCGCCGAACGAGTACCATCATCTCACCGCGGGCCTGAAGGCCTGGGCGGGCTGGATGGTCGTGTTCCGGCTTTTCAGCCAGGACGTGAAGTCCGAACCGCACCTCGCGGCGCTGCGCGTGGTGCGGGAGAGCGTGGAAGAGCGGCCGGTGCCGCTGCGCTGAAGCGGGGGACTGAAGGATGGCGCGGTGCGCCGGTCAGAGCTTGCGGACGGCGTAGGCCATCGCTTCGGCGATACGCTCGAACTGCTCCTCGGTGTGCATGGCGGAGATCGCGGTGCGCACAAGGTCTTTGCCGGCGGGCACGGCGGGCGCGATGGACATGACGGTGAAGACGCCCTTTTCCATCAGGGCCCGCCAGAAGAGGTAAACGCGCTCCTTGGAGCCGAGCACGATCGGGACGGCTGGGGTCTCGCTTTCCCAGGTGTCCAGCCCGAGCGACTTGAGCATCGCTCGGTAGCGCCGGGTGTTGGCCCAGAGCTTCTCAAGGTGTTGCGGTTCCTGCTGCATGATCTGCAGCGAGGTCTGCGCGATCGCGGCCTGGCTCGGGCTGATGGCGGCGGAGAAGATCGTCTGCTTCGAGTGCGAGCGCAGGTACTCGATGATCTCGCGTGAGGCCGCGATGAAGCCTCCGGTGCTGGCGAGGGACTTCGACATGCTGCCGCAGACGACGTCGACCTTGTCGTTGAGGTTGAAATGGTCGGCGGTGCCGCGGCCGCGCCGGCCGAGCACGCCGAAGCCGTGGGCGTCGTCGAGCACCGTGAAGCAGCCGTGTTCCTCGGCGATCTCGGTGAGCTCGGGCAGGCGCGCGATATGGCCCTCCATCGAGTAAACACCCTCGATGACCATCATTTTCGCGGCCTCGGAGCCGAGCGAGGTCAGGACGTTGCGGAGATCCTCGGGACTGTTGTGCGAGAAGCGCTCCACCGTGGCCATCGAGAGCCTGATGCCGTCCCACAGGCACGAGTGGATGTTTTTGTCGGCGAGGATGAGGTCGCCCTTCTGCGCGAAGGCCGCGACGCTCGAGAGGCAGGAGAGGTAGCCGGCGACGTGGATGTGGCAGGCTTCGCGCCCGAGGAACTCAGCCAGCTTCTCCTCGAGCTCCACGTGGTAGAAGCGCGAACCGTTCGAGGTGCGTGCCCCGGTGGTGCTCGTGCCCCATTTGCTCATGGCGGCCTGGCCGGCCTCGATCACCTTCGGGTGAAACGACAACCCCAGGTAGTCGTTGCTGGAGAGCATGATCATGTCGCGGCCGTTGAGCCTCACGTTGGTGCCCGTCTGGGCTTCCATCGCGTGGTAGTAAGGCGCGTACTTCAGCCTCATCTTCGTCGCGTAATCGTCCTGGCAGCGGGAGAGCAGGGCTTTCCGGTTGCGGGTGAAGAGGCTGAGCGGCATGCGGCGCGAACCGTGGTTCCCGACTCGCGGGATTGCAAATGAAAGTTCCCCCGCGGCGCGGGTTCGACTACCCCCGCGCGGAGCGCAGTTCGGAAAGCCAGCCGTCGAGTTCCGTGGCGTGATCCCGCCAAGTGCGGATCGGGCGGCGGCGGGCCGCCGCGGTCAACTCCGCGAGCAGTGCCGGTTCGGCGAGCAGTCGGCCGATCGCCTCCGCCAGGCCGTCCGGGGTGGCTTCCCTCATGGTGAGGCAACCTCCGCCCGCCGCGGCCTCGCCGAGCGCGCCGCGGCCGGAGCAAACGCACGGCTTGCCGCGGGCCACGCTCTCCAGCACCGGGAGCCCGAATCCCTCGGCGATGGAGGGGTAGACGGTGAAGCTGCAGGCGGCGTAGGCGGCCGCCACCGTCGCGTCTTCCGCCGGGCCGTCGTGCCGCAAGGGCCGTCCGGCCGCCTGCAGCGCGCGAAGGCGCGCGAGCGCCCGCGCGCCGGTGGCGGGCTGCAGCAGCCCGATCAACCGCAGCTCGAAGCGGAAGCCGCGGTCCCAGAGCCGTTCGGCGGCCTCAAGCAGCGCGAGGTGATTCTTGCGGCCCTCGATGCTCCCCACGCAGAGCACCAATGGAGTCTCCGGGAGCGCACCGGCCGGCGGTGACGCGGCTTCCAGGTCCGTGCCGAGCGGGATCGCGCGCACGGGTGGCGTGCGCGGGATTCCGAGCCACCGCCAGTAGTCGACCAGCGCGTCGCGCGAGTCGGCCGACACGGCGGCGATCCCGTCGAAGTCCAGCAACTCCTGCAGGTACGCCGGGAAACGCGCCACCGTGCCGGGCGGGGTGAGCTCGGGGAGGCGGAGCGCGATGGCGTCGTGAAAGATCGCGACGCGCGGGCCGGCGGTCGCCCGGAAAAGCGCCGGCAGCGCGGCGGCCACGCCCGGGGAAAAGATTTCGGGCACGATGAGTCCCGCGTTGGCCGGGAGCGGCGGGGCCTCCGGGTGCCGCAGGCGCCGGAAGGTGCCGAGCCACCGCCGTGCGAGCGGCCATCGCGCGCCTCGGCCCGTTGTTCCCCCGGGATGGGCAAGGTTGGCCTCTTCCCATGCCTCCAGCGGCCGCCACGCGCGCCGGTGGGGATCGTGCGTGATCGCGATGGCTTCCGCGCCCAGCGCGTTCCGCAACGAACGTGCCACGCGTTGCACGCCGGTGCGCGCGCGTGTGTGCGACGTGTGGGAAAGATCGACGAGGACGGGCGGCATCAGGGCGGCGCGAGGCGCCAGAGTCCGACGTTGCCGACGCGCGCGACGCGGGTCCAGTTCCCGGGACAGCGCCGGAAAGCCTCGGTCGCCTCCGATTCGAAGAGCACCGCGCCGATCTCCCGGTCGGCGGTTTGGAGCCGTTCCGCGTGGCGCGTGAAGTCCGCCGGCTGCAGCTGGTCGGAGCGCAGGACGGCGAACGGGGTGTAGTAATAGAGCGCGCCGCTGAAGGCGGAGCACACCACGAGCGCGCCCGGGCGGAAACGTGCGAGGGCGGCCCCGGCGCCGTCGGCATACGCCTGCTCGTAGCGCCGCATCTCGAACACGGCGAGGCGCGGCGACCAGTGGACCGCGATCGCCGCGGCCCAGAGGACGAGGACCGCCGCCGCCGCCGGGCGGAAGACCCGCGGCCAGCGCGCGCCCGGCCCCCGCGCCAGCGCCTCGACCCCGATGAGACCGGCGAGGATGAGGGCGGGCATCGCCGGCAGGATGAAGCGCAGGCACCACCAGACCTCATGGGAAACCTCGTAGAAGGCGTAACATCCCGCGATCGCCGCGAACACGAGTAACAGCGCCAGCAGCCGCCGGCCCCGTGTTTCCTTCCGGGCCGCCGCGGCCAGCGGCAGCGCCAGCAGCGCCGCTGGCAGCAGCAGCGCGAGCCACTTGGCGAAGTGGAGCGCCGTCCGCGGACCGTATTCCAGCGCGAACGCCGCCCCGATGTTGCCATAGCCCGAGGCGAGCGGGTGCCCGTAGAGCGCGTGGTTGTACCAGGCCAGCCACGCCGCTCCCGGCAGGCCCCCGGCGACGAACGCCGCCCAGCGTCTCGGGGAAAATCCGATGAGCAGGAGCAGCGCCGGTGCCAGCAGAAGGTTGGTCGGCCGCACCAAGGTGGCGACCGCGAGCGCCCCTCCGGCCGCCGCCGCCCAGGCCGAGGAGCCGCCGGCGCGCAGTCCCGCGACGAGCGCCGCGAGCCCCCACGTGGTCGCCAACGTGTCGCTCAAGGGCTGGATCGAGGTGAAAAGAAACACTGGGCAGGCCGCCAGCGCGACCACCCCGGCGCCCGCGAGCGGTGGTCCGAGTCCGAGCCAGCGGGCGGCAAGGTACATCAGCGCCAGCGCGCCCACCGCGGCCCCGAGCATGACGGCTGATGTGCCGGCACCGGTTCCCAACACGGCTTGGGCCGCGGCGAGGTGCAGCGGCAGTCCCGTGGGGTAGGTGGGATTCAGCCGGTCGGCGTCACGCGCCGGGAAAAACCCCTGGGGCAGGAAGTGCATCCGGTCCAGCCGCGCCACGGGGCCAAGCTCAGGCGGCGCGCGCAAGGTCTCCTGCAGCCGGCCTTCGCCGAGGAGCCGCGCGCTGTTCAGGTACCCTGAGGAGTCGGCGCCTCCCGCCACCACCGCTGCATGGCGGTGGAGAAAGACGGCGTACAGCAAGAGGGCCGCGATCCCCGCCAGGAGCGGCCAGCGGGCGAACGCTCGTCCGGAGGGGGGATTCGGATTTGACATGCCGCGGTCGCGTTTTGGGATTCGCGCACCCTGTCTGTGGCAAAAACGGAATTCAAGCGCCCGCGCGGTCCGCGGTCCCCCTTCTGCCGGCGCCGGTCCGCCTGCCGCGCATGACGCGTCCGCCCGACGACGCCCCGCGCGGCTTCCTCCTGCGGTGGTTGCGGCTCCGCCCGCGCCTCGTGCTGGCGGGCCTGGTGGCCGGTTTTTTACTGGCGGTGGCGGAGTTCCATGACCCGGACCGCGGGTTCACGAGTCTGCTCTCGATCGGTGATATCCTCGGTGAGACCAAGGTGAGCGCGTTGCGCGCGGTGCCCCACCATGTTTACGAGGGCTCGGCGGGTTACGATGGCGCCTACTACGTGCAGCTGGCGCTGCATCCCGCGCTCGACAACCCGGAGCTGCTGCGGGCGATCGACAACCTGCCCTACCGCGCCCGTCGCATCCTCACGAGCTGGGCGGCATGGGCGCTCGGCGCGGGCCGGCCGGCGTGGGTTGTGCCGGCCTACGCTCTGCTCAACGTCGGCTGCTGGCTCGTGCTCGGCTGGGTGCTGTTGCGGTGGTTCCCCCCGGATGGCTGGGGCAACGTGATCCGCTGGAGCGCGGTGATGTTTTCCCACGGCATGTGCATGAGCGTTCGCCATTCGCTCGTCGACGGCCCGGCGCTGCTGCTCGTCGCGCTGGCCATGCGTTGGCTGGAGGATGGTCGCGGCGTGGCCGGCGGGGCCGCGCTCGCGCTTTCGGGTCTGGCCAAGGAGACCAGTCTCCTGGCCGCCGCCGGCTTGCGGGTCGACCTGCGGGCGCCGCGCACTTGGCCGGCGGTCGCCGGGCAGGTCGCCCTCGTGGCGGCGCCGCTCTTCGCCTGGATGGCTTACGTCCGCTGGCGCTTCGGCCCGGCCGAGGATCCGGGCATGGGCAACTTCACCTATCCGTTCGCCGGCTACCTCGAGAAACTTGGCGCATCCCTGCGTGATGCCGGTGCCACCGACGCGACGCCGCTGGCCTGGGCCACGCTCGCCACCGTGGCGGCGCTGGCGGTGCAGTGGGGTTTCCTCGCGTTCCGGCCGCGCCCGGAGGATCGCTGGTGGCGCGTCGGCGCGGCTTTCGCGTTGATGGCGGTTTTCCTGTCCACCCCGGTGTGGGAAGGCTATCCGGGCGCGTCGACCCGTGTGCTGCTACCGATGACGCTCGCCTTCAATATTCTCGTTCCCCGCGGAAGGAAGTGGCTGCCGGTCCTGCTGGCGGGAAATCTCACGGTTGCGGCGGCGGTCTTCGAGTATTCGCCGCCGCGCGAGTTCTTCGCGGTGCGCGCGGAGGATACGGTGCGTGACGCGGTACGGGTTTCCGCGGGCAAGGGCTGGCACGGGCCGGAGCGGCACGGCCGAAACACCTGGCGCTGGAGCGCGGGGAAGGCGGAGCTTCGGTTGCACAACTCGAGTGGAGCGCCGTTGAAAGTGGCGATGAGCGGTCTGGTTGGGGCTGGATCCGGGGAGCAGCGCTTGCGGGTGACCGCGGGGGAGCGGATGCTCTTCGGCGACACCTTCGGCGTTAAGCCCGGCGAGATGCGCTTCGGCCTCACGCTCCCCGCGGGGGAGACGGTTCTAAGCTTTGAGTGCGACCAGCCGGGCCGCCGGATCGGCACCGACCCGCGCGAGCTGGCTTATCAGGTCATAAACCTTGAGATCAGCGTGCGACGTTGAGGCGGAGCTTTTGGAACCGGGAGGCCCGGAAGGGTCGGAAAAGCAAGGCGAGGTTCCAATCCTGGCGGTTGGTGTAGCCGCGGCTGCAGCCGCGGACCATCCTGAGACCCCTGCCGTCGAAGGCTCTTCCGTCTCGCTCCACGGGTTTTCAACCACGGATGCCAACGGATGGGTGGTGCGGGGGTTCTTGGATAGAACCACGAGGGACGCCAAGGCACCCTAAGCGGAAGCAGCGGGAACTAGTCGGTCGAGGTCGTGCCCCGCGCCAGGTTGGCGATATTCCACTGCGATCAGCCTCCGTGCCTTCCTGAGTTCCGTGGGCTAACCCCGCCCTTTCGGGCCTTCATCCCGTTTGTGGCGCCAGTTCCTCCGTGCCTCGGAGTCTCGGTGGGAAAAATTTCGTGGCACGGTCCGCGTTGGCGCGGGGTTGCGCTCCGGTCCGGAAACTGAAGCATCCGCGGCCTTCCGCCGATGAGTTCCTTCCTCGAGCCTTTTCTCCGCTTACTGCCGCCGTACCGACGGGCGGCGCGGGAAAACGAGAGGCTGCGGCGGGACCTCGCGGAGCTGAAATCGGCCCACGCCGACTGGGTGCGATTCTTCCCGCCCGGGCATTTCTATTCTCCGCTGCCTTCACGCGAGGAGACCGCGGAGGCTTTCGCGCGCGGCGGCTTCGGACCGCCTTTTCCCGGGGTCGACCTGAATGAGGCGGGGCAGGTGGAGAGGTTGGAACGCTTCGCCGGATGGTACGCCGAGCAGCCTTTCCCCGAGGAAGCGGCCCCCGGGCGGCGCTTTCATCTCGCGAATCCATCCTACGGCCATTTCGACGCGATCATGCTCTACGCGATGCTGCGCGAGGCGCGGCCTCGACGGATCATCGAGGTGGGGTCGGGTTTCAGTTCGGCCGCGATGCTCGACCTCAACGAGCACGTGCTCGGTGGCGCGGTGGACTTCACCTTCATCGATCCCGACATGCGGCGTCTGCGTCCCCTGCTGCGCGAGGGCGACGCGGGTCGCGTCACGCTGGTCGAGCGCCGGGTGCAGGAGGTGCCGCTGGAAACGTTCGCCGCGCTCGGGGCGGGCGATGTGCTGTTCATCGACTCGTCGCACGTGAGCAAGATCGGGAGCGACGTGAACCGGCTCTACTTCGACGTGCTGCCCGCGCTGGCGCCCGGCGTGCTCATCCACATCCACGATGTCGCCGGCAACCTGGAGTACCCGCGCGAGTGGTTCGACGAAGGCCGCGCGTGGAACGAGCAGTATCTGCTGCGCGCGTTCCTGATGCATAACGCGGCCTACCGCATCGAGCTCTTCACCGGCTGGCTTTTCAACACCCGCCACGCGTGGTTCCGCGAACGGATGCCGCTCTGCGCCCGCGGCGGGGGCGGCCAGCTCTGGCTGCGCAAGCTCGCCCGCTGAACCGCCTCAGTCCGCGGCCCGCGGCAAGGCGACGGGGACTGTCAGGGTGCTGGTGGTCATCACGAACTCATCGCGGCCGCCCGCGCGCACCAGCAGTCCGATCTGATGCTCACCCGCGGGGATGTCCGCGGTCGGGAGCGCGAGAAAGAAACCCGCGTTCCTCCACTCCGGCCGGCCCATGATCCGCGGCACGTCGTCCCGCGGAACGGAGACGGCGGAGAACACGCGGGGGGTGTTGCCCTCGCGCAGGATGACGCGGATCGCGCCGCGCGCGAAGGCTTCGCCCTCGATCCCCGCCCAGCCCTTGACGAGGGTCCGCTCCGGATCGGCCTGGATGGTCTCAAGGTAATAGGTGATCCGGCCTGACTCCACAGCCCGGGGCGGATCGTCCTCCGGTTTGCAGACCGGCTGGAGGGCATAGAGCCCGCGGCGCCGCGCTTCGCGCAGCAGGCCGGTCGCGTGGGCCGGGATGGGATGGAGGGCGAAGGCCCCGCGACCGTCCTCGCCGTGCTCGAAGTAGTGGTTCACGGCGAGGTCACGGCACGTGATCCAGGAGTCGAGCGCGGCGCGATGGCTCCGGTTGGCGGCGAAATTGAACGTGAGGAGCGTCGCGGCCGCCACCGGCAAGGCCAGTCTGGGACGGCGCAGCAGGCCCGCTTGCTCGACGGCGAGCCAGAGCGCGACGGCCCAGGCGATCGCGCTGATGATTTGGTAACGGGAATACACGATTCCCTTGGCGTGATCCGCGCGACCGAGGGCGATCATGGCGGCCGCGAGACCGAGGAAGACCAGCAGGGTGAATGCGACGGGATATTCGCGCGTCCCGCGGCGCCGCAGGCTGATGCCAGAAAGTATGACCAGCGCCGTTCCGGCCAACGGTGCCGCCACCGCGTGGCCGAGGGAGGGCGTGGAACCGAGGAGGGACAGCCAGTACAGCAACACGCGGCCGGTCTGCTCGAATGATGCGACCGGGCCGGCGTGGCCGCTATTCATCCGGAAGCCGGCGAAGAAGAGCCCGGTCGCGATGGCGCCTACGGCCAGCCAGAGAAGCAGCGCGCGGCGTCGCCGCTGCCCGGCGAGCAGCAGGGCTCCCGCGGGCCAGATCGCGAGGCCGTGGGCGAGGGTGAAGGTGGCGGCGAGACCGGCCGCGGCCGCGCCCGCGAAACGGCCGCGTCCCGGGGCGGCCAGCGCGAGGACCGCCAGAACCGCGAAAAGAATCACGACGAAGTGGTCGATCGACGCTCCGGACCACGCGAGATTCTCGTAGTTACCCAGTTGGAAGACAAAAGTCGCCAGCAATAGCCCCAGCAGCAGGCGGCGGCGCGGGTCGCGCACGTGCAGCGTGAGCGCGAGACAGGCCGCGACCATCGCGAGGTTGCCGATCCAGTCCAGTACGACGAAGTCGATCCCTCCGGTGAGCCAGTAGCTGGCGGCGAAGATCAGCCGGCTCACAACCATGCGGTGCTCGTTGTTCACGCTGAGCAGCTCGCGGGCGATCTCCGCGACCGGCGGTCGGGAGTCGAGCTTGAGGGCCAGGGCGAGGGCGGTGTCGAACTCGTCCCAATAGACCACATTGCGGCGCGCATCCGCCGTCAGATCAAACACCCGCCAGACGGGCAGCAGGGCCAGGAGTAAGAGCACGATCGTGCCCAGCCGGATTCCGCCGTCGGGGGCGGTTTCGCGGGGGGCGGGAGTTTCAGCGGGGTCGGCGGCCATCGCGGTGCGGACCTCGCTCAGCCTCCGGTGGCGGGTTGTCCGCGCAACCGGCCTAACCTGATATTTCCGACGGAAACTTTCGCCGCCGGGTCGCGTCGCCCGTTCCCGCCCAGCTGGCGGGCAACTCCAGACGGAAGACGCTGCCGCGTGGAACCGCCGGCTCGTGGTGCAGCGAGCCGCCCAGCACGCGCAGGTAGGCCTTGGTGATCGCCAGTCCGAGCCCGAAGCCGCCGCTGGCGCGGCCGCGGGATTGGTCGGGGCGGTAGAAGCGCTCGCTGAGCCGCGTCCGGTCCTCGGGGGCGATGCCGGGCCCCTCGTCCATCACGCTGACCGCGGAGGAGCTCTCGGTGCGCCGCACCTGCACCCGGATGGTCGTGGCCTCCGGCGAGTACTTGATGGCGTTCTCGATGAGGTTCTGCAGGGCCTGCCGGAAGAGGACGGGGTCGGTGACCAACGAGCAATCATCGCCCGAGATCTCGATCGTCTGGCGTTTTTGCTCGGCCAGCACCGTGAGGTCCGCCGCGCACTCGCGGGCCGAGTCCAGCAGGTCGACCTTCGTGCGTTCCGCAGCCTGGCCGCCGCCGGCGCTGGCCAGCTCGAGCAGGCGCTCGACGAGGCGCTGGAGACGCTGGGCCTCCTCCAACATGGAGCCGATGATCTCGCGGTATTCCTCCTCCGTGCGCCCTTTCCGGAGGCCGACCTCCCCGACGCTGCGCAGTGTGGAGAGCGGCGTCCGCAACTCATGGGAAGCGTCGGCGACGAAGCGGTCGAGCGCCTCGAAGGAATGCTGGAGCCGGTCGAGGGTGACGTTGAAGACGCCTCCCAGCCGGCCCAGCTCGTCCCCCGGGTTCTCCACCGGCAAGCGCCGGCCGAGGTCGTCGACCGAGATCCGGTTCGCCTCCTCCGCCATGCGGTCGAGCGGCAGGAGCCAGCGGCGGGTGAGGACGTGGCCGCCGAGCACGAGCAGCGCGACCATCACCGGCAGGCTCACGAAGATGATCAGGCGCAGGTCGGGCAGGGCGTCGGCGTGGGGCTGGTGGATCCGGATGAGGCGGATCATCCAGTGGGCGGGCAGTGCGCTCGATTCGAAAGGGACGACGAGGGTGCGCAGCCGCAGGTCCGGCGCGACGTTGAAGACGCTGATGAGGCCGTCGCGACCGATCGACCTCCGCGGGGCGGAGGGGAGGGCGAGGTTACGATTCTCGGTGAACGGCCAGACGCGGCGCACGAGCTGGTCGTTCTCGTCCCAGATCTCGAACCACGGATAATCGGTCATCCAGGGCGCGGGGCGGGTGAGGGATTTCCCCTTCCACAGCAGGGCGCGCTTCGGCGAGACGGTGAGGTTGGACTCGATCGTCTTGAGATCCAGGCGGAGCTGGTGATCGAGCGGCCGGGCAAGCCGCACCGCGACGTACGTGTAGAGGCTGGCGGCGAAGACGGTGAACAGCACCGTGCCGCCCACCGCGTACCACAGCCCGAGGCGGAAGCGGATGGTGCGCCGCGACCACCAGTCGGCGAGGTTTGTCCCGGAGGATTTCAAGCTCCGGGCTCCCCGATCCGGTAGCCGACGCCGCGTTCGGTCCGGATCAGGCTGGGCTCGCCCTCGGCGTCGACCTTTTTGCGCAGGCGCATGATCTGCACGTCGATCACGTTATCGAGCGACGTGAGGCGCCGGGGTTGCTTCCACACGTCGCGCTCCAGCATCTCTCGGCTCACGGTGTGACCCTGGTTGAGCATGAAGTACTCGAGCACGTCGACCTCGCGGGGTGTGAGCGCGATCTCGCGACCCGCGCGCACCGCGACCCGCGCGCGGGTGTCGAGCTGCAGGTCACCGCAGCGCAGGATTCGCGGCGGGTTCCGGTCGGAGCGGCGCAACAGCGCCCGGCAGCGTGCGATCAGTTCCGCGAACGCGAAGGGCTTCGTGAGGTAGTCGTCCGCGCCGCCGTCGAGTCCCTGCAGGCGGTCGTTCAGGGTGCCTCGGGCGGTGAGCATCAGCACGGGCGTCGCGTCGCCGCCGCCGCGCAGCTGGCCGAGGAGCTCGATGCCGTCGCGGCCGGGCAGCATGCGGTCGAGGACGCACAGATCAAAGCCGCCGGCCTTGAGCAGGCGCGAGGCCTCGCCGCCATCGGCGGCCTCGGTGACGATCCAACCCTCGAGGACCATGCCTTCGCGGATGGAGGCGCGGGTCTTCTCCTCGTCCTCCACCAGCAGGATGCGGGGCGCTCTCGTCGTTTCCGGGGTGGCCATGATCGCGGTGGAACGTGCCTAGGTTGGCGCGCGGGGGTCGGAAGGCAATCCGGCTGATAATGATGTCATCCGCCGTCGCGCGCGTACGGGGGCCGAGCGCGCTTTGGAACAGCTCCGCCAGGGGACCAACCACGAATGGAAACGAAGAAATGCGAATCGGGCGGTCACCACGAAACCCGCGAAAGGCACGAAAGTTTTCGAAGCGAGGGAGGGATGAATTCCCGAAAAGAGGCTGTTAACGGAAGGCCGCGCCGCTTCGTCGCAACCGCCGCGCTGCTCAGGCTACGCTGCGCCGGGAGGGCGAGTGAATGCGAGAGGGAGAAAGGGATGATTGGCGGAAGGGTTTTCCGATGATCCGAGAGTGGCCCGCCTGAGGCGGGTGAACACCCTCGGCCGCATTGCACGCGTTTCATGACGATATTCGGTCCGGTATTTCCGGACGAGAGACGTGCCGTGTAGCCGCGTCCGCCCGCCGCGGACCATGCGGAGCTTAGCACGGCCTAAGCCGGTTCTTAAGGCAGCGAGTTTGAACCGCGAATTTCTCCAAGGGCGCGGATGAATGCGACGCTGGCGTGACCGAGGGGAAACGTGGCGAGAAAAACGGTCTACGGGTCCAGCGGCGCGGATGGCGCGGATGAGTAACCGGGCGGTATGCCTTTCCGAACTTTCCGGCCTTCTGTTCAAGTTGCGGCTTGTCTGGCGGCGTCTTCGCGTCGCTTCCCGCCCGCGATCCGGATTCCTGGTCTCGAGATGCACTCCGTTACCTCCGTTCGCTCCTGTGCCCCGGCCTGGGCTGAACCGTGTGACGACCGTCACGTTGGTCGTCCCGCTCTGATTATTCCTGAGTTCGCTCAGAGTGCCGCGAGCACCTCGAGACGGCGGCGGTAGCGGGCGCCGACCACGGCCGGCGCGAAGCGCTCCGCGATCGTCGAGCGCGCGGCGGCACCTAGCCGGGCGCGCAGATCCGGATCGGCGAACAGTGCGCGCATCTGTTCCGCGGCGTGCGCCGGGTCGGGGTCGGCCCAGGTACCGCCTTTCGCGTAGGGGCCGTGGCTGCGCGCCAGGGTCACGATCGTCGCGCGCACCGGCCGGCCGTTCGCGGGAGTGACGAACTCCGCTGTCGCCGACCAGTCCGTGCTGATCACCGGTTTGCCCAGATGCATGCACTCGGCCACGGCGAGGCCGAATCCCTCGGAGCGGTGGAGGGAGACCAGGCAGTCGCAGGCGGCCTCCAGCGCGTACAGGTCGGCGCGCGACAGCGTTTCCGAGAGAAGCACGGTGCCGGGAAGATCGCGCACCGCCTCGCGCAGGGCGGCGAAGTCAGCCTCGTTACCCGCCACGTTCTGGACCTTGAGCACGAGCGCGGCTCCGCCGCCTGCGCTCGCCGGCGGCAGGGCGGCGCGGCGGAAGGCATCCACCGCGGCCCGCGGGTTTTTCCGCTCCGCGTAGGAGTTGAGGTCGAACAGCGCGAGGAACAGGAAGGCTTCCCGCGGCAGCCCGAACCGTGCCCGCCAGGTGGCGCGGTCCCCGTTCGGTGGCGGGAAGGCGATCGCGTGCGGCATCGTCAGCACGGGCAACGGTGATTTCTCCCGCACGGCCGCCGCGGTGAAGTCGCTCGGGCACCAGATCTCGTCGAAGAAATCGAAGCTCGGCAGCCAGGCGTCGGGGAACTCCGGCAGCTCCCACGCGAAGTACCCGATGTTATAGCGTCCGGCGCGGAAGCCGGCCCCGTGGTGATGGTCGATCTCGTGCGCCGCGGGCGGATCGATGTGGAATACGTTCACCCCATGCGGATTTTCCCCGCCCAGCCGGGCCGCGTAGGTGTCGTCGCCGAGGCGGTTGCGGCAATTGAGCTTCAGCGGCACCAGGGCCGTGGGCAGCCCGGCGGCGTCGGCGGCACGGACCATGCAGCGCGCTGATTCGCCCACGCCGAGATCGGCGGTGAGGAAGCCGACGATGTTCAGGCCCAGCCGCGCGTGCCGGCGGGCGAACGCCGCCGAGAACGGCGCCGCGCGCTGGCTGAAATCGAAGATCACCTCGCCGTCCGCGGTGGCGATCGTCTCCACGCGCAGCTGCCGGTTGCGGTGCTGCGCGCGAAAGCGCTGCCACGGGCCGAGGCCCGTGACGCGACCGGCCCAGGCGAGGAGGTTGGTGAAGCCCGCGCCGTCCAGGGCGAGGGTGAGCGCGGCCGGTTCCGCCGAGGGCACGGTGAAGCCGAGTTCCCACGGCCCGGTCGTCCCGCGCGCCACCGATCCCGCGGGCGTTCCATCGACCGCCAGCATAAGGCCGGGTGTGCCGCGCTCGCAGCCCCGCGCCTGGGGATGAACGCGGGCGTGGCCGCGGACGACGAGGCGGGTTCCCGCCGCCAACGGTGGCAGCCGGACCTGGGCGGTGTCGCGGATCCAGGCCGATCCCGGCTCGAACTCGTCGAAGAAAAGCCCGGCGTACGCCGTGAAGCGGCGCGAGAAGGCGCCTCCGGCGGGGGGCTGGCGGTTCCCTGAACCCATGAGGTGGCGAGGCAAATCGCGGCCGTCCGGCATGGCAAAGCTTTCCTCCCCGCGTCGTCCGCGCCTTTCCGCGAGGTCAGGCGGCGGCGCTTGCGCGGCCGCGGGGTACGCGGCTGAACGGGCGCGCTGCGACAGCGGGGCGCCTTCCGGCGGTCCGCTCCCCGACCCTTGATTTTACCACCGGCAAAGACTTCGCCGCCCTGGCGCGCGGTCTCTCTCCTGCTGGTCACCTGCCTCGTGTGGGTGATCCACCACGGGCGTTTTTCCGCGACGGACTGGATGCTCCCCACCGATTATTCCGGGGACGCGCACGAGGTGCTGGCACGGATCAAGGCGGCCGCGGAAGGGGTGGGGGTTCCCCTTGCGCCGCAGCGGATTGAGCGGCTGGGGGCGCCGTTCGGCGCCGACTGGAGCGACTATCCGACGCCCGACAAGCCGTTCATGCTCCTGCTGGGCGCTTTGTCGCGTTGGACCGGTATTTTCCTGGCCGCGAACCTCGGGCTGCTGCTCGCGCAGCTGGCCTCGGCGGCTTCGTTCTACTTCGTGGCGCGCTGGCTGAGGGTGCGTTGGGAGTGGGCGTGGGCGGGCGCGCTGCTTTTTGCCTACACGTACCACGTTTTCCACCGGGGGCTGGCGCATTTCTCTTTCGTGCTCTCGTGGCCGGTGCCGCTGGGACTGCTGGCGGTATGGCTGGTGGCGCGGAGCCGGCGGCTCGCGTGGAAAAGCCGCGGTGGGCTGGTGTGCCTCGTCGCGGCCGCGGGCCTCGGCGCGGGCAATCCCTATCTGCTGCTCTTCTGGGGCCAGCTGCTGCTCTGGGCGTTGGTCGCGCAATGGCTCGGGCCCGGACGGCGCGCCAACCTCAAGGTGGGCCTCGCGGCGGGCGCCGTCGCGCTGGCGGTCTTCGCGGTCTGCAACGCCGAGCTGCGGCTGCACGCGGTCGAGCCGGAAGCCCTGCCGCTCCTTTCGCGCAATTACGGCGGGACGGAGCGCTACGCCCTGAAGCCGGTGGAGATGTTCATCCCGCCGGAATTCCACCGCGCGGACTGGCTGGCTTTTTTCGGGCAACGCTACCGGCGGTGGTCCGAGTGGCATGGCGAGGCGTTCCTGCCGTATCTGGGGGTATGCGGCATCGCGGGGTTCGTCTGGCTGGCCGGGCTTGCCGTGCTGAGGCTGCTGCGCGGCCGCCCGTTGCCGGGGCAGGCGCTGACCGCGGGGTGGCTTGTCGCCTACGCCGCCGTCGGCGGTCTCACGAACTTCATCGCGTTCTTCGCGGGTTTCCAGGTGTTCCGCGCGACCAATCGCGTCGCGGTCTTCATCTCCGCGCTGGTGCTGGTTTTCCTGATGGTGCGGCTTTCGCGGCTCACCGCCGGCTGGCCCGCCGGCCTGCGGGTGGGCGCGGCGCTGGCGCTGGCTTTGGTCGGCCTGCTGGATCAGCTGCCGCGGTCGGCCGCGCCCGAGCGCCTTGAGCGCATCGCGGCCGACGTCGAATCAGATCGGGAGCTGGGTGCGCGTTTGGAGGCGGCGCTGCCGGCCGGCGCGCGGGTTTTCCAGCTGCCGGTGCTGGGATTTCCCGAGGTCGTGCCGCCGCACCGGCTGACCGACTACGAGCATTTCCGGCCCTACCTCGCCACCGACGGGCTGCAATTCAGCTACGGCGCGGCCAAGCACCGCGCCCGCGGGCGCTGGCAACGGGAGTTGGAAACCGAGTCCGTGCCCGTGCTGGTCCGCCGGCTGGAGGAGCACGGCTTCGGCGCGCTCTATCTCAATCGCAAGGGATTCGGCGACCGTGCCGAGGGCATGCTGAAGGAACTTGCCGCGCTGGGCTACGACCGCGTGTTCAGCGGCCGTCTCGGCAACCAGGTGGTCGTGCTGCTGCGTCCCTCGGCTGAGCCGCGCCCGCCGTTCGCCCGGTCCTTCAGCGCCGGCCGCGGTTGGCACGTGCGGCCCGAGGCGGGCGTGCGCTGGGGCGGCGTCACCACCACGCTCTCGTTCTTCAACCCGCTGCCGGTCCCCGTGGTTCTGGCCGCCAGCCTCGATCTGGTCGGCGCGACCGTTGGCGAGGTCGCGCTGTGGCGCGGGGAGGACCGCCTCGCGCGGGCGGTCGTGGGCGCGACACCCTCGCGCCTCGTCGCCGACTCGGTCGAGATGCGGCCCGGGTTGAACGTCTTCCGGCTCGAGACGACGGCGCCCGCCGCGCGCGGCCCCGGCGGGCGGGGTCCGTTGCGCGTGATCGGCTTGCGCGGCTCGGCGGTCGGGCCGCCCGGCACGCCCGACGTGGCCGACAACTGACGGCGCGCCGCGGCTGTTTTCAGGTTCGCCAGCGGGCGGGATTCCGGTGGAGTCGCGCCGGTTTCCTCTTGAGCACCCCGCACCGTTTCCCCGCATCCGCCGGCGCCGGCCGCGTCCGTCGCGCGATCGAGGCGCTCGGCATCCTGCCGATGCTGATCGTGGTGGCGGGCGTCTTCGCGGTGCTCACGCCGAAGTTTCTCACCGCCGCCAACCTCATCAACGTGGCGCGGCAGGCCTCGATCAACGTGGTGCTGGCGGCGGGCATGACCTTCGTGATCCTGACGCGCGGCATCGATCTTGCCGTGGGCTCCGTGCTGGGGCTTTCCGCGGTCGTGGCCGTGCAGCTTTCGCTCGATCCGGCCTGGGCGTGGGCCGCCGTGCCGGCGAGTCTCGCGCTCGGGGCCGGCGTGGGCGCGGTCACCGGCTCGGCCGTCGCCTACGCGGGGCTGCCGCCGTTCATCATCACGCTCGGCACTTACACCGCCCTGCGCGGCGCGGCGTACCTCGCCGCCGGGGGCACCTCGGTGATCAACAACGACCTCGCGTTCGCGTGGATCGGCAACGACTACCTCGGCCCCGTGCCGTGGCTCGTCGTCCTTGCCGCGGCGACCGTCGGCCTGTGCGCGTTCATCCTCAACCGCACCGTCTTCGGCCGGGATGTCCTCGCGCTCGGCGGCAACCCCGAGGCCGCGCACCTCGCGGGTGTGAACTCCGGCCTCGTGCTCGTCGGGGTCTACACCCTGGCCAGCCTGCTCGCCGCGCTCGGCGGCGTGATGAGCGCCAGCCGGCTCTACAGCGCCAACGGCCAGCTCGGCACGGGGTACGAGCTCGACGCCATCGCGGCTGTCATCCTGGGCGGCACCAGTTTCGCCGGCGGGGTGGGCGGCATCCTCGGCACGCTCTGGGGCGCGCTCGTCATCGCCGTGCTCAACAACGGCCTCACCCTGCTCGGGGTGTCCTTCTTCTGGCAGCTCGTCGCCAAGGGCGCCGTGATTGTCCTGGCGGTCGGTCTCGACCGCTTCCGCCGCGCGGCGGACTAGGCGCGGGTCCAGCCGGCAGCCCGGTTTTGACGACACCTTGCGTCCGCGCGAACGTCTCTCCCGCCGCCATGCCCTTCGCCCGCGTTTTCCCCCGCTTCCTCCTTGCCGCCGGTCTGCTCGCACCCCTCCGTGCCGCCGAGACGCCGGCCGCCCCGCGCCGGGGCGGCGGGGAGCTTCGGCTCCACAAGTGGTCCGGGGAGATCAACGTGCCCGATCCGGTCGCGTGTGCCGTTGACCCGTGGGGACGCGTGTACGTCGCCGCCACCACGCGGCGCAAGGTCGGCGACCTCGACATCCGCGAGCACACCATGTGGATCCCGGACGACGTCGCGCTCACCTCGGTCGAGGAAAAGGGCGAGTTTTTCCGCCGCGAACTCGCGCCGGGCCGGCTGCGCGCGCCGCGCGGCGGGCTCCGTGACCACAACGGCGACGGCTCGATCGACTGGAAGGACCTCACGCACCACAGCGAGCGCATCTACCAGCTGCGCGACACCGACGGCGACGGCACGGCGGACCGCATCACGGTCTTCGCGGAGGGATTCAACACCGAGGTCACCGGCATCGCGGCGGGCGTCCTGTGGCACGACGGCTGGGTTTACGCGACGATCGCGCCCGACCTGTGGCGTTTGCGCGACAACGACGACGATGGCGTGGCCGACGAGCGGGAGAAGCTGGTGAGCGGGTTCGGGCTGCACATCGCCTACGCCGGCCACGACATGCACGGCCCGGTCGCCGGTCCCGACGGGCGCATCTACTGGTCGATCGGCGACAAGGGGGTGAATGTCACTTCGCGCGAGGGCCGCCGTTTCGTTTTCCCCAACGAGGGCGCGACGCTGCGGATGGAGCCAGACGGCTCCGGTTTCGAGGTTTACACCCGCGGCAACCGCAACGTGCAGGAGCCGGCCTTCAACGAGGTGGGCGACCTGATCGGCGTGGACAACGACGCCGACCAGCCCGCCGAGCGCGAGCGCTTCGTGCACCTGGTCGAGGGCAGCGACAGCGGTTGGCGGTGCAACTTCCAGTACATGGGCGTGCGGAGTCCCTGGATGCGCGAAGGCCTGTGGAAGCCGCATTTCCCCGGGCAGCCGGCCTATCTGCTGCCGCCGTTGTTGAGCTATTCCGACGGCCCGGCCGGGTTTAAATACCACCCCGGGATCGCGCTCGGCGAGAACCTGCGGGGCACCTTCCTGCTGAACGAGTTTCCCTCGGGAAAACTCCGCGCCTTCGGGGCGGAACCCGCCGGGGCCACCTACCGGATGGTCGACGCGCGCGTACTCAACGAGGGCATCATGGGTATCGGCCTAGCCTGGCATCCCGACGGGTCGCTTTTCCTCGCCGATTGGATCGGCGGCTATCCGCTCGACGGCCAGGGCGCCGTGTGGCGCGCGGATGTCGCGGAGAACGCGCGCGACTCCCGCCGCGAGGAGACGCGCCGCGTGCTGGAGGAGGGCTTCGGCGCCCGTTCGCCGCTCGAGTTGCTCGCGCAGCTCGGTCACCCCGACCAGCGCGTGCGGCAGGGGGCGCAGTTCGAGCTGGTGAGGCGCGGTCGCAAGGCCGAGCTGCTCGCGGTCGCGCGTGGCGCGACCGTTGATCCCTTCGCGCGGCTGCATGCGCTCTGGGGCTACGGCCAGCTGCTGCGCCGCGGCTCCGCCGAGGTCGCGGCTGTCACGCCGCTGCTGCGCGATCCCGATTCCGAGGTGCGCGCGCAGACGGCCAAGGTGCTAGGGGATGCGGCTGCGGCGGGCGCCGCCGTCGAGTCCTCCGGACTCGCGCCGCTGCTGGCCGATCCCTCGCCCCGCGCGCGGCTGCAGGCCGCGATCGCGCTGGGCAAGCTCCGCGACCCCGCGGTCGTTGATGCGCTCTTCGCCCTCGCCGAGCGCGACGGCGCCGATCCGGTGCTCCGCCACGCCGCCGCGTTCGGCCTGGCGGGCTGCGCGGACCGTCCCGCGATGCTCGCCCGGCTGGTGCATCCCGTCGCCACGGTGCGGCTGATTGCGGTCGTCGCCTTGCGGCGTCAGGGCAGTCCGGCGGCCGCGGAATTCCTGCACGACGCCGATCCGCTCGTGGTCGCCGAGGCCGCGCGCGCGATCCACGACGACGCCTCGATCCCCGCGGCCCTGCCGGCGCTTGCCGCAGTGCTGGCGGAAAGGCCCGCCGGCGAGTCCGTCCTCCGCCGGGCGATCAACGCCGGACTGCGGTTGGGCACGGCGGAAGCGGCGGATCGCCTGGCCGGCTACGCCCTCGACGACAAGACGGCGGCACCGCTGCGCGCCGAGGCCCTCCGGGCCCTGAAGGTCTGGCGCAACCCGCCGCCGCTCGACCTGGTCGACGGCTGGGCGCGGCGATTCTCCCCGGAGCCGGCGGGCGGCGTGCTCGCTCCTCGTTTACCGGCGCTGCTGGCGCTCCGGGATCCCGAGCTGAAGACCCTCGCGATCGAGGTGATGATCGCCCACGAGCTGCGTCCCGAGCCCGCCGCGGGAGAGGCCGTTGTCGCCGATGGCTCCGCCTCGGCCGAATTGCGGGCGCAGGCGCTCCGGCTGCTCGCGGTCGACGGCCGCGGCGCTCCGGCGGCGATCCGCTCCCTCGATGTCGCGTTGCGCGAGGATGCCCCCGCCGCGCTGCACCGCGCGGCCCTCGCGTTGCTGCTGCCCGGCGCACCGGACCGTTTGACCGCCGAGGCTCCCCGCGTCCTCGCGCGCCGCAGCCTGCCGGAGAAGCAGCACGTGGTCGCGCTGCTGGCGCGTGCCGGCACGCCCGCGGCCGACGCTCTGCTGGGCGGCCTGGGCGCGGAGCTCGCGGCGGGGAAGCTGGAGCCGGGACTCTCGCTCGATGTTCTTGAGGCTCTTGAGGCGAGGTCCGCCGTGGCGCCCGCGCTGGCCGCGCACGTCGTGGCGTGGGGAAAGCGCGTCGACGCCGCGGCCCGTCCTGAGCTCCTCGCCGGTGGAGACATCGCGCGGGGCCGCGATCTCGTCGCCAATCACCTCGGGGCGAACTGCACCGCCTGCCACGCGGTCGAGAGCTCCGGCGGCAGCGAGGTCGGACCGGGACTCCGCGCGATCGGCGCGCAACGCGACCCCGCCTACCTGCTGGAGTCGCTGCTCAACCCCTCCGCGCAGATCACCACCGGTTACGGACTCGTCGCCGTCACTTTGAAGGATGGCACGGAGATTTCGGGAACGTTGGCGCGCGAGACGCCGTCCGCGGTCACGGTCCGGCTCTTCGACGGGCAGCAGCGCATTCTCCCGCTGGCGGAGATCGCCCGGCGCAGCGCGCCGGTTTCGGTGATGCCGCCGATGCAGGGCATCCTGCAGCCGCGCGAGATACGCGACGTCGTGGGTTATCTCGCCTCGCTGAAGGGCGTCCGCGCGCCGCGGAAGCGCGACGCCGACCCGGGCGGCTGAAGCGGCGAGGGGCCCGTGTTCGCCTTTGGCGGAGCACAGGGGCGGCCGCGAGGAGGCGCGGAAGACGCCACGGGATGAATTCGTCGGGCCGAGCCGTGCCTCCTCCGGGGCCAGGGCCGCGCCGGATGGATTTGCGGTTGTGCGCGGCGGGATCGCGATCGCAGGATCCGGCGCCCTGATCCCCATGAAGCGTATTCTCCTTTGCCTCCTCCTCGGGCTCGCGCCGCTGTGCGCCGCCGACCAGAAGATCGTCCTCATCGCCGGCAAGCCTAGCCATCCGCCCGGGATGCATGAGTTCCGCGCCGGTTGCCTGCTGCTCCAGCAAAGTCTCGCCGGAGTGAAGGGCGTGCGGGTTGAGGTGCATGACAACGGCTGGCCCGCGAGCGACGGCGTCCTCGAGGACGCCGCCGCGATCGTGATCTACTGCGATGGCGGCGCGAGGCATCCGGCGCTCGAGGGCGGCCGCAAGGCCCTGCTCGACCGCCTTGCCGGCCGCGGTGTCGGTCTCGGTTTCATGCACTACGGCGTCGAGGTGCCGGCCACCAACGGCGGCCCGGAGTTCCTCCGCTGGATCGGCGGGCACTACGAGTCGAACTACTCCTGTAATCCGATGTGGTCGCCGGATTACCGCTCTTTTCCGGACCACCCTGTGGCCCGCGGAGTGAAGCCGTTCAGTAATCGCGACGAGTGGTATTTCAACATGCGCTGGCCCGAGAACCAGGGCGGGATCACGCCGATCCTCACCGCGCGTCCCTCCGACGACGTGCGGAAGGGCCCCTACGTGCACCCGAAGGGTCCGTATCCCCACATCGTGGCGGCTTCCGGCCGGGTAGAGACGATGATGTGGGTGCGGGAGCGTCCGGATGGCGGCCGCGGCTTCGGTTTCACCGGCGGCCACACCCACGCCAACTGGGGCGACGACAATCAACGCAAGGTCGTGCTCAACGCGATCGTGTGGATCGCTAAGGCCGAGGTGCCGGCCGGCGGCATCGAGTCGAAGGTGACGACCCAGCAACTGGCGGCCAACCTCGACCCGAAGCCCGCGCCGAAGAAAAAGTAGGCCGCCCGCGGATCGCCGCTCTTCCGGTCTAGCCGAGGCTCCAGCCTCGGATCCTCGCGGAAAATCCTACCGCCAAGGGCTTCCCTGGCGGCTCCGCTTTCGTGCCACAGCTGGCTCAGATCTCGCGGCTGGGGAAACCCGCTCCCTGGTCTCCCCGGCTTTGCGGTTCAAATCCGGCCTCCCGCTCAGGGCAGCGGGCGCACCCAGATGTTCCGGAGGCGGACCGGCGGCTCGTTCTTGTGGTCCTGAAAGCGCAGGGATGCCTTCGCGGGAAAGTTCCCCTCCCAGCTGGTGGCCTTCTTGTGCAGCGTCGGTCCCATGATCGCGGTGTTGTTCTGCACGCAGACGCCGTTGAGGAACGTTGTGATGCGCGCGGGTTCGACGACCTTGCCGTCCTTCAGCTTCGGCGCCGTGAAAACGATGTCGTAGGCCTGCCACTCGCCGGCCTTGCGGACGGCGTTAACCAGCGGCGGCGTCTGGCCGTAGACCGAACCCGCCATGCCGTCGGCGTAGGTCGGGTTGTTGTCGCAGTCTAGGATCTGGCTCTCGTAGCGGTCCATGAAGAAGACTCCGCCGTTACCCTTCTTCTGCGAGTTACCCTTGGTGTGCGGCTCGCTCTTCCACTCGAGGTGCAGCTGGCAGCTGGCGAACTCAAGGTGCGTCCAGCAATCGCCGCCGTCGACGAGCAGCTCGCCGTTCTCGATCTTCCAGGGTGAGGGATGCTTGCCCGACGGGTCGCCCTTCCGGCGGCTGTAGAGCTGCTTGGTGTCCTGGCCGTCGAAGATCACGATGGCGTCCGACGGGGCCTCTCCGGACTTCGCGCCCGGGTTCACCTTTGTCGGGTGCGGTCGGTCGATGTCGTGCACCCGCCACTTGGTCCCCGGAATCAGCGGGGTGTCGGAATAGCCGACCGGCTGCGGTTTGTTGTCCGCGCTGGCGGCGATCAGCGCGCCGAGCAGCGCGAGCGGGGCGAGGGTGATGAGGTATTTCGTCATGGGAAAAACGGGGCGGGGTGATTGAGCGGAAAAACGCGGCGATGTTCAACCGCGGGCTGCGGAGCTTCGCGCTTGCCGCGGCCGCGACGTGTGCGCTCCATCGCCCGCCGATGCCGCCCCTTGCGTCAGCCCGCCGGTTTTCCCGCCGCCAGTTCCTGCGCCGCGGAGCGGCCGCGGCGGGTGCCCTCACCTTCCCCACGTTGGTGCCCGCCTCCGCCCTGGGCCGCGGCGGCACCGTGCCGCCCAGTGAGCGCATCACGATGGGCTTCATCGGCGTCGGCGGCCAGGGCGGCGGGCACCTGTTCGGCGGAGCCTGGACCTACGTCGCTGGTGGTTTCCTCGGCCGGGCCGACGTTCAGGTGCTCGCCGTGTGCGATGTGCGCCGCAGCCGGCGCGATCCCGCGCGCGAACGGGTGGACGCGCATTACGCCACCCGCCTCGGGCGCGAATCCGCGCGCGCCTGCGCCGCCGAGGTCGACTTCCGCGCGGTCCTCTCCCGCGACGACATCGACGCCGTGCTCATCGCCTCGCCCGCGCATTGGCACGCCGTCATGACCGTGATGGCGGTCCGCTCGGGCAAGGATGTCTATTGCGAGAAGCCCACCGCCTGCACGGTGCGCGAAAGCCAGGCCGTGCGCGACGCCGTGCGCCGTCACGGGAGGATCTACCAAGCCGGCACCCAGCAGCGAAGCGAGTACGGCGGGAAGTTCCGCCTCGCATGCGAGCTCGTCCGCAGCGGTCGCATCGGAAAGCTCCGGGAGGTCTGGTGCCACCGTGATGGCGGGGCCATCGCGTGGCCTCGCCGCCCCGGCGGCCCGTCCCGAGCGGTGCCGGATGATCTCGATTGGGATCTCTTCCTCGGCCCCGCGCCTGCGATCCCGTTCGACGGCAACGCCGGCGCCCACCGTTTTGATCTCGGCGAACTCAATTGGGGCCAGCACCACACCGACATCATTCAATGGGCGTGCGACGCCGACGCCACCGGCCCGGCGGAACTTTTCGTCGAGGAGGGGCGTTCGGGGTTTCGTTATGCCGGCGGCGTGACGGTCCGCGGACGTCCGCACCCCGACGAGCCGACGGTCGGCGGCGAGGGAGGCGCTTGTTTCGTCGGTTCGGAAGGGCGCATCGCCGTTGACCGCAACGTGCTGGTTTCCACGCCAGGCTCGATCGTTCGCGAGCCGCTGCGGCCAGACGAGGTTCATCTGGCGCGCAACGACGGCCACGCTGATGAGTTTCTGCGCTGCGTCCGCACGCGGCGGCGGACGATCTGCGACGAGAATGTCGCGCACCGTTCCGCGAGTGTTCTGCTGCTCGGGGGTATCGTGAAGCAGCTCGGGCGCCCCCTCCGCTGGGATCCCGTGGCGGAAATCTTTCCCGGGGACGACGAAGCCAACCGGCTTCTTGGCATCGCAACCCGCGCGCCCTGGAGGCTGTGATGCGGGCCCGAGTGGATTTTTGTCTCCTGCCGTTGCTTGCGCTGGCGCTGGTGCCGCCGGTCGCGCCCGCAAGGGCCGCCGACACCAGCCGCACCGCGGAGGAGGCCCGTCTGTTGGCGGTGCTCGCCTCTCCGGCCACAATGGTCGAACGCGAAGCCGCAGTCGTGCGGCTTCACCGAATCGGGTCCGAACGCGCGGTGCCGGAGCTCGCGAAGCTCTTGTCCGACGCTGAGCTTTCGCATGCCGCGCGCCACGCGCTGGAGGCGATGCCTTTCGCCTCCTCCGGGCGCGCCTTGGTGGAAGCGCTTTCAAAGACCTCAGGACCGGTGCGTCTCGGCCTCGTCTCCTCCCTGGCTTCGCGGCGCGAGGTCGCCGCGGTCCCCGCGCTCGCGGCGCTCCTGCGCGATGTCACCGACTCCGCCGGCGCGGAGGCGGCGGCCCATGCGCTCGCGATGATCCCTGATGCATCGGCGCTCTCCGCGCTTGAGACCGTGTGGCCCGATGCCAGCGGCTCCGTACGGACGGCGGTCATCGATGCGCTGCTGGCTCAGGCGTGGCGCCTGCTCGGCGCCGGCGAGTCGCGCGAGGCCGGCCGCGTGTTCCGCTCGATCCACGCCTCCGAACGTGATCCGCGGGTGCGGCTGGCGACCGATGAGGGCATGATCCGCGCCGCCGGCGCAGTCGGTCTCGCGTTGGTGCGGGCAGGCCTGACCGGCACTGTCGAGCCCGAGCGGGCGGCCGCTTTGCGGGTCGTCGAGGATCTGCCGCAGCCCGGCCTCGGCGCTCTCCTGCGGGAGCTGCTGCCGGAACTTACCCCGGCGTTGCAGCGTTCCGTTCTCGAAGCCTGGTTGCGCCGCGCCGATCCGCCATCGCGCGAGGCCGTGCGGCCTTTGTTGGCTAGCCCTTCGGTGGAAACGCGGCTGGCCGCAATCCGCGGGCTTGGACAGGTCGGTGCGGCGGAGGACGTGGGTGCCCTGCTTGGCTTGTCCGCGGGTGCCGAACCCGAGCGCCGCACCGCGCGCCTCGCGCTGACGACGCTGCGGGCCGAGGGCGTGACGGATGCGTTGCGGCGGCGGGCAATCAAGGGCGACGGGGCCGAACGAATGGAAGCGGTGCGGACCCTGGGTGAGCGGGGTGATCGGGCGGCGGCGAAGGATTTGCTGGAGCTGGCACGCTCCGCGGACGACGCGCTGCGGCTCGCTGCGCTGCGGTCCGTTGCTCTGGTGCTGGATCCGTCGGGAGTGGCGGAGCTCATCGGCTTGGTCACGTCCGCGCCGGATGAAGCCCGGCGGGGAGAAGCTGGGCGCGCGCTGGCGCTGACCTTGGGCCGGCTGCAGCCGGCGGGTGGCTCCGTGGCCTTGATGGCGATGACGCGTGCCATGAGCGGAGCGGTGCCGGCGATACGCGCCGCGCTCGTCGCGGCCGGTGGCGGTCTGGTCGCGCCCGAGGTGCGGGAGATCTTGCGGCGCGCTTTTTCCGACGAGGACCCCTCCGTGCGTGCGGCTGGCTTGAACGCGCTTGGCACGACGAACGACCTCGCTTTGTTGCCCGACGCCCGCGAGTTGGCGCTGCGCGGCGGCGACGAGGCGGCGCGCGAGGCTGGCACGCGGGCCGCCGTGCGGCTTTTCGCGCGTGAAGGTTCGGGTGTGTCCTTCGGTGATCGGATCGCGTTTCTTCGAGCGATAGCCGGAGCGAATCCATCCCTCGCGCAACGCCGGCTGGTATTGAACAACCTCGCTTCGGGTCGCAGTCGGGAGGAACTCGCGCTGGCGGTCGCGTGGCTGGAAGACGAGAGCTCGGCTGGTGATGCGGCAACTGCGGTGGTGCGGGTGGCGCCGCGCCTGCCCGACGCCCGGCCGGCGCTCGCGGCCCTGCGGCGCGTGCAGGGGATGGACGTGACGGCCGTGACCAAGGAGGAAGTCGCCTCCGTGATCGAGGGCGTCGAGGCGCGGGCCGCCCATGTCACCTCGTGGCTGTCACGTCCGACCATCGAGGCGGGGGACCGGGACGTGAGGGATCTGCTCGACGTGGTTTTCGACCCCGAGGGGCCGGCGGCCACTTATACCGAGGCGGCCGGTCACGCCCGTCCGGGGAAATGGGAGCTGATGCGCGTCTCCGCCGATGCGCGCAACCCCCGGCAGATGCGCGGCGGGAGTCCGGGTGTCTCCGGGGTGGCCTACGCCTACACCTGGGTGTGGGCGACAGAGCCGCGGCGGGTGAAGATCGAACTCCAGCACGACGCGGCGCTGAAGCTTTGGGTTGGTGACACGGAGGTGGCGCGGTTGTCGGATCCGGTGGAGACCGGCGCCAAGGGCACGGGCTCCGCCGAGGTCGATCTCGCGGCCGGTTGGAATCTGTTTCGCGTGAAACTCGCGCAGGCTGCTCGGCCGTGGTGGTTTTCCCTGCGGGTGCGCGCGGCGTTGGACGGCGGGGAGGCCGCCTTGGTCGCCGACGCGCAACCGGCGGACCTGCGGTCTCCGCCTCAGCCGTAGCCGCGCGCGACCGGCCACACCGCTTCCACGCGGTCGCCACGGAGGGCGTGGATGTGGTCGTGGAGGTTCACGGTGGGATCGCAGTGCGGCACGATGAACTCGAGGCGGTCGCCAAGGCGCGGTTCGCGTGAAGCCTTCGCGAGATCGAGGATGCCGTGTTCGTCGCCACCCCAGCTGAACGTGGCGCCGGCGAGGTCCTTGGGTTCTGGGCCGAACTTCCGGTCGGTCGCGAAGGCCTTCAGCCCGGCGTCGATCGTGGCGCGGTTGCGCTCCGGGCGGCTGATGACGGTGGCGATCACCGCGAGCGACGGCGCGAAATCCTCGTAGACGGCACCGCTTTTTCCCCCGATGCGGCGGTAGTCGACGTCCATGAAGACGTACGATCCAGCCTGCAGCTCGGTCATCGCTCCGAACGCGGGGTCGATGTTGTAGGTACCGGTGCTGCCGCCCGAGAGGATCTCCATCGGCAATCCATCCCGGCGAAGTTCGAGGAAAGTGGCGATCGCCGGGGCCATCGCCTTCTCGGAGTGCGCGCGCCTCTGCTCGAAGCCGGTGACATGGGCCGAGGAACCCGAGTAGCAGTGGATGCCCCGCAGGCGCAGGCCCGGGAGCGCCGTGATCCGCCGCGCGAGATCCGCGGCCTTTTCACCCGGCGCGATGCCGGTGCGCCGGCTGCCCGGATCGATGTCGATGAGCACGTTGAGCGTGAGCCCCGCCGCGCGCGCCGCCGCGGAGAGTTCCGCGGCGTGCCCGGGATCGTCGACCACTGACATGGTGTCGGGCCGCCGACGCGTGAGCTCGACCAGCCGGCGGATTTTTACCCCGCCCACCATCTCCGAGGTGAGAAGCAGACCGCCGACGCCGCCCTCTGCCATGGCCTCGGCTTCGCGCAGCGTCGCGACACAGACACCGAGGGCGCCAGCCGCCATCTGCAGGCGGGCGATGGCGGCGCATTTGTGGGTCTTGGCGTGCGGTCGCAGCGCGATGCCGGCCGACTTCGCGTGGGAGGCGAGGCGCGTGATGTTGCCCTCGAGTTGGTCGAGGTCGACGACCAGCGCGGGGGTGGGCAACTCGTCCTTCGCGCGGCCGACGAGGCCGGCGGCGGCGGACTGGCGGCCGGTGGCGGACAGCAGCGCGGCGGCGGTGCTCGCGCGCAGCAAAGATCGGCGGGAAAGGTGCATGGAGAGGGTGATCGTGGGAGTGGCATCTCGCCCCCGGCGGCGCAAGCGACGACGCGGACTGGTCCGGCGTTGCGCCCGATCCGGGAGGTTGCGCACCATCCTGCACCTCATCGCATGAGCACCGCTCCCGCCAGCACCTACAACGCCACCGTCGTCGGCCGAGAATCCATCAATCCGCAACTCATGATCCTGCGTGTGCGGCCCGATTCGGGGGAGTTCAACTTCACGCCGGGCCAGTTCGGCGTGCTGGGTTTAAAGGGCAAGGAGCCCCGCGTGCCGGAGGCTGATCCCGATGCGAAGGCGGCCGAACCGGAGAAGCTCATCCGGCGGGCCTACAGCATTTCGTCGACGAACCTTGAGCGGTCTCACGTCGAATTCTACCTCACGCTCGTCACTTCCGGTGAACTCACGCCGCGGCTTTTCGCGCTCCAGCACGGTGCGCGGATCTTCCTCGGGCCGAAGGCCAGCGGACTCTTCACGCTCGACCGCGTGGCGCCCGGGAAGCCCGTTGTCCTGGTCGCGACCGGTACCGGTCTCGCACCTTACATCTCGATGCTGCGCACGATGTTGATCAGCGACGCGACACGGAAGTTCGTTGTGCTGCACGGGTCGCGCTACAGCTGGGACCTGGGTTACCGCGGCGAGCTCGAGAGCCTCGCGCGCATCCGGCCGAACTTCACCTACATCCCGTCGATCACCCGCGCGGAGCAGGACCCGCATTTCAACGGACAGGTGGGGAGGCTCCCGAAGCTGATCGAGGACGGCGTGATCGAGCGGCTCTCCGGCGTGAGGCTCGATCCGGCGGAATGCGACGTCTTCCTGTGCGGCAACCCCGACATGATCTCGGCGGTGAAGGCGTTTCTCGCCGCCCGCGGATTCACGCCCGATCACGGCAAGCAGTCGGGCACCGTGCACGTCGAGGAGTACTGGTAGGACCCCGCCGCTGGTTTCGCGGTTTGACGCGGCGCGCGGTGATCCTTTGCGTCGCGCGCCTCCCCCATGAAAGCCCTCGGCATCGATATCGGCGGGTCCGCCATGAAAGGCGCGCCCGTGGACACCCGCACCGGACGCCTCCTCGCCCCGCCGCACCGTATTCCCATCCACCGCGGCTTGCCGCCGAAGGATGGCGCCAAGGTCGTGGCGGCGATTGCGGAGCATTTCTCCTGGAGCGGCCCGATCGGGGTCGGTTTCCCCGGCGCGATCGAGGGCGGTCACATCCGCACCTCGGCCAATCTGCATTCGGGATTCGTCGACGCCGACGGCGCGCGGTTGTTCGGTCGCGCGAGCGGCTGCCCGGTGGCGCTGATCAACGACGCGGCGGCGGCCGGGCGCGCGGAGATGAAGTTCGGCGCCGGCCGGGGTTTCAACGGCAAGACGCTGCTGCTGACGCTCGGCACGGGCGTGGGCACCTGCCTCGCGCAGGACGGGGTCGTGATCCCGCTCGAGCTCGGGCATTTCCCGTGGAAGAACGGCGAGGGTGCGGAAAAGCATGTCGCGAGCAGCGTGAAGGACCGCGATGGCCTATCGTGGAAGGTTTGGGGCGGTCGCCTCAACGCGTACGTGCTCGAACTAGAGCGCCTGTTGTGGCCGGAGCGCATCATCATGGGCGGCGGCGTGAGCACGGAGCACGCGAGGTTCTTCCGGTTCATCCGTTGCCGGGCGCGGCTGATGCCGGCGCGTTTCCGCAACGAGGCCGGGATCGTCGGTGCTGCGCTCCGCGGCGCGCAGGCGGGTTGAGCGGAAGTAGCGCGTCCCGTCCATGCGCGCTGAGATCCTGATCGCTGGTCAGGGTGTGGCGGGCACGTTGCTGGGATGGGAACTCGAGCAGGCCGGGGTCCCGTTTCTCATCCGGGACCCGGGCCACGAGACCGCCGCCACCGCGGCGTCCGCGGGGATCATCAATCCCGTCACGGGCCGGCGGTTGGTGAAGACGTGGCGGTTCGACGAATTGCATCCGATGGCGGCTGCAATGTGGCGCGAACTCGGTGGAGCGCTCGGCGAACGTCTCTGGCGCGAGATGCGCGTGCGGCGGGAGTTCGCCGATGAGGAGGAGCGGGAAGCTTGGAAGCGAAAGGCGGCGACCGCGGAGCTTTCCCCGTACGCGGGCGCTCCGTTCGATGACGGGTTTTGGATCGTTGGCGCGGCGCGCGTCGATCTCGCCGCCGCGCTCGCCGCCGCCCGGCGCCGTTGGCGAATGCAGGGACGGCTGCGCGAGGATGGTGTCCCGGATCTCGCCGCCGCGGCTGAACGACACCGGATGGTGATCGATTGCACGGGCGCCGCGGGCGCCTCGCACGCCGCCTTCGACTTCGTACCCTGGGAGTTTTCGAAGGGTGACGCGCTGGAGATCGGCGTCGAGGGCCTCGATCCCGACGTGATCCTGAACCGGCGGTTGTGGGTGGCGCCGGCCGGCGAGGGTGGCGCGCTCGCCGGGGCAACCAATGAGCCGGGCATAACGGATCCGCGACCTGATCCCGCTGCTCGCGAACGGTTGATCGCTGGGACGCGCGCGATCCTGGGTGCACGGGAGTTCACGGTCCGCGTCCACCGCTCCGGCGTACGTGTGACTTTGCCCGACCGACGGCCGGTCGCGGGTCCGCATCCGACGATCCCTAAGTTGGGAATTTGCGGCGGACTCGGTGCGAGGGGCGCGCTGTGGGCGCCTTGGCTCGCGCGTCAGTGGCGTGACCATCTCGTCGCCGGCCGTCCCTTTGATCCGAAGGTCAGTGTCGCGCGTTTTCTCGCCGCGTCCGCGACCGCGTAGAAGCTCAGCGCGTGATCGGCTGGGAGATGCGCAGGTAGGCGAAGAAGTCGCGCAGCTCCTGGTCGCCGAGGCCGTCGAGCAGGCCGGCGGGCATTAGGCTGCGGCCCATCGGCTGGATTTCGCGGATTTCGGCGGCGCGCAGCGTGATGTTCTCGCCGCCGAGCCCGCGAAGCACCGTTACCTGGTTGTCCCGCTCGATGATGAAGCCGCCGAGTGAGCGGCCGTCGGTGGTCTCGACCACCTGGTATTGGTAGCCCTCGCGAATTTCGGCGTCGGGATTGATGATGCTGAGTAACATCGTGCCGAGGTTGTCGCGCTGGTAGGCGGTGAGGTCGGGGCCGATGTTGCCGCCCTTGAAAAACAACCGGTGGCAGCTGGCGCAGCGCGCGGTGAAGGTCGCCTCGCCGGCGTAGGGGTTGCCTGCGGCGGCCTGGATTGCGGCGGCGACCGCGTCGATGCGGGTTTGGTAGTCGCCGGACGGGCTTTGCGGTGGAAGGAGGCGCGCGGCGCGGGAGGCAATGCCGGAGTCGCGACTCATCCGTAACCGGTCGGAGGCGTCGGCGGGAATCGCCCCGGCGGCCAGCGCGCCGCTTTCTAGCGCGCCGAGCAGGTAACGGCTCCAGGAGGGCCGGCTGGCGAGCGCAGTGATCGCCGTCTCGCGCACGGAACCTCTCATGGATGGCAGGGCGGCGGAAATTTTCGCGCCGAGATCGTCATCGGAAAACGACGTGAGCGCGGAGAGTGCCGCGGTACGGAGTGCGTCGGTCCGGCCCTGAGTGGCGACGTTCAGTAACGCGGGAGCTGCGGCTGCCGCACGTGTTTCCCCGAGTGCGCGGGTGAGGCGCAGTTGTTCTTCCGGACGTGTCTTCGGGTTGGCGAGGAGAGCGATGGCCTCGGCGATCGCGGCGGCTTCGCCCTGGCGCAGGCGAAGCGCGAGTGGAACCTGTCCCTGGCCGCGCAGGCGCTCGACGAGTTCCTCCGGCAAGTCGTTCATCGCGCGGCCGCGGTAAGCCTCCTCCAAGCCTTGGAGTAGTGGCGCGATATGGCGCGGCGAAGGTGCTCGGGCGAAAAGACGGTTGAGCTGTGCGAGCTCCGAACGGCGGCCGTTGACCGCAAGCCGGCGCGCGAATCGCGGCAAGACGTGTTCCCGGGCCATGGGTTCGTCCCAAAGGCGGGGTTCGCGGAAAAAATCCAGTACCTGTTCGGCCGAGTCCGGAAGATGGGCCTCGAACACCCACCAGACCAGCAGAGGGATGAACGGATCCTGGGCCATTTCCCGGCGTGCGAGGAGAGCGGCCGCTAGGGGTAGAGCCTGCGGCGGATCCAAGCGCCGGGCGGTGCTCGCGAATTGCGCGAGTGTTTCGGCGTCGGGCTCGGCGGCTGCCTGCGCCAGCAGCGTTTCGAACACAGGGACAGGCAATAACGGCCGGTCCGCGGACGAGTGCCGACCCGCGCCAAGGTTACGGTGGCGCCCCCAATCGTCGCCCAGGAGGCGCGCGGTCCACGCACGGACGGCGGCTTGCGGGTGGCGGAGGCCGGTTAGCGCATCGCTTTCGTTCAGCCCTGCGGATTGGTGGAGCGCCCAGAGCGTGTTGAGAGCGCCGAGTGCGGAGTCTGTCCCCAGTAGCGTGCGTAGGAGTGGCGCGGCGGCGGGGTCGCAACGTTCACCCAGGAGGCGTACCGCGGTGTGCCGGTGCCATTTGTTCGGGTGGGAGAGAAGCGCGACGAGCTCAGCGGTGCTCTTGGAGGCGAGATTCACATCTCGTTCAAGTGGAGCGTTCTCCGCGCGCAGGCGGTAGATTCGGCCGGTGGAGGTATCGATCTGGTTTTGGTAATGTTGCCCGTGGGCGACGTAGAAGTCGTACATGTCGGCCACGACCAGTGAACCGTCGGGAGCGTTGGCGATGTAGACCGGGCGGAACGCGGGATCGTTGCTCGTCAGCGCGGCGCCACGGTCGGTCGTCGTGAAGGTCGCTCCGCGCGGAACCCTTTCGCTGGTGAGGACGGTATTGTGCAGCGGGGCGAGGGCGAAGAGGCGGCCGGCCCAGGGCGCGGGGAGGGCAGTGCCCTCCGCGAAAGCCCCGAAATGCGTGAACCGCACCACGGAGTCCTTCGTTGCCATCATCGGCAGGTCGCCGAACGCGTATGGATTGCGGGGTGGTCCGAATTTCCCGGGGTCCACGCCCTGCATCAGGTAGAAACCGCCCTGCACGAAGTGCCACCCGCGGGTTCCGCCGCCGTTGTGGCCGGAGTAGAGGCGTCCGTACGCGTCGAACTCGAGTCCGAAGGTGTTACCGCCGCCCTCGGCAAAAATTTCGTACGCGCGGGTGCGCGGATGGTAGCGCCAGACCATGCAGCCCTCGAAGTGCACGCCCGGCGCGTCCGGTTGGTCTAGGCCAGGGCGGGTGACACGGCTTGAGGTGGTGCTGCCCTGCGCGCCGTAGAGCCAGCCGTCGGGTCCCCACACGAGTCCGTTCGCGATGGAGTGGGTGTCTTCGAGCCCGAAGCCGGTGAGCCGCGTTTCCGGCGGACCGTCGGCGACGTCGTCGCCGTCGGCGTCGGGATAAAAGAGCAGGTGCGGGGTGTGCATGACCCAGACGCCGCCGTGGCCGCGCAGGGCGGCGTTGGCGAGGTTGAGGCCGTCGGCGAACACCCGGTGGCGGTCGAAGGTTCCGTCTCCGCGGGAGGACTCGTGGATCGAGATCACATCGGTCCCCCGGTCGTGATGCGGGGGCGCCGGGGGCGTTTTGTCGTAATGGGAGCGGTAGTACTTGTCGCGGCTAACCATGGTCACGCCGGCGGGGTAGGGATATTGGCGGGAGTGGGTGACCCAGAGCCTCCCGCGTTCGTCGAAGCTGAAGTGGAAGGGCTGGGCGACCTGCGGTTCGTGCAGCAGTAGCTCCGCGCGGAGACCGGGCGCCGCGGCGATCCGGGCGGCTGATTCCGCGGGCGACAACCGCGCGCCGGGTACTTGCACGGCGCGGCCGAGAACGCGGTTGGACTCACGGAAGGTTTCGAAGGAGGTCTCGGACGGTCGGTCCGGCCGCGCGGGTCCAGGGGAGTAGTCGGCGCCTGCGAGGAACTCCCATGGGCCGGCGAGCACGCACTCCATGAAATAGTTCATGATGAACGGCGCGTCGCCGAGGAACCCGTGGGGTTCCGGCGTCGGCTGGTGGTAAACGCGTAGCGCGATCTCGTTCCATTCGCCCTTGCGCAGTGTGCCGATGGGAACCTTGTGGCGATGGAAGGAGGCGCGAGCGCTCCGGTACTCCGGCGGAAACGTGCCGCCGGTTCCGAGCCGCGTGCCGTTGACCCAGACCTCGTGCGCGCCCGAGAGATCGCGGAGGTGGATGCCCACGGACTCCTCGTAAAGGTTGCGCTCGTGGCGGATGAAGAACGAAGGATCGACCTTAACCCAAGTGCGGTACCAGGCGAAACCGCCCGCGGCCGCGACGGAAGCGCGTTCGCCGTTGGATCGCTGTCCGGGCACAACCACTTTTCGCCAATCGGCGGCCTGCAGAGGGCAGAGCAAGAGGAAGCAGGCGAGGAGACAGCTTCTCATTGGAGTGAGTCGATCCAAGCGGCCCGGAGGTGCCGACACAAACCGTAGCTTCTAGCCAGGGGGACAGACTATTACGCGACTCGAAGTCAGGGACAGGTTATCGCAGCGGCGACCGTAACTATGAAGGGACAGGCTATTCGCGCAGACCGAGCAGCACCGGGCTTCGGCCGGATGCGCGTTTTGCGGCAAGACGGGGACAGGCTGTTTGCCCGTGAATAGGGTATTCGGCTAGTTCGCTGGCTCGCCTCGGAACCTTGAGCTTCCCGTTGTGCGCCGGAACCGGATCAAGATCGACCCGAGCAGGGATGAGGCCTGTTACCATTGCGTGACGAGGACCGTTAACGGCGAATTTCTTTTCGATGAACGCAGCAAGGAAACGCTTCGTCGGATGATCTGGAAAGTTGCGGATTTCTGCGGGGTTCAAATCCTCACCTACGCCGTTCTGTCCAATCACTTCCACGTTCTCATCCGGGTTCCCAGGAAGGGTGTGATTTCGGATGAGGAGCTGTTGCGGCGGTACAGCGTATTGCACCCGGAGCCGACTTCCTACCATTCGGCCCGTTTATCCACCGTGCGTGCGCAGCTCGCGGGAAACGATCCTTCCGCCCAGAAGTGGAGGAGCCGGCAGCTGGCGCTCATGGGTGATATCTCCCAGTTCATGAAGCTACTGAAACAACGGTTCAGTATCTGGTATAACAAGAACCACCAGCGTTTCGGCACCCTTTGGGCCGAGCGATTTCGGAGCGTCCTGATTCAGAGTACTGCGCACCTGCTCACAATGATAGCGGCCTACATTGATTTGAACGCCGTTCGCGCGGGGCTCGTGGGCGATCCGAAGGACTACCGCTTTTGCGGGTACGCTGAAGCGGTTGCAGGCGGCACTGTAGCTCGGAGCGGACTACAATGGATTTTCGGTGCTCCGGGCTGGGAGGAGATGCATTCCAGCTACCGCCTGCTTCTGTTCTCGGCCGGCTCCGCGGGGCGAGATGGCGCAGCCGGAATATCCCCGTCAGACTTTGCCAGTGTCGTCGCTCGGAACGGGAAGCTGCCGCTCAGCTCGGTTCTTTTATGCCGCGTACGTTACTTTACTCGCGGGGCTGTCCTGGGAGGGCAGGAGTTCGTGCATGCTCATGTGCTTGCAACCTCAGCTGGAGGTTCCGGCTCAAGGGAGCGGCGTGTGATACCTTTGCCGCAGATCACAGATTGGGGTGACCTAGCGACCCTTGTTGCCGTGAGGCTTTAGGTCGCGCGGCGCTGGGGATGTTTTCATCTGCGGAACGTTCATCCTTTCTCGCTGGACCGTCGGGGTCGCGGCATCCTTGCGAATTTTTTCGTGGGCCTGTGCTTCTTGCCGAGCGTTGGAGGTCCAAGTTTTGAAGCCTCCGACCACGATGGCGTCTTTTCCCCCAATCCGTTCCTTTGCGGTGAGATAAGAATATCCCTCGATTCAGATGTAGGCTAGCCATCTGGAGGGATGTGCGGTCTTCAGACGCTCGAACTGACGACAGACGAGCAAGAGCAGCGAGAGCGCGCCCAGCCACGCCAGATAGACTCCAGTCAAGCCTGTGCCAACGTGTTGAGGCGCAGATCCGGCGGGAAAGCCGAAAAGCCAACTAGCCTGTCCCCATGTCGCGAGCGCCACCGCTAGGGACAGGCTGTGGAGGAGCGGGAGGTGCAGGAGGTAGAAAAACATCGGTACGCGGCCGAATGTGAGCAGGGGTGCCGTCCACGCGGGCCCGCGCAGGTCCCACCACGCCAGCAGCAGTAGCGCCGGCCCCAGCGTCATCAGCAGATAGCACAGCGAAGGCGGGTATTTCGCGCACGATAGGAAAAGGTACACCGACTCCAGCGTGCGCGCTCCTGGCTTCCACGGGTTCGGGTCTCCGTAAACCGCTGATGCCCGAAGCACGATGAACGCCGCGATAAAGCCTGTCCCTGCGAACACCAAACGCCGGCGCCGTTTCACCGGCTCCAGCAGAAGCCAGGCTCCGATGGCATAACCGACCGCCATCACGCCGACCCACGGCACCAGCGGATAGCCGGCAAGCAACCGGTGCCCGTTACCCAGCGCCACTTCACCTCCCTCATGTAGCACCTGCCAGAGCGGGCCGAACGCCCCGAGTTCGGCGGCATTCACCCCGTCGAACGCATTGTGACCCACGCAGAGCACCACGCCGATTGCCGCTACCCATCGCAGCGGCAGGTGGATCAGGGCCGCCAACCCGATCATCGACCAGCCGATCGCCCACAGCACGAGCGCGAAGTGCACCTTGGGCTCCACGCGCCACGCCCAGCCGGCCCATTGTACAAAGGTCATTTCCAATAAAATCAGCCACGCGCCACGCTTCAGCAGAAAGCGCGACAGATCCCCTTTCGTTTTCCCGCGGGCCGCGGAAAGGTAAACCCCCGCGCCCGCCAGCAGCACAAACACCGGCGCGCACAGGTGCGTGATCCAGCGCGTGAAAAAAAGCGCGGGCGTGGTGGTGGCGGGAGCGAGGGGGTCCACCCCGTGCAACGCCCCCCAGTGGAAAAAGTCCCGCGCGTGATCCAGCGCCATCAACGCCATCACAAACCCGCGCAGGGCGTCGACCGACTCCAGGCGGCCGGAGGTCGCCCCAGTAAGCGTTCCTGGAGGCGGCACCTTTTCCGGTACACCCTTCTCCACCGCCGGTCCTCAGCCAAACGCCGCCCGCAGCGTCGCGAGACTCTTGGGCACCGCGGTGGCGGCGTCCTCCTTCCCTTCCATTTCCAGCCCGACCCAACCCGTGTATCCGGCGCGCGCGAGGATCCCGGCGATGCGCGGGTAGTCGAGGTCGAGCGTGTACCACTCGCCGCCACCGTGGTAGGTCTTCGCCTGCACGTAGACCGTCCTAGGCGCCATCGCCTCCAGTTGCGGATAGGGGTCCTCGAGAAAATTGCCGGTGTCCATCAGCGCGCCGAGCCACGGCGACTTGATGGCGTCGAGGATGCGCAGCAGTCCTGCGGCGGTGCGGGCCAGCCCCCAGTGGTTCTCCAGCGCGAGCACCACACCGCACTCCTCCGCTTTTTCCAAGCAACGGGTGATGCCGTCGATGCACCATTTGAAACCTTCGTCCTCCGTGTGCCCGGGTAGCACCGGCTCGATGCCGCGGTTGGCCATAAGCGCGTCGAAGCTGCGCGTCGTGCCCCAGCGGCCGGTGTTGATGCGGATCGAAGGGCACCCGAGCTCGTAAGCGAGCTCGATGCATTTACGCGTGTGCTCGACCTCCGCCGCCAGTTCCGTGCGGTCGGCCTTCACGAAGCTTTGGTGCGTGGAAAGGCAGCAGATCGACAGCCCGCGGCTGAACGCATGGCGCTTCAGCCGGCGCAGGTACGCGCGGCCGGCGGCGTCGAGCGGCGCGCGTTCCCCGATCTCCATCTGGCGGTGCAGGATGTCGACGCCCTCGGCGCCGAGCTCGGCGGCACGGTCCATCACGGTCTCGACGGGCACCTTCGCCGTCTTGAAGTGCCAGTACGAGTAGGTGGCGACGGCGAGCTTGGTGCGGCCGCGGTTCGCGGGCGTGGCGGCGGCGGCGCGGGCGCCACCGAGTAGGCTGGCGGCGGCGGCCGCGGCGGAGGCGGTCAGGAACGAGCGACGGTCAGGTTTCATGGACGGGGCGGGGGGAAACGCGGTGACGAACAGCGCCACGGTTGCCAGCGAACCCGAGCGGCCGCGGAGGCACAAGGACGGTCTCGCGTCATGCTCCGCGCGCTCCGCGGCCTTTCAGGTTGTCATCAGCCGCCCCGCCGCGGAGACACACGGCCATGCGCGTGCTCTGCGTCCATGCTCACTTCGACGACTTCGAGTTCGTGGCGGCCGGCACATTTGAACTCCTGCGCCGCCGTAACCTCCCGGATTTCCGCGCGCGGGTGATCGTGTGCACCGACAGCCGCTCCGGACACCAATTCCGCACCCGCGACGAAACCGCCGCCGTCCGCCTCGCCGAGCAGGAGGCGAGCGCGCGGCTCGGCGGCTACGAGTTCGAGCGGTTGCGCAAGCCTGACGGGCGCCCTTTCACCGAGGCCGCGCACTTTGTGACGCGCGACCTCCTCGCGGCCCTCTGGAAGGCGATCCGCGACTTCGAGCCCGACTACCTTTTCTGTCCCCCGCTGCCGGCGGATCCGCGGGCCGGCGTGCACCCCGATCACATCACGGTGGCCGACGCGGTGCGGCGGATCGCGTATCTCATCAACGTCCCGCACGAATTCCTCGACGAGTATCCCGTGGCCGACGAGACGGTCTCCCGTTGGATCCGCACGCCCGTCATCCTCAACACCTACGACGGCTACATGGCGGGCGACAACGCGGGTGAACTCGTCGTCGATGTCGAGCCCGCCTTCGATCTCATCGCCGCGCAGTCGTGGTGCCACCAGAGCCAGATCAACGAATGGCTGCCGTGGGTCGCGCGCCATCACCTCGAGCCCACCGCCGACCTTGCGGCCTGGAAGGGCAAACTGCGCGCCCGCTTCGACCGTCAGGCCCGCGAACTCGGATTGCCGGCCGGTCGCGCGCATGAGGTCTTCTCGCCCACGGCCTGGGGAGTCGTGCCGACGGTGGAGCAATTGGAGCGCGACCTCCCGCTCGCCCTAGACCCGCGCCGCCGCGAACGCCTCGCCGCGCTGCTCGCGCGGTGGGGCTAGTCCCGGCTCAGAGTTTATCCACCGCGATGCGGTGCACCGCCGCGCTCCGGTGGCGCATCCGGTCCTCGCCGCCGAGGCAGTAAACACGATCGCCCATCTTCACGAGCGTGACCATCCCGGCGTACGGCAGCGGCGTGGCGGGTCGGTACCCCGGATCTTCCGGGTTGAACATCATCGCATGGTTCACGAACCCGGGATCGCCGCCCTCGTAGCCGCCGGCGAGATAAACCCGGCGCGGATCAAGGGTGAGCGCGGTGAGACCGCGGTTGGGTCGGGGCAGCGGCGGCAGGGCGGACCATTGGCGCGTCCGCGGGTCGTAACCGTGGGCGGCTGCATGGTTGACCACGGTGCGGGCGGTCGCATCCCAACGGGCGCCGCCGAATACCAGGACGCGCGCGCCGGCCGCGACTGCTGTGCCGGTGGTGAAGCCAGGCTCGGGGTAGGGTGGTAATTCGGTGAGGTGACCGGTCTTCAGGTTGATCGATCGGAAGCGGCGGGAAACGCGGTCGAGGGCCGCCTGATCGTCGGTTCCGCCCACGACATGCAGTTCCAGCCCGACCACCGCCGCGGCGGCGTAGACAAACCCCTCGGCCAGCCGCGAAACCAGCCGGGGCGTGAGGTCGGGTCCGAGTGTCCACAGCTGGCGATGGCTGGCGTTCCCGCTGCTGCCTCCGGCCCACCACAAGGCATCGCCGACTTGCGCGCTGGCCGGATAGGCGAGCGCCGCGGGCAGCCGGCCGGCCTCGCTCCAGCGGTCGGCGACCGGGTCGTAGCTCCAAAGGCGATCGATCCAGCGTTTGGTGTCCGCGTCCCAAGTCGTGCCTCCGGCGACCACGATGCGGTCGCCGAGTGCCGCGGCGACGAAGCCGCCGTTGGAGACCGGCAGCGGAGCGCGCCTTTCCCAGCCGGTCGCGCCGGCGCGGAAAGCCAGCGCGCCGGTCACGCCGACGATGGCGGCAAGCAGCCGGATCCGCTTTTTCACGGTGTGTTTCGGGCACCCGTCTCCGTGCGCGCGGGCCGCCGCGACCACGTGAGGCCGTCCAGCTGGTGGTCGGAGGGCGGCGCCTCGAACAGACTGGCTAGGTAACCGACCGCGAAGGTGACGCTGGCGCCGGTCGCGGCCCACCAGAGGAAAGAGACCTTGGTGCCGAAGGCGATCCAGAGCGTCGCCAGAAAGCCGGTGGCGCAGCCGATGAGCGCGCCGCGCGCCGTCGTGCGGGCCGAGATCATGCCCAGCAGGAAGAGGCCGATGAGTGGACCGCCCACGAGGCTGATGACCTTGTTGGTGGCCTCGAGCAGCGTGCCCAGCCGCTCGACCAGGAAGGCGAGCGCGATCACGACCACGCCGTAGGAGAACGTCAGGATGCGCGCGAGACGCAGTTGGGCGCGGTCGGAAAGGTCGGCCCGCGGCCACAGGCGGCGGTGGAAATCGATGAGGCTTGATGACGTGAGGGAGTTGATGCCGGCGGAGATGGTCGACATGCTCGCGGCGTAGATCGCCGCGATGAAAAGCCCCGGCAGCCCGGAGGGCAGTTCGTTGATCACGAAATAGGGAAGGATCTGGTCGGCCTTCGCGATCTTGCCGGCGGCCAGCGGATCGCCGTGGACCGAGTAGAAGGCATGCAGGACCGCTCCGGTGCCGTAGAAGACAGCGGTCACGGGCAGCACCAGCCAGAGTTTGAGCCACAGGCCGCGTTGCGCGGTGCGCAGGCTGGTCGCCGTGAGGTAGCGCTGCACCGAAACCTGGTCGGTGGCCATCTGCACCAGGTGCATGAAGGCCGAACCGATGACGAGGCTCCAGAGCGTGATCCGCACGGTGGGATCGAGGCTCAGGCTGAGATCCAGGCGGCCGCTCTGCAGGGTGTGGTCAACCACCTGGGCCAGACCGCCGGGCACGCGGCCGATGGCGACTGCCATGATCAGCAGCATACCGCCGAAGAGGACGATCAGCTGCATCACATCCGTCCAGATCACCGCGCGCATCCCGCCGAAGGTGGTGTAGATCGTGGTGACCACGCCGGTGCAGAGGATGGTGAACCAGAGCGGCATCCCCGTCACCTGCTCGAGCGCGAGCGCCGGGGCATACGTCGCGGCGGCCAGCCAAAGAAGCACGCGCAGGATGAAGGAGGCCGCCGCCACGGTGCGCACAGGCCCCGAGAAACGCTCCTCCAGGTACTGGTAGGCGGTGAAGAAGCGCGGGTTGTAGTAGAGCCGCAGAAAGACGATCGTCGTTAGCGGTGTCGCAAGGAAGAATCCGACGTTCACCAGGTAGAACAAGGGGCCGTTCAGGTAGGACTCCCCGGGGCCAGCGATGAAGGTGATGCCCGAGAAGAGCGCCGCTAGGATCGTCATCGACACGACCACGCTGCCCATTGAACGACCCGCGAGAAAGTACTCGTCGAGATCGTTCTGCCCCTTCACGAACCAGAGTCCGATCGCCGCGGTGAGCAGCAGGTAGACGCCGAAGACACCGTAATCGAGCAGGGTGAAGGTGGGTGCGAGGGCGTTCATTCGGATAGAGGGGAGCGACCGGGGCGGGTCGAGGACGATGGGTCGAGGGGGAGGAGTCCCGCCGGCCGTGTCAAAGCCAAGCGTCGCCGGTCAGTAGCCCTTGTCCCATCGGGGCTCCACGTCGGCGGCGAGCGACTCCGTCACCCACACGTCCGTGCGCAGGGTCTGCAGGAGCGACTCCGGCACGAACTTCGTCACCGGACCGTGCAGCACGAGTCGCGTGGTGAGTCGCTGCCACGAGGCGAACGAGCCGTCCACCGTGATGCCGTGCATCTGGATGCGGTGCTTCGCGCCGATGACTTCCGCCGGTCCGATCGTCGCCGCCTTGGGCGGCACCGCGGTGAGATCGCCGCTCATGCCGAAGCAGCCGTGCAGCGAGTTTTGCGCGATCGTGAAGGGGCTCAACGTGCACACGCGCGGTCCCATCCTTTTCCACTCCTCGAACGTTCCGGAAAATTCCGGCGCGTCGGGTTCGATGAACGCGAGGTGTCCCGTCCAGCCGGGGCCGCTGTAGCAGATGTCGGCCCCGCCGAGATCGGCCAGCATCCGGCCGTAATCCTTAAGATTCCGGTCGGTGAAAACATGGATCTGCCGCTCCGGCGGACGCAGCTTCGGATCAAGCTTCGCGTGGAAGTACTTCTTGAAGGCGTGGCCGAAGCCGAACTCCCACGTCTCGGGTGCGATCCGGCCGCGCTCGTCCGCGTACTCGTCCATGTTAAACGTGTGCAGCCGGCGGCAGTCGACGCGCGCGCGGTTGAGCATCGCCGCGAGCTTGGCGTATCCGGGCCACGGGTTCGGCATGATCATCACGTAGGTCCGGCCCTCGGCCATCGCCTCGGAAACGCGGAAAAACATGTCCGTGATCCAGCGGTGCTCCAAATCGGCGTCGGGCATCACCGTGATGCGGAAGTCCGGGTTGCGGTGGCGCGTGATGTCGCCGCGCCGGATGGCGCGCACTTTCGCGACGGCGCGCTGGTCGCGGAACGGCACAAAGGTCGCCGGCGCGAACGTGAAGGGGGTTGGACGGCGGGATTTCATGAAGTTCTTCGCGGGGCGATGTGGCGGGGTGGGCGGCGGCGCCTCATGGGCGCGAGTAAACTGTTATCCCGCCCAGCCAGGTGCGGCGCGCGCGCAGGTCGTCGTCCCACAGCACGAGGTCGGCGTCGGCCCCGGGCTCGAGGCGGCCTTTTCGCGCGAGCGCGAGGAGCTGAGCCGGGTTGAGCGTGCCCATCGCCCACACCTGCGCCGGCGGCAACCGCAGCCAGCGCAGCAGGTTTTCCATCCCGCGGTCCATGGTCAGCGCGCTGCCGGCCAGAAAATCTTTCGTCGCATGCCGCGCGGCCCGCGCGGCTGACACCGTGACCGGGTAGCCCCACGGGGTGTCGTAGGTGCCTTCGGGCAAGCCGGCACCGATGTTGGAGTCGGTGATCAACAGCACGCCGCGCCAGGTCTTCGCGGCGACCGCCGCGCGGATCGCCGCCGGGTGCACGTGCACGCCATCCGCGATGAAATCCACGCTCGCGCGCGGATCCGCCAGGATCACCTCCACCGCGCCCACCGGCCGCACGCCGGGGTCGGTCTCCGCGGGCGGATAAAACACGTCGTAGAAATGCGTCGCATGCGCCGCCCCGGCCTCGATCGCCGCCTCGGTGTCCTCCGCGTTGGCCCGGGTGTGCGTCAGGAACACCACCACGCCCTTTTCCCGCAGGCGCCGGATCACGGGAATGATCCCGGGCGCGTCGGGGCTCACCGACATCACCGCCAGCCGGCCCGCGCATGCCGCGATCATTTCCTCCAGCAGGACGAGGTCGCCGGGCAGGGTCGGACACGCCGCGCCGCCGACCGCCATGAAGGGTCCTTCCAGATGCAGGCCGGGAATGTGCACCCCTGTCGTCGCGGGAATCGCCGCCGCGACGGCGGCAATCCGTTCCAGCCAGCCGGGGCCTGGACGTGGCACGATGGTCGGCAACACCGAGGTGACACCAAAACGCGCGAGCTCCCGCGCCGCGCTTCGCAGGCCGTCCGGTCCCGCGGGGTCGTTCTCGTATAGGCTCCGCATGACGCCGTGCGTGTGCACGTCGATCAGCCCGGGAGTCAGCAGCCGCCCGCCGCCGTCGACGCGTTCCGTGGCCGTCGCCGCCCCGGGTCGCGGCACATCCCCGGCCGCCACGATCCGGCCGCCGCGCACCAGGACCTCGCCCGTGGCGATGTCGAGACCCGGGCGGACGAGACGGACGTTTTGTATGAGCAGGGCGGACATCGGGATGGCGAAGGACTATGCCGGACAGGGGTTTTTCTTTGGCAAGATTCTCATGGGTACCGGCGCCCCGCAGCTTCGCGTCAGACCTGCTCCATCGTGCCGAGCTCTTGCGAGCGAAGGGCGGCGGTGAAGAGCCGGTGGCTGAGCGCCGTTTCCTCCGGTGTCACGCAGCCCGCCGAGGGCCGCAGCGGCCGCCCGTGGGCGAGCTCGTGCAGGTAGGCGGCCGTCATTTGCTGCATGGCGTCGGTGAAGCCAAACTCGAAGATCTCGCCCGACACCGCCTTGAAGGCGCCCGCGTAGCCGACGTCGATCTCCTGCCAGGCCTGCTCGCCCCCCGCGTAGGTGAGCAGTTCGAGCCGCTTGGGGTTCTTGGTCGAGAAGCGCGCGGAAGCCTTGGTGCCGGCGATCTCGACGTACCAGGTGTTCTTCTGGCCGGGCGCGATGCGCTGGGTACGGAGCGTCCATGGGAAGCGCCCTCCCTCCCGGTCCTCGGCCTCGCAAAGCAGCGTGGCGTTGTCCCACGTGTCGCAGGGTGCACGACCGCCTTTGCCGTCCGGACGCTCGGTCACGATGTTCGAGAGGACGGCCCGGACGTTGCGCGGTTTCCAGCCGAGGCGGAAAGGCACGTGGCACACGTGCATGCCGAGATCGCCCATCACGCCGTAGTCGCCATTGGCGGCGCGCGTGCGCTTCCAGTTGATCGGCTTGGCGGGATCAAGGTCGCTCGAGTGCAGGAAGCCGGTGTTGACCTCGATGACTCGCCCGAAGGCGCCGCTCTCCGCGAGCGCGAAGATGCGCTGGACCGCGGGGAAGAACGGGAACTCCGACGAGCAGCGCACAAGCAAGTCAGGGCGTTCGCGGATCGCCGCGAGGATCGCGGTGTTGGCGGCCTGATCGATGCCGAACGGCTTCTCGCCGAGCAGGTGTTTCCCGGCGCGCAACACGTCAGTGTACATTCCCGCGTGCAGGTGATGCGGCACCGCGCAATAAACAGCGTCCACGTCGGCGCTCGCGGCCAGTTCGCGGTGGTCGGCGGTCACGAGGTGGATTGACGGGAAATGCTCGCGGAACCAAGCGACGCGCGCCGGTGGCAGCGTGCGGCCGCAGAGCGCCGTGATGACCGGTCGCACGCCGGTGTCCTCAAGGTGACACCAGCGCGCGACCGCGCTGGCGATCTCACGACCCATGAGGCCGGTGCCGACGAGGCCGAGACGGATGGTTTTCATGAAGGGGATAGGCGGAATTTTTTCGCCCGCGGAAGGTGCAGCGCGGCTACGTGCCAACCGAAGCTTCGACCAGCAGGAACAGCCTCAAGGTCGTGAGTCGTTTCCAAACGGCTTCGCGAGGGGATAACCACGGATGGACACGAATGGACACGGATAAATGCGGTTCGTCTGTAGTCGGGGTCACCGGACCCCGGCTGCAGCAAGCGATGCACTCCTGATCCGTTTTCATCCGTGTTTATCCGTGGTTGAGCCTCCCGCGGAGCGGTCCGGAAACTCCATCCGACAAGCTTAAAGTCCGATCCAAGGCGTCGGCTTCGGATATGCCCACCTCGCTAGGTCGCGTCACGTTTCCGTGTGTTCCGTGGGCCATCCTGCTCAGTATCCGAGCTCCTTGGCGGTTTCGCCGATTGCCTCGTCGATGAGGTCGAGGCCCTTGAGGAGAGTGGCCTCGTCCATCACGATCGGCGGGCTCATGCGGAGGATGTGGCCGGCGGGAATCCACGCGAGGCCCTTCCGGAACGCCTTTTGGTAGACGAGCGTGCCGGCCTGGTCGAAGGGCTCCTTGGTCGCGCGGTCCTTCACGAGCTCGATGCCCATCAGGCAGCCCTTGGCCCGCACGTCGCCGACGATCCGGTGCTCGGCCTTCATGCGCTCCATGCGGCGCAGGGCGACCTCGCCGAGGTGCGCGGCGTGATCCAACAGTTGTTCCTCCTCGATCACCTCGGTGGAGGCGAGCGCCGCGGCGCACGCCATCGGATTTCCGCCGTAGCTGCTGGAGGCGGAGACGGCCTCGAAACTCTCCTTGTAGGGCTCGCGCACCGCCACGCAGGTGACCGGGAATCCATTGCCGAAGCCCTTGCCGATCGTGACCACGTCGGGGACCACGCCCCAGTGCTCCGTGCAGAGCCACTTTCCGGTGCGGCCCCAGCTTGTCAGGACCTCGTCCACCATCAGCAGCAGCTTCCGCGCGTCGCAGAACTTGCGCAGCTTCGGGAAGAAATCGTCGGGCGGCATGATCGATCCGCCCCAGCCTTGAATCGGCTCGAGCACGAAGCCGGCCACCGCGCCGACGGTCGCCTTGTCGAGATATTGGTCGTAGAAAGCGAGGTACTGGTCGGTGTCGATGGTGCCGTCGGCCTTCTTCCACATCGGCCGGTAGGTATCGGGACGCGGGACCATGTGCGCGCCGGGCGCGCGCACCGCGCCGTAGACGTGGGAGCGGATGTGGCCGAGCGAAACCGCACCATAGGTCTTGCCGTGGTAATCGTAGAAGCACGAGACCGTCTCGTGCTTGCCGGTCGCGGCGCGGAGGACGCGGACGCCCGCCTCCACCGCGACCGTGCCCGAGTCGTAGAACTGGAAGCCGTTGAGATCGCCCGGGAGGATCGACGCCAGCTTCTCCACCAGCTTCGTCTTCACCGGCGTCGTGAAGTCGTGCGCGTTCATCAGCTGACCGGCGGCCTTCGCCACCGCCTCGGTGATCTTCGGGTGGCAGTGCCCGAGCGTCGTCACGTAGATACCGGAAGAGAAGTCGATGTACTCGTTGCCGTCGACGTCGCGGAGCACGCAGCCCGCGCCCGACTCGAACGCCACCGGGAACAGCTTCACCTGGCTGCTTAGTCCCTTGAAGAACTTGGTGCAGCGGGCGTGCTGGTCACGCGACAGCGGTCCGGGCGGCGGCACCGGCACGTGCGGCACGCGGCGGAGATCGACTTTGGCCCATTCGAGGGTGGAGGTTACGGAGGAGGCAGGGGTGCTCATGACGGGAAATTTTCAGGCGCGGGCCACGACCACCTTAAGGCCGAGACGTGCAAAGCGCCGTAACGCGGCGGGTGGCGCGCCGGCGTCGGTGATGAACGTGCCGGCATCGCTCAGGTTGCCCGAGCGGGCGAGGGCCGTGCGGCCGATCTTGGTGTGGTCGGCCAGGATGCAACACGCGCGGGCGACCCGACGAATGAGACGGTCCACCTGCGCGAGGCGGAGGTCGGAATTGTAAAGCGAGCCGTCGAGGCCGATGCCATCGGCCCCCTGGAAGGCGAGGTCGGCCGAGAACAACTCGAGCGAGCGCTCGGTCACGGGCCCGGTGAGATCGGGGCTGCCCCGCCGGATGACGCCGCCGAGTAGCACGACCTCCACGCCGGGCGCGTGCTGCAGCTCAGAGGCCACGGCGAGGCTGGGCGTGATGACGGTGAGGTCACGGCCGTCGCGCAGCAGCGCGGCGAGCTCGAGGGTGGTGGTGCCGTTGTCGAGGATCAGCGTCTGGCCCGGCCGCACGAGCCGGCGGGCGGCGGCGGCGATGGCACGTTTCGCCGCGCGGTTGGCCTCGCGGCGCTCGCGGTAGTCAAACTCGAGGATCATGCGCTCGGCCAGCACCGCGCCGCCGTGGGTGCGCCGCACCTCCGAGCGCGCCTCGAGGTTGGCCAGGTCGCGCCGCACCGTCATGCCGCTCACGCCGAACTCCCGCGCCAGCGCGGCCACGGTCACACCGGGCCGCTCCGCAAGGCGGCGGCGGATCTGGCTCTGGCGGGCCGAGGAGGGGAGGTGCTTCACGGGAGCCCGCGATATTCCGCCCGTGGTAAGAAATGTCAAAGCTGTGTTAGTATGAACATAATTTAACATTGCGCGGACGACGACCCCGGGCACGTTCCGCGAGCATGAACCAACCGAGCGCCGGAAGCGGGGATGACGCGGGCCTGCGGGCCGGCGCCGCCGTCACGGACCTCACACCGGAGGGTGCGGTCTTCCTGTTCGGTTATCCGCACGTCCCGCGCCTGAGCACCGGCGTCCATGACCGCCTGCAATGCTCGGCGCTCTATCTGGAGTGCGCCGGGGGGCGCGCGGTGTTTCTCGCCAACGACCTGATCTTCGTCGGCCGCAAGCTCGCCGGCGAGGTGCGTCGACGCATCGCCGCCGAGGCCGGTGTGCCCGAGGAGGCGGTCATGATCACGGCGACCCACACGCATTCGGGACCCGTGACGGTCGACTACGTCAGCAACGCCGCCGACCCGGTGGTTCCGCGCACCGATCGCGCGTACCTTCGCCTCGTCGGCGAGCGGATGGTTGCCGCCGCCGTCGCCGCCGTGCGCGCCGCCGTCCCCGCCGAGGCCGGGCTCGCTGTGTCCTGGGCCGACGGGGTCGGGACCAACCGCCATGATCCCGCCGGCCCCGCCGATCCCGAGGTGCCGGTCCTCATGGTCCGCGCTCGGACCGGCGGACGTCCGATCGCCTGCATGGTGGCCTACGCCATGCACCCGACGGTCCTGCACGAGGACTCCACGCTGATCAGCGGGGACTTCCCGCATTTCACGCGCGCCTTCCTGCAAGGAGGGGTTTTGCCCGGCGATTGTCCGGTGCTTTTCCACAGCGGTGCTTCGGGCAACCAGAGTCCGCGCCACATCGCGCGCGCCAACACCTTTGCGGAGGCCCGGCGGCTCGGGGAGAACCTTGGACGGGCCATCGCGGCCGTGGTGCCGGGTATCGCTTTCTCGAGTGCGCTGCCGGTCTCCGCGACGCGTCGTTTCCTCGACCTCGAGCCGCGGCGTTTCCCGTCCCCCGAGGAAGCCGTCGCCGCCGAGCGTGTGGCCCGCGCCCGCTTCGAGGAACTGCGCGCCGCCGGCGCCCCTCGGCAGACGGTTCGCACCGCCGAGTGCGATTGGTTCGGCGCCGAGGAGACGGCGGAACTGTCACGGGCCGCGCTCGACGGCCGGTTGGCCGAGGCTCTTCGGAAATGCGTTCCCGCGGAGGTGCAGGTGATCGCGATCGGTCCGTGGCGCTTCGTCGGATGGCCTGGGGAGTTCTTCGTGGAGTACGCCGTCGAGGTTCGCCTGAGAGTTCCGTCCGCGTTTGTCCTGACCATGGCCAACGGCGAGCTCCAGGGCTACATCGTGACCCCGGAGGCCGAGGCCCGCGGGGTGTACGAGGCGACGAACGCCGTTTTCGGACCCGAGAACGGCCCTCGTTTCGTCGAGACCACGCTCGCCTTGCTCGAGGGCCGGGGCTAGCGCCTCCGTCATGCGTCTGCTGCTCGGCCTCGATTTGGGAACCTCCTATTTCAAGGTCGGGCTCTTCTCGCCCAACGGGGAGCTCCGGGGCTTGGGCCGCGTGCGGGTCATTACCGACACTCCGGCCCCGGGCCGGGTGGAATTGCCGGTCGATCGGTTCATTGCCCTGTTTCGTCAAGGTCTCGACGAGGCCCTGCGTGCGGCCGGGGCGCACGCCCGCGACATCGCGGGAATCTCCTACTCGTCGCAGGCGACGACGTTCCTGCTCCTGGACGAGGGCGAGCGGCCGCTGACCCCGCTGGTGCTTTGGACCGACACCCGCGGGGCGCCGATCGAACCGGAAGTCGCGGCCTTCGGCGTGTCGCCGGAGTTTCACCAACGCGTGGGCCACGCCGGATTCGGGGCGGAGTCGGCGGTGCCGAAACTGCGTTGGTTCCGGCGCGAGCGGCCGGAGATCTGGGCGCGCGCGGCGCGGATGATGACTATATCCGACTACCTTACTTTCCTGCTCACGGGTGAACGCGCGGGTGACGCCAGCACGGCGGCATTTCTGGGCCTGCAGGATCTGCGGACGCATGGATGGTGGCCGGAGGCTTTCGCGACGTTGGGTCTCGATGGCGCGAAGTTTTCCCGCCTCCTCGCCCCGGGCTCCCCCTGCAGCCGGACCGGCTCGACCGCGAACGCGCGGCTCGGCCTGCCGGAGGGGATTCCGTTCGCGGTCGGCGCGATCGACCACCACGCGGCGGCGGTGGGCGCGGGCCTGGGTTCGCTCGCCGAGGTGAGTATCTCCACGGGAACGGTGCTGGCGGCGCTGGCGCTGGTGGACCGGATCGAGCCAGTTCCGGGTTGCTATCATGGCCCCCACACCGATGGCCGCCGCTTTTACCGATTGGCGTTCGACGCGGACGGTGCCGGGAAGCTGGAGAATTACCAGCGTCGCGTCGCGCCCGGAAAAACGCTCGAGGAGTTGCTCGCCGCCGCGGACCGGGCCCGGAGGAATGGAAATCCGGATGCGGTTGAGGCCGGCGTTTTGGAAATCCTCACGGCGGTGGCGCGCACCCAGGCCGGTCTGGTCGCGCAGGTGACGGATTCGCGCCGGGTTTCGCGGATCGCCGCGACCGGCGGCGGGGCGCGCAGCGACCTGTGGTTGCGCCTGAAAGCCGAGGCCATCGGCGCCAGCGTGGTGCGGTCGCCGGTCGCCGAGCCCGCGTGTCTCGGCGCAGCCATCTTCGCGGCCGTCGCCGCGGGCATCCATCCCTCGATCGACTCCGCGGCCACCGCGATGGTTCGATCAGCGTCTGAATTTCCGCCGGTGTCGGGGTCTTGACCGTGGATTCGGCGAATGGTGTCGGGGGGCGACCCCACGGCATCTGTTGCGAAACGTGAGCCTTTTCTCGGCCAACTCCAGGGATGGCCGCGAAGAGGCGCGGAAGACTCGCAGGCCCTGACTCTCCCCGCGCCTCCGTGTCTCCGTGGTGAGCTCGCGCAATTGCCGGTGCTGTTGGGAATCCGCCCTTTTCGCGGCTTGAGGCGAGGGGGGTTGTCGCCACTTTCGCCGCAGCCCCGATGCGCACCTTACGCGTCCTCCTTCTGCTCCTCCTTTCAGCGCCTGGTTCCGCGTTCGCGGCCGCCCCGGCGGGAGAGGTCCGGCGCCCGAACATTCTCTTCGTCCTGGCCGATAATTGGGGCTGGCCGCACGCCGCGGCGCTGGGCGACCCGCTGGCGCAGACACCCGTCTTCGACCGCATCGCGCGGGAGGGCGTCGTTTTCAACCACACGTTCTGTCCGGTGCCATCCTGTTCCCCGGCGCGCTCCAGTCTACTTACCGGGCGTGCCGCGCACCAACTGGCCGACGCCGCGAGCTTGTGGAGCAAGTTCGACCGCGGTCACCGGGTCTTCACCGACCTGTTGCGCGAGGGCGGTTACGAGGTGGGCATGACCGGCAAGGGTTGGGGTCCCGGCAATCACAAGGACTTCGGCTGGCCCGACAATCCGGTCGGCGCCGAACACGCCAGCTTCGAGGCCTTTCTCAAGCAGCGGGATCCGCGGCGGCCTTTCTTCTTCTGGATCGGCAACACCGACACCGCGCGTCACCGCTGGCGTTACGATCCGGCGGGTTGGCAGGGGCTTGACGCCGCGAAACTCAGGGTGCCGCCCCAGTTTCCCGACGATCCCGTCACCCGCTCCGCGCTCATGGCTTATTACGCCAGCGTGCGTACCATGGACCGGGCGGTGGGTGAGGATATCGCCCGGCTCGAGAAGCTTGGCCTGCTCGACGACACCGTCGTCGTCTACACGAGCGACAACGGGTGGCAGATGCCGCGCGGCCTCGCCAACTGCTACGACACCGGCACACGGGTGCCGTTCGCGGTGCGCTGGGGACGCCGGCTCGCGGCGGGAAGCGTGCGCGACGAATTCGTGAGCCTTACCGACCTGGCGCCGACGTTCGTCGAGCTCGCGGGTCTACCGGTCGAGCCGCACGTGACCGGGCGAAGCATCGCCGGTCTGATCCTCGGCCGCGAAGACTCGGTGCGACGCGACGCCGTCTTCGTCGAGCGCGAGCGCCACGCGAACGTGCGCCGCGGCGACCTCAGCTATCCGGTGCGCGGAATCCGCACGAAGGACTTCCTTTACCTTTGGAACCTTCGTCCCGACCGCTGGCCTGCGGGCGATCCCGCGCTCTATCACTCGGTCGGTGCTTTCGGTGATGTCGATCTCTCTCCGCTGAAGGACCTGCTGGTCGGCGGGGCCGCCCGGCCGGATCTCGCACCGTATCGTGCGCTGACACTGGAGCGCCGTCCTCCCGAGGAGCTTTACGACCTGCGGACCGACCCGCACCAGGTGCGTAACATCGCCGCGGACGCCGCGTACGGCGAAACGCGCCGGGAGTTGCGCGAGCGCGTGCAGCGCTGGATGCGCGAGACCGGCGACCCGCGCGTCGACCCCGCCTATGATGGATGGGATCGCATGCCGTATTTCGGTCCGCCCGCGCGCACGGGTGACGGCGCCACCAAATCCAAGGGCGCCAAGGCCCCGCGTGCCGCGGCGCCGCGTTGATTTTCCCATGAATACCCCGTCCCTGCTCCGGTTTCTAGCACCTCTCCTGCTCGGCGCGTTGTCCATATCGGCCGCGCAACCGCTGCGCTCGGTCGCGATCACCGTGGGTGATCTCGGCAATCCATTCTTCGTGCAGATCGCGAAGGGTGCGGAGGCCAAGGCGCGCGAGCTCGGCGGCGCGGGCGTGAAGGTCACGGCCGTCTCCTCGGGCTACGATCTGAACCAGCAGACGAACCAGATGGAGGACTTCATCGCGGCTAAGGTCGACCTGATCGTGCTCAATGCCGCCGACACCAAGGGCATCGCGCCCGCGGTGCGGAAGGCGCGGGCCGCCGGGATCGTCGTGGTGGCGGTCGATGTCGCCGCCGAGGGCGGGGTGAATGCCACGGTGATGTCGGACAACGTGCAGGCGGGGCGCGTGGCGGCCGAATATCTGGTGAATCGGCTCAACGGCAAAGGCAGCGTGGTGATCATCAACGGCCCGCCGGTCTCCGCCGTGTCCGACCGCGTGGCCGGCGCCGAGGCGGTGTTCCGCGCGACTTCCGGCATCCGGCTGCTTTCGCGGGATCAGAATGCAGGCGGCAACCGGCAGGGCGGCATGAATGTGATGACCGACCTTTTGACCGCGCATCCGCAGATCGACGCCGTTTTCGCCATCAACGATCCCTCCGGCCTCGGCGCGGCGCTGGCGCTCCGCCAGGCGCGGCGCGAGAACGTGATCGTGGCGGCCGTCGACGGCGCGCCCGACGCGGAGAAGGCGCTGCGGGACGAGAAGAACGCGTTCGCCGCGTCCGCCGCGCAGGATCCGTTCTCCATGGCGGGCAAGGCGGTCGAAGTCGGCTTCGGTATCCTCCAGGGCCGGCCGGCGCCCGAAGGCCGCGTGCTGGTGGCGGTCTCGCTGATCACGCGCGACAACATCGCGGGCTACCGCGGCTGGACCAACAAGTGAACCCCGCGCCTTTCCGCGCTTGAACGCCGACGAATACCTCAAGCTCGCGGAGGTGGAGGACCGGATGTGGTACTTCCGGTCGCTGCACACCCACGTGGCGCGCGAGCTCGCGCGGACGCGGCCGGGGGGTGGTGACGTGCTCGACGCCGGGTGCGGCACCGGCGGTCTCATCCTGCGGCTCCGCGAGGCCAACCCCTCTTGGGGCTTCGCGGGCATCGACTTCATGCCGCTCGCCTGCGAGCTGGCGCGGCGGCGTTGCGGCGCTGGCACCGACATCCGCGAGGCGTCGATCACCGCGCTGCCGTTCGCTGACGCCAGCTTTGACGCGGTTGTTTCGGCCGACGTCGTTTGCCAGGTGGAGAACCCGGAGGTGGCCGCCGCGGAGTTTATGAGGGTGCTCCGGCCGGGCGGGGTGGTCGTGATCAACGTGCCAGCCTACCGCTGGATGTGGTCATATCATGACGATTCGTGCCAGACGAAGCACCGCTACACGCGGCCCGAGGTGGCGGCACTGCTGCGGGGCGCCGGTTTCGGGGGGACGCGCACCACGCATTGGAACGCCCTGCCTTTCCCGGTCGTCTGGGCGAAGCGGAAACTCTTCCGCACACCGGCCGACACCAGCGATGTGAAGGACTATCCGCGGATCATCGACACGGCCTTCGGCGCGCTGATGGCGGTCGAGCACGCTTGGCTTGAACTCGGGGGCGTCTGGGCCTGGGGCACGTCGGTGTTCGGCGTGGCGCGGAAGCCCGCGGCGTCGGACGGCGCGGTGCGGTCATGATGGCGCTTGCGGCCTCCGGCGCGCTTCTGCTCCACGTCTTTCTGTGGGGAGCCGGCGCGGCGATGCTGGCCATGCCGCGGCCCTGGCGGCGGTTCTGGCCGGTGCTGGCGCTGCCCGCGGGCCTGACGCTCCAGTCTGTCGTCGTGTGGGCGGGGGCGTGGGCGAACCTCCGCGGCACCGACGCCTACGGGAAGTGGAGCCTTGCGGTTCCGCTTCTGCTCCTGGCTGCAGGGGTCGCGCGGGTGGGAGCGTGCCGGATCCGAGTCGACCTCGCACGCCTCGGACTGGTTTTGGTCACTTCGGCGGCGAGCCTCTTCCTCCTGACCCTTCCGCTGGCGTTCTCCGGGGGAATTCCGACCACGGTGTCGCTGGGAAGCTGTGACGCGGCGGACTACGCGGCCGGCGCGCGCGTGTTGCAGGAATTCTCGCGAGGCGACCGAACGGGTTTCCTCGGACTGACGGAAGTCGTGCAGGTGATGTCGGTGGACAACTTTCCCGACTATTGGCTGCGGCTGAATCATTTCACGCCGTCAGCGTTGATTGCTTTGAACGGATCGGTGCTCGGTTTCGTGCCGCACGAACTGGCAACGCTGGTGACCGCGCTGGCGCTGGCCGCGGTGGTGCCGCTGGTGTTCTGGATTTCGCGCGCGTTGCTCGGTTACAGCGGCGTCGTCGCGCTGGTGCTGGCGGGTATCGCCGCGGTGAGCCCGGTGCTCTGGTATGCGGTCGCGCATGTGGCGCCGGGGCAATTGCTGGCGGCGCAGGCGGCGGCATTGCTCACCTGGGCGGGGGTCGCGCTCTGGCGCGGACGGCTCACGCCCACCCGCGCGCTGGCCTTCGCCCCGGTGTTGGCGACCGCCTACGCGCTGATTCTCGGCAGCTATAACTTCTTTCTGCTGGTGTGTCTGGTGCCGGCGGTGGCCTATGCGGGCGGCCTCGCGCTGCGCGGTGCGCGTTGGGCACGTTTCGGCGGCTGGCTCGCGGCGATGCTGGTTCCGCTGGTTCCGGCCGGGTTGGTTTTCGCGGAACGCTTGGCGGGACTAGCGGAGCGACTCTCGCTGCTCCGGACGTACGATTTCGGCTGGCCGGTGCCGGCGTTCACCGCCGAAGGCTGGTTCGGACTCGTGCTCGCACCGGATCTCGAACCGTTGCCTTGGGCTCCACTCCGTTGGGCGCTGTCGGCGTTGTTGGTCGGCCTGTTGGTCTGGGCGCATTTGCGCTCGGCGACGGGGCCCCGTCCGGCTGGCTGGGTTGCCGTGGCGCTTTCGGTGCCCGTGTTGCTGGGCTACGGGTTCCTGCAGGCGCGCGGCGCGTGGCTCGGCACCAACGCCAGCTACGACGCCTATAAGCTCTTCGCGGTGTTTTTCCCGGTGCTACTGCCGGCCTGCTGCTGGTGGGTGACTCTGCGGCGCAGCCGGCGGCTCCACGAATGGCTGCTGGTGGCGGCGACGGCTGTCGTCGTGGTCGCCGGCAACCTCGCCGCGGCGGGTTTCTTCATGGTGCGCCTCAGCCGTGCGCCTTTGCGGTTCGATCCGGAGGTCGTCGCGCTACTGCGCGTCGAGGCGATGGATGAGGTGCGGGGCGTGAACCTGCTGGTGCCCGATATGTGGACGCGCCTCTGGGCGAACGTCTTCCTGCTGCGCAAGGAGCAGTATTTCGCGACCCACACTTATGAGGCGCGGCGCGACACCCCGTTGCGCGGCGACTGGAGTCTGGAAAGCGGAGTGGTCGGGGCTGCCCCGGAGTTCCCCGGATGGCAGCGGCTCTCGCCACGCTTCACGCTGATCAGCGCCGCGGGTCCGCACGGGCTGCGGGTCATGCCCTCGGCCGGCTGGCACGGGCTGGAGCGTACGCCGGACGGGAGTGAACAGTGGGAATGGACGGATCGCGCCGCGGTGTTGGAGATTGAGAATCCGCGCGGCGAGCCCCTTGAGGTTCGTTTCGTCGGCGACGCGCGCGGTTTTGGCGCCCGTGAGGTCGAGTTACTCAACCCTGCCGGTCGTCGGACGGGGGCAACCTTCATGGTGGGCGAGGCGCGTACCAAGTTCATCCTCGGTCCGGTCACGCTGCCGCCGGGTGTCTCGCGCTGGACCCTGCGCTCGCTCGAGCCGGCCGCACGCGCCTCGGCGGCGGACCCGCGTCAGGTGGCGCTTTGCGTCTATCAGCTGCGCGTCCAGGTAGGCGGGAATTGACGCCACCGCGGCGCGACGTGTTTTCTGCCCGCCGATGTCCGCCCGCCTGAACCTCCGCCGCGTGTTCGCGGGCCGGCGCGTCCTGATCACGGGCGGCCTCGGTTTCATCGGCTCGAACCTGGCGCGTACCCTCGTGGGCCTCGGGGCGCGCGTCTCGATCGTCGACAGCCTGGTCCCGGAGTACGGCGGGAACCGCCGCAACCTCGCGGGCATCGCCGCCCGCGTTAAAGTGCACGTCGCCGATGTGCGCGACTGGCCGCGGCTGCCGGACCTCGTGCGCGGGCAGGACTTTCTTTTCAACCTTGCGGGGCAGACGAGCCACATGGATTCGATGACGGACCCGCAGACCGACCTCGACATCAACTGCCGCGCACAGCTGGCGATTCTCGAGGCCTGCCGGCTGCACAATCCGGGCATCCGCATCGTGTTCGCCAGCACGCGGCAGATCTACGGCCGTCCCGATTACCTGCCGGTCGACGAGCGGCATCCCCTGCGGCCGGTGGACGTGAACGGCATCAACAAGATGGCCGGTGAGGCGTTCCACCTCCTGTACTCGCGGGTGCACGGGATCGCGGCGACGGCGTTGCGCCTCACCAACACCATCGGGCCGCGCATGCGGATTAAGGACGCCCGCCAGACGTTCGTCGGGGTGTGGGTGCGGCGGCTGGTGGAAGGCGAACCCTTCGAGGTTTGGGGTGGGGAGCAGCTACGCGACTTCACCTACGTGGATGATGCGGTGGAGGCTTTTCTGCTGGCGGCGGCGAAACCGGAGGCGGTGGGGCAGGTCTTCAATTTGGGCGGACCTCCGCGCGTGACGTTGCAGCGCCTCGCCGAGCTGCTGGTGGAGATCAATCGCGGCGGATCGTTTGTCGTGCGCGAGTTTCCGGCGGACCGCCGGCGGATCGACATCGGGGACTACTTCGCGGACGGCCGCCTGATTTCGCGGCGGCTCGGCTGGAAGCCGCGGACCGATCTGCGCACCGCGCTGGAGCGGACGGTCGCGTATTACCGCCGGGAGCTCGGCCACTATATTTGATCGGCGCGGCGGGGATAGCTCCTGTCGGTGACGTTGGAAACGGGGTCTTGCCCCGCCACAGGGCTTGGGCGACTAATCCCGTCGATGCCCGGCCCCGCCCTGAGCTTTGTCATCCCTCTTTACCGCAGCGCCGAGACGATCGGCGCGGTGGTGCGCGAGATCGAGGGTTTCACCGTCGAGGGCGGGCACGAGATCATCCTGGTGCACGATGGCAGCGGGGAGGAGACGAGTCGCGCGGCGCGGGAACTCGTGCGGACGGCGCGGGTGCCGGTCACGCTGATCGAGCACGCGCGCAACTACGGCGAGCACAACGCCGTGCTGACCGGCTGGCGGCACGCGCGGGGCGCATACATCGTGAATCTGGACGACGACGGGCAAAACCCGCCCGCCGAGGCGCTGCGGCTCTGGCGGGAGGCGAAAGCCGCCGGCCTGGATGTCGTTTACGGGCACTACGAGGAGAAGCGCCATGAGGCGTGGCGTAATCTCGGCAGCTGGTTCACCAATCGGATGACCGATTGGGCTCTCGATAAGCCGGCGGGCTTCTACCTCTCCAGTTTCCGCTGCGTGAGCGCGTTCGTCGCGCGGCAGGTGATCGGCTACGCCGGGCCTTATCCCTACATCGACGGCCTTATCCTGCAGGTGACGCAGCGCATCGGCTCGATCGCCGTGCGCCACGAGGAGCGAAAGGCGGGCCGCAGCACCTACACGCTGGGCAAACTCATCCGGCTCTGGCTAAGCGCTTGGGTGAATTTTTCCCTGCTGCCCCTGCGGGTCGCGACGGTGCTCGGGCTGGTCGTTGCTGCTGCGGGTATGGTGGCGCTCGGGACGATCGCCTGGCTCTGGTACAGTGGCATTGGCCCGGAGTACGGCTGGGGTTGGACGATGTCCTGCATTCTCATCTTCTCCGGTACGCAGCTCGTGATGCTCGGCCTGATCGGGGAGTATCTCGGCCGCATGTTCATCGCCGTGAACCAGCGGCCGCAGTCCGTCGTGCGCGAGGTCGTCGCCTCGGACGCTGCGGGCCGGGTCAGCTAGGGAACATCGCGCGCCACCGCGCCAGTTCGCGGGCCATACCCTCCGCCACCCCGCGCGTCGCCTCCGGCGGCGGTTCGCGGCGCAGTCCCGCGAGGTAGGCGAGCGACGTGAACACCACGCGGTACTCGCGCTCGCGCGGACTGCTGAACGAGGATTGGAGAAACTCGCGGCACCACGGACGCCACGCGTCGGCGGTGAGCTCGCGTTCCCACCTTTGCGCGAGACGGAAGGAATTCTGCTCGTCGCGGGCCTTTCTGCCCGGTGCGGAGCTCACGTGGTGGCGAACCACGCTGCGCAGCGCGACGACGTTCACACGTCCGGTCGCGCGGGCGCGGTAGCCGAGGTCGATGTCCTCGCCGCCGTTGACGTAGCCTTCGTCGAAGCCGCCGAGTTCCTGCCAGAGCGATCGCCGTATGAGCAGGCAAGCCCCGGTCACCGCGGCCACCGGCCGGACCGGCTGAAGCAGCCGTGCGAACCGCCCTGGCGTTTGCCGCGTGTGGACCGGTTTGGCAGCAGGGGTCAGCTCGAGTCCCGCGTGGTCGGTCGCACCCGTGCGGGCGTCCCTTTGCACGTTGCCCACGAGCCCGGCGCGATCCCCGAGGCGATCCAACGCCGACAGCATGGGTTCAAGCCAGCCCGGTAGGAGAACGAGGTCGTTGTTGAGCAGCGCGAGCACCTCCCCACGGGCAAGGGCGGCGGCGCGGTTGTTGGCGCCCGCGAATCCGAGGTTGCGCTCGTTGAAAAGCACACGGAAGGGCGCGGACTGCAGCTCACGGGCGGTTCGCAGCCATTCGCGGGTGCCGTCGGAGCTGCCGTCATCCACAAGTATGATTTCGTGCGTCACGGCCGCCGGCAGAGTGGAGCGCAGGCTATCCAGCATCGCGCGGGTGAGCGCGAGGCAGTCGAACAACGGCACGACCACGCTCAGCCGCGGGGAAGATCCGGCGCGCTCAGAGGTGGTGTGGGACGGGGAGGACGGCATCGCCCGGGGCGGCAGGAGCATCCCCGTGAAAACGGGGGCCGCTCAATCCCTTATTCTCGGTCTTCCGCGGGCGCTCACTTCTCGGCGGCGATGCGGCGGAGGTAGGCGCCGTACGAGGATTTTCCGAGACGGGCGATGTTGGCCTCGAGCCCGGCGCGGTCGATCCAACCCTGGCGCCACGCGATCTCCTCGAGGCAGGCGATCTTCAGGCCCTGGCGGTTCTCGATGACCGAGACGAACTGCCCGGCCTCGAGGAGCGAGTCGTGCGTGCCGGTGTCGAGCCACGCGGTGCCGCGCCCCAGAACCTCGACGTGCAGTTTTCCGGCCTCGAGGTACAGGCGGTTGAGGTCGGTGATCTCCAGCTCGCCGCGTTTCGACGGCTTCAGGCGCCGGGAGAACGCGACGACGTCGGAGTCGTAGTAATAAATTCCCGGGATGGCGTAGTTGGACTTCGGCTGGGCGGGTTTTTCCTCGAGGGAAAGCACGCGTCCGTCGGTCGCGAATTCCACCACACCGTAGCTCTTCGGATCCGCCACATGGTAGCCGAAGATGGTGGCGCCGGAGGTGCGTGCGGTGGCGCGCTCAAGGGACTTCACCAGGTCGTGGCCGTAAAAAAGGTTGTCGCCGAGCACCAAGGCGGCCGGTTCGTTTTTCAGGAAGCCCACGTCCTCGGCGATGTGGAACGCCTGCGCGAGCCCGTCGGGGCTGGGTTGCTCGGCGTAGGTGAACTTCACGCCGAGGTTGGCTCCGTCGCCCAGCAGCTTGCGGAAAAGCGGCAGGTCGGTCGGCGTGGAAATGATGAGAATCTCGCGGATCCCGGAGAGCATCAGCACCGACAGCGGGTAGTAGACCATCGGCTTGTCGTACACCGGCATGAGCTGCTTCGAGACCGCGATGGTGAGCGGGTACAGCCGCGTGCCGGAGCCGCCGGCGAGGATGATGCCCTTGCGGGCAGGCGATAGGCGATGGGCTTTGGGCGATGGGTCAACGTTCATAGGTTGCGGATCTGGCTTTGATCAGGGCGCCAAGTCGACGGCCGACGACGATTGCTTGCTGCTGAATACTGTGGACGCGTTCCGCGGGCAGAAGACCTACCTCTTGGGCGATTTCCAGCTGGGTCCGAAGTTCGGCCAAAGATCCCTTTGCGATATAGAAGAAACGGACGGAATCGCGATCCGTGTCACGTTCGTCTCCCTCCGCGATGTTCGAGGGGACGCTCACTGCCGCGCGGCGTATCTGGTCGCGCAGTGCCGGGTCGCGCAGGCGGTCGGTCGCCTTGTAGGTCTCGACCGTGAGCGCCATCGCATCTTTCCAGACCTGCAGATTTTGGAAGCCCGTTCCCATCGCCTATCGCCGATCGCCCATCGCCATCACCCTTTAGCCCCTAGCCTTTCACGCGCGTAACGCGTGGCGGTGATCTCCGCCGCCCAACTACGGTGCGTGAGATACCATTCGACCGTCTTCTCGATGCCGGTGGCGAAGGACTCGCGCGGGGACCAGCCGAGCTCGCGCTGGAGCTTCTCGCAGTTGATCGCGTAGCGGCGGTCGTGGCCGGGGCGATCGGCGACGTAGATGATCTGCGTGGTGTAGGATTTGCCGTCGGCGCGGGGCGACTTGCGGTCGAGCAGCGCGCAGATCGCGCGTACGATCTCGATGTTCGGTTTCTCGTTCAGGCCGCCGACGTTGTAGGTCTCGCCGACGCGACCTTTCTGGAGCACCAGCCAGATGGCGGCGGCGTGGTCCTCCACGTAGAGCCAGTCGCGCACCTGCATGCCGTCTCCGTAAACCGGCAGGCCTTTTCCCTCGAGGGCGTTGAGGATCATCAGCGGGATCAGCTTCTCGGGGAAGTGGTACGGGCCGTAGTTGTTCGAGCAGTTGGTCGTGAGCGTGGGCAGCTTGTAGGTGTGCTGGTAGGCGCGCACGAGGTGGTCGCTGGCGGCCTTGGACGCCGCGTAGGGGGAGTTCGGCGCGAAGGGCGTTTCCTCGGTGAAGGCGGGGTCGTCCGGCGCGAGCGTGCCGTAGACCTCGTCGGTCGAGACGTGCAGGAAACGGAAGGCCGCCTTGCGCGGTTCGGGCAGCTTCGCCCAGTGCACGCGCGCGGCGTTGAGCAGGCGCAAGGTGCCGACGACGTTGGTCTGCACGAACGGCTCCGGCGAATCAATCGAGCGGTCCACGTGTGACTCCGCGGCGAAGTTCACCACGGCGTCGATCGCGTGCTCGGCCAGCAGGCGCGACACCAGCTCGGTGTCACCGATCCCGCCGTGGGCGAAGACGTAGCGCGGGTCACCCGCGAGGTCGGCGAGGTTGGCGGGGTTTCCCGCGTAAGTGAGGGCGTCGAGGTTGACGACCTTGGCCGCGGCGCCGGGACCTTTTTCCAGCAGCCGCTGCCGGATGAAGTTGGAACCGATGAAGCCGCAGCCGCCGGTGACGAGGAGGTTCATTTTTAGAAGGGATAGGGAAAGTGAGGGTGAAAGAGAGGGAGAGGGGGAGAGAAAGAGGGGCGTGGGGCGCGATCAGGACATGGGTAACACCTTAGGAAAGGTCCGCGGCGTCAGCCGCGGCTACACCCCATGCTCCGTGGCCTCGGAGCGACTCTCTGTGAACTCTGTGTCAAAGGATCGTATCCTTCAGTCGGTGACTCCACCTCGTCGAATTCATCCGTATTTTCCGGGAATCGCACGGCCTCAGGCCTCGACGACCTGCTTCAGGCTCTCGTGCCAGTCGGGGAGACGAAGCCCGAAGGCACGCTCGAGTTTGGCGGCCGCCATCACGGAGTAGGCCGGGCGCTTGGTCGGCGTGGGGTATTCGGCGGAGGTAATCGCCTCGACCTCGCGGCATTTGCGCGTCTCTGGCGGCATCAAATCGATGATCGCCTTCGCGAAACCGTGCCAGCTGGTCTGACCGGACGAGCACAGGTGGTAAGTGCCGCTGAGGCGGCGGGCATCGTCGGGTTGGCGTACTTGCAGGAGCGCCTGGGCGGTCGTCTCCGCGATCATCCGCGACCATGTGGGGCAGCCGACCTGGTCGGCGACGACCCGGAGCTTCTCCCGCTCCCGGGCCAGCCGCTGCATCGTGAGCATGAAGTTGGCGCCGCGCGCGCCGTATACCCAGCACAGGCGGAAGATCAGGTGGTCGCAGCCGGCGGCGCGGATCGCCTCGTCCCCCGCGTGCTTGGTGTGGGCGTAGGCGCCGAGCGGGTTCGGATCGTCGGTCTCGACGTACGGCGTCGTCTTGGTGCCGTCGAAGACGTAGTCCGTCGAGTAATGCACCAGCAGGGCCCCGCGTTTTCTCGCTTCCTCGGCCATGATACCCGGGGCATCCGCGTTGATCTTGGTGGCGAGGGCGAGTTCGGACTCGGCCTTGTCGACCGCGGTGTAGGCGGCGGCGTTGATGATGACATCGGGCGCGGCGGCGGTGATCGCTTCGCGGACCGAGTCGGGGCGGGTGAAGTCGACGTCCGGGTAGTCAACACACGTGACGCGCGCCAGCGGCGCGAGGGTGCGGCGAAGTTCCCAGCCGACCTGGCCGACTTTGCCGAAAAGCAGGATGTTTTTCATGCGCGGAGGAGCGGCGCCCTAGAAGAGTTTCTCGCGCGGAAGATCGCGCAGGAGCGGTGACTGGGTGTCGCGGGCAGACAGGAGCGGCTGCGTGGTCGGCCAGGCGATGCCGACGTCGGGGTCGTCCCAGCGGAAGCCGATTTCATCCTTGGGCGCGTACAAGTCCGTGCACTTGTAGTGGAAGAGCGCGTTTTCGCTGGTGACGACAAACCCGTGCGCGAACCCGGGAGGCACCCAGAACTGCCGCTTGTTTTCGGCGGAGAGGGTCACGCCAAACCATTTGCCGAACGTCGGCGAGGCGCGGCGGAGGTCGACGACCACGTCCCAGACCTCCCCTTGCCAGACCGAGACCAGCTTGCCCTGGGGATTGGGGTTTTGCGCGTGCATGCCCCGCAGGGTGTGGCGGCAGGAGAAGGAGAAATTATCCTGCATGAATTCCAGCGCGATCCCCGCCTGCCGGTAGCGGGTGCGATTGTATGACTCGACGAAGAACCCGCGCGGGTCACCGAAAACCTTGGGTTCGATGATGAGGGGGCCCTCGAGCGGGCAGGGGAGGATGTTCATGGTCGCGCGTGCGGCTGGTGGCGGAGGCAACCTTTTGGCGCGGGAACCGACAAGGTCGATTTCCCGCCCGTTCGGCTCACTTCCTCCGGTAGTCCCCGCGGCTGAAATACTTTTCCAACCAGACGTAGGCGCAGATGAAGAAATAGCGGCTGCCCATCTCCTTGATCTTGAGCTTGGCGACCCCGTGCCGGCGGTTGCGCCACGAGATCGGGGTGATCGCGTAGGAATAGCCTCGGACGATCGCTTTGAGCGGGATCTCGACGGTGAGGTTGAAGTGCGGCGCGAGGAACGGGCGGCAGCCGTCGATCACCGTGCGACGGTAGGCCTTGAAGGCGTTCGTGGTGTCGTTGAGCGGGATGTTGAAGCCGATCCGCACGAGTAGATTCGCGAGGCGGTTAACCAGAAGTTTCACCCTGGGATAGTCGTGCACGCTGCCGCCGGACACGAAGCGACTCCCGAACGCGCAGTCGTAACCTTGGTTGAGCAGCCGCCAGTAGGTCACGGCGTCCTGGGGTGAGTCGGACGCGTCGGCCATCATCACCACGACGGCGTCGCCGCGGCTGTGGTCAATTCCCCAGACGACGGCGCGGCCGAAACCGTGCGTGCCACTTTCGTTACGCGTGGGAGCCAGCGCGGGGTGGCGGGCCTTTAGTTCCTGCAGGACCTCCCACGTGCGGTCGCGGCTGCCGTCGTCCACCACCACGATCTCGTGCGGCACGCCTTCACGCTCTAGATGCGCGGTGAGGCTGGCGAGGGTCGGGGGCAGGGACTCCTCCTCGTCGCGTGCGGGGATCACGACGGAGAGCAGGGTGAGAGGGCCGCCTGGCATCTTTTCGCGGGTCACAGGGGGGCTGAGGTCTCCAGCCAACGCGTATGACAGCGGGCGTGGTCGGCGATCTCGGTCAGGATGGCCTCGGTCGAAATCGCCGGCTGCCAATTCCACAGGCGCGTGGCCTTGGCGTGATCCAGCACGATCCAGGGGATGTCGAAAGGCCGGGGCGTCCCGTCCACGCCAACCTCATGCGGTCCGAGATGGGTGGAGCACCAGTCGCTGAGTTGGCGCAGCGACCTCGCTGAGGCGGCGCCACCGGAGAAATTCGCGAGGCGGTCGCCCGGTCCCACCTTGGGAGCCGCCATCTGGCGCGTGAGCACCGGTATGAGATCGCGCGGATGCAGGCAGTCGCGCACCTGATACCCGTGGCCCCCGAAGCCGAGGTAGCGCAGGGGGCGGCGCTGCAGCCACGAATTGATCCAGTAGGCGAAGATGCCTTGATCGGGGCGACCGAACTGACCCGCGCCGGCCAGCACGCCGCAGCGGTTGACGAACACCGGGAGGCCGAATGTTTCGCCGTACTCGAGCGCAAGTACCTCGCTCGCGAGCTTCGTGGCCCCGTAAAGTGAGATTGGGGCGCCGGTGGGAAACTCCTCGGTGATGCCCCCGGGCGCGAGTCCTCGCGCCGACGCCTCCGCCACAGGAGCGAAGGCGTTGTTGCGCACACCCATGGGCAGTTCCGCCAGGGCGGGGATCGAGTAGACGCGACTGGTGCTTAGCAGAATGAAGCCAGCGCGGTGGTGCTTGCAGTACTCCAGCACGTTCACGGTGCCGCCGAGGTTGTGCTCCACGAGCTGCCGTGAGCTGGTGCGACCGTCGACCCCAGCCAGCACGCTCGGGTTGGCGGCGGCGTCGATAACCCAGTCCGCCGGCGGCAGCGCATCGAGGTCGCTCGCCGCGCGCAGATCGGCGTGGAACAGCTTCACCCCTAGCCGTTTCAACTCCTCGCGGTTCGTCTCGCTCCCGGGACGGATGAAGTTGTCGAACCCGGCCACCTGATGTCCCGCCGCGCCGAGCGCCCGTGCGAGCGTGCCGCCCACAAAGCCGCAGACACCGGAGATCAGGATGCGCATGAACTCCAAGTGAACCGAATCCGGAAGGAGCGGGAAGAGCGTTTTTGCTCCGCGCAAAGGGGTCAGGGCGTTGAACGTTTTAGAAGCAGGGCGATTTAAACGCCCAACGCCCTGACCCTCTGTAGCCGCCTTCGAAGGGGTCAGGGCGTTAAATGTTTAGTGGAACGCGAATCCGTCCCTGCGGGTTAAGCTTACAAATATTTCATGTAGCTTTTATGGAACGACTTATGAGATCCGGACCGTTTGTGTGGCTCGCTGGCGAGAGGCCCGTTTCAACACCTAACGCCCTGACCCCTTGGGGGCGGGGCGTGCGACGGGTTTGAATGCGATCAGACGCCAGCCGCCGCGGCTGCGCTCTATCTGGCCGATGAATTCGCGGTCTGGTTGGGCCGCGAGCGCGACCAGCGCGGGTTCGACGGCCATTTCGACGCTGCCGGCCCGCATCACTCCCGGAAGGGCGTTGAGCTGCAGTTTGACGGTGCCCGTTAGTGCGCCCGGGCCTTGGGTAAGGCCACGGACCGCGAAGCCGCGCAGGTCCTCGGCCGGAGGCGCGCATTCGCAGCTCTTTTCCTCTTCCAGCAATTCACCCTCGGGGATTTCCACACGTAGCGTGCGAAGCGCCGGCGCGGTCTCGGCAGTGAACACCAACAACAATTCCGCCTTGGTCTTTCCGCCCGTATAGTCGCGCGCAACCACCAAGCGCGGAAAACCCCGGGCGCGCGCGTTGCCCGCGGCGGAGAGCACGACCGGCTCGCCCGCCGCAAAATCCGGATTCACGCGCCGGAGCCGGATGGCGCCCTCAGCGTCGACCCACGTTGCCAGCAGCGAGCCGTTGCGCAGGAGCGTCGTCGCGACGCGACCGGCCGGCTTGACTTCATCCAATCGCAGCGGCGCCACGAAACTTCCGCCGGCGTCGGTCGAGAAGCTCGCCAGCACGCGCGGGTCGGCATCCGCCGCCGTGAACCAAACCACCCCGGTTTGGCCGCCGATGTTCGCCAGTTGCGGACCGTTCACCGGGCAGGCGCTGATTTTCCATCCATCGACTCCCAGTGGTCGCGGCGCCTCCCACTTCACACCGTCGAAGCGCGCGACGCGGATGTCCCGGATTTCATCCGCGGTGCGCCCACGATACGCGACCAGCGCCGAGCCATCGGGAAACGTGGTCAAGGTCGTCTGGCAGCAATCGCAAACCGACGGATCGACAAGCGTGTCCAGCGCGGAATCACCCAGGATCCGTGCATAAAGGCGCTGCGCGTCACCGGGGCGGTGCTTGCCTCGCCCATCGAGCCACGCTGCCAGCACGCGGCCGTCCGGCAGGGTGGCAAGCGAGACGAACTCCACCGATTCGCTCTCGCGCGTCAGCCGTTCCGGCGTGCTCCACGTGCGGCCTCCGTCGGCGGTGCGGCTGATCCTCGCGTGGTAGCCGTGCCCGTGCCCGGGGTGCGCGCCGGCGCTGGCGGCGGAAACGGGGTTGTTCACGAACCAGACCACAGTAGCGCGACCGTCTTCCCCGGCTGTCAGCGCGGGAAAGTCGGCCCAATTCACAAACCAGTCCGGCCCCTGCGCGATCGTCCGCGCCTCGCTCCAACTTTGCTGCTCCGGTCCGCGGGTGGCGAACCGCAGGACGTGACCTCCGGGGACCGGTTCAATCCACGTCAGCCAAACCCTACCGTCGGGCGAAACCGCGAGGGATCCTCCGCTGGCGCCCGGGCCGGCCGGATTGGGGATCGCCTCGACGGTTATGTCCGCGCGCAGCGTGCACGCGAGGAGCGCAAAAAGAAACAGGACGGTGGACAACCTCATCGGCGGCGTTGGAGCAGGGTAACCGTGAGCAGCAGGACGAAAGAGATGACGAGCAACGTGGCGGCGAACGCATGGGCCTGCGGGTAATTGAGCGCCTGCACCTCGTCGTACAGCGCGATGCTCGCGACCCGGGTAACACCGGGCACGGAGCCTCCGATCATCAACACCACACCGAACTCCCCGAGCGTGTGCGCGAAGCCCAGCGTCAGGCCGGCGGCGATCCCGCGCCACGCCAGCGGCGCGTGGAGCCGTAGAAAAACGCGCAGCGGCGAAGCGCCGAGCGCGCGGCCTGCCTCGAGCAACTCCGGGGACACGCCCCGCAGCGCCGCCTGAAACGGCTGCACCGCGAACGGGAGCGAGTAGAAAACCGATGCGATCACGAGGCCGGTGAACGAAAACGAGAGCGGCGCCCCGGTGAGCTCCCGCCACCAGGTGCCGGGCGGATGTTGCGGCGAGAATGCCACCAGCAGGTAGAAGCCGATCACCGTTGGCGGGAGCACCACCGGCAGCGCGACAAGCGTTTCGATCGCGGGCGCGATCCGCCAGCGTGTGCGGTTCAACCAATGCGCGAGCGGCAGTCCGATCACCGCCAGCACAAGCGTCGTCGTCGTCGCGAGGCGCAGCGTCAGCCCGAGCGCCTCCCACAGGGCGGGTGTGAGCAGGACGGAGGTGGCGACGGGCTCGGACACGGCTCGGAGGCTCGGCGTGCTGGCGTGCCCGCTCAACGCTCAACTCGCGCGGCACGGCGTTCCCAGGCGAACAGGAACTGTTGGGCGAATCCCGCGGCGGCGCCGAAGTGCGCCCGACCGAAGCGCGCGACCTGCTCGGGTTTCCAGCCCCCCAGCCCGTAGCGTCCGGCGAGCGCGCGCAGAATCCACACGTCCACGGGAAACGCCTCCAGCCGGCCCGCTCCGAACAGCAGTGCGCAGTCGGCGATCTTCTCTCCCACGCCGGGCAGCCCCCTCAGGCGTTCCTGGGCGGCCGTGTGCGGCAGCGCCTCCGTTTCCTCGATCCAGCCTGGACGCTCCGCGAGAAAACGCGCGGCTGCGGCGATGTGCCGCGCCCGGAAACCGAGCAGGCACGCGCGCAGATCACGTTCGGGGATCCGCGCCAGCTCGGTCCAGGTGGGAAGCCGGTGCAGGCTCACGGGCGTGGCGTTGCCCGGCAACTCGACGACGGCCAGCGGCGCGCCGTGCCTTTCCGCTAGAAGCTCGAGCATGCGTTTGATCTGCACGATCTGCTTCATGGCGCTGCACATGAAGCCGAGCAGGGTTTCGCCGAGCGGCTGGCGCAGGATCCGCAACCCGGGAAAAGCCGCCAATGCGCCGGCCAGGTGCGGATCGCTTCGCCAGGGCAATGCGTCCGTCAGCGCCGTGAAGTCCGTACCGGTCGCGAGGTAAGGTTCGAGCGCCTCGCCGGTCTCCGCCGCCAACGGCACGGGCGCGCACCACTCGAGCCGCCCGCCCTGACCCGCGCGCACGCGCGCAACGTTGCCCGACCAAACGCCGAGCCATGAGCCGTCGTCGCACGCGTTCCACCGGAACGCCTGCCCGCCGTCGAGCAATTCACCGATGACGTCGGCGCGCATCGGAGCGGTCAGGCCCGCGACCGGCCGCCAATCGCTCCAAGGGGTCACGGCGCCGGCTTTTCCCACAGGAAGCTCTTGTGCTCGGCGAGGAGCCGGCCGTTGCCGTCGAAAAAGGAGATTTTCCAGGCGACCGGATTCGCGCGACTTCCACCCGGCCAGGCCGTTCCGGTGAGCCCGAGCTGAAACGCGGTTTCGCCCGCGGGCACGTTGGCGCGGAACTGGAACGTCACCGGGGTCGGTGCATCCGGGCGAATCACCTGCAACTCGAAGCGCGCTCCGTTCGCCGGGGAGACGGTGCGCACGCGGCTCAGAAAGTAATACCCTTCTCTCGTCCCCGGGCTCGTCCGCAGGACCGTCGTTCCGGCGCCGGGCTCGGCCGTGCCGAAGTACTCCCCGATCCGGTCGAATGCCGAAGCCTCCTGCCACGCAGGCCAGATGCGCACGAACTCCGCGCCGGCTGCCGGTGCGCGCGCGGCGGCAAGCAGCGCGACGGCGAGTAACAGCGGGCGGGCGATCATGAGCGGAACCGTGCGTTCCGGCCGCGTTCTCGGCAAGCTCCAGGCGGGGCGTTCAGTCACGGAGTTCGATCAATTGGAAACGGTGAAGTCCGAGCGGCGAGGGTTCCCAACCGCGGACCGAGGGATGAATAAGGTAGGTCCGGCTCCCAAAGACGAGCGGAGTGACCGGTACCTCCTGCAGCAGCAGCGCCTCGGCGCGCTGGAACAGCTCGAGCCGTTGCGCGGCGTCCGCCGTGCGCTCGGTTTCCGTGATCAACTGGTCGTAGGCGGCGCTGGCCCAGCCGGTCCAGTTGTTGCCGCCGTCGCCGCGGAAGAGACCGAGGAAAGTGAGCGGATCCGGGTAGTCGCCGGTCCAGCCCATCAGGCCGATGACGTGCTGCTTCGACTGTTGGTTCTGCACCCACGTCTTCTGCTCGAAGGGCTCGATCGTGCTCCGCACCCCCAGCTCCTTCAGCCACATGGCCTGGATCGCCTCCATGATCCGAGGATACGTGCTGTCGTTCTGGACCTGCACGGGGAATACCGGCAGGCCGCGGCCCGCCGGGAAGCCCGCCTCGGCGAGCAACGCTCGGGCCGCGTCGACGTCGGTGGTGATCCGCGCGCGGGCGTTGTAGCCGCCGCAATCCGGCGGGGTGAACGACGAAGCCGCGGCACGGGTGCCCTGAAATACCGCGCGGGAGATCGCTTCGCGGTCGATCGCCAGCGCCAGCGCCCGCCGCACCTTCGGGTTGTCCAGCGGCGGACGCGTGACGTTGAAGTTCATATAGGTGACGTTCAGCAGCGGATCGACCCGCAGCGTCTGGGGTGACTCCCGCCGGTACGTTTCCACCTTGGATGCGGGGACTGCGAACGTGAGGTGCATCTGGCCGGCGCGGAAATTCAGCTCCTCCACCTCCGCTTTCTCGACCGGCAGGAACACCACGCGCTCAAGGCGGTTGGCGGCGTTCTCGCGGTGCTGCGGATTGCGCGCCACCACGAGCCGCGCGTTCGGCCGCCACTCCATGAGGGTGAAGGGTCCGTTGCCGACATGATTGCCCGGGCGGGTCCACGCGCCGCCGCGTTTCGCCACGGAATCGAATTTCTCCAGCGTCGGTCGGTGGACCGGCAACCATGACGAGTGCGCGGCCAGCGCCGCGAGGTGCGGCACCGGACGCGTGAGTTCCAGCCGCAGCGTGCGGTCGTCGGGGGCCGACACCCCGACCGCCGCGAAGTCGGCGAGTTTCCCGGCGTTGAAATCCTCGGCGCCCCGCACCGGCCAGAACATGTAGGAGAGCGAGGCGCCCAGCGCGGGGCTCAGCAGGCGCCGGAATGAGAAGACAAAGTCGTGCGCGGTCACAGTATCGCCGTTCGACCAGCGGGCGCCCGCCCGCAGCCGGAACGTCCACGTCAGGCCGTCCGCCGACGTCTCCCACGACTCCGCCACGCCCGGCAGCGGGCGCGAGGTGCGCTCGTCGAGCACGGTCAGCCCCTCGTGGAGTGCGACGAGCAGAATTTGGTCCGTGTACGCCTCCGCGAGGTGCGGGTCGAGGTCGGCCGGCTCCGCGCTGTTGCCGACCAGCAGCGTGCGGGTGCGAATTCCCTCAGTGACGGGGGTCTCGCGGCGTCCGCAGCCGGAGAGAGCGGCGACCAGGGAAATCAGGAACAGCGGGAAAAAAAAGGAGGCGGTCGCGCGCATGAACCTGCATGGAACGCGCGACCCTTCGCGGCGCAAAGGAGTTTTCCGGCGGCCCGGCGAGGCAGGGACCACTGCGGGCTCGCGGCCGAACCTTCCGCCCTGCTTTGGTGTTGGCATGAGAATCCTCCCTTGGTTTTGCGCGGCCCTGATCGTCGCGGCGGGTGCTCTGCGTGGCGCCGAGCCCGTCCGGATCGGCCTGTTCATGTCCATCACCGGTCGCGACGCCTCCTTCGGCGAGGCTTCGTTGCGCGGCGCGCGCCTCGCGGTTGAGCAGGTGAACGCGGCTGGCGGTGTGCTGGGCCGCCGGCTCGAGTTGGTGGTGGAGGACAACCGTTCGCTCGCCGGGGAGTCCGCCACCGCCGCCAAGAAGCTTATCACCCGCGACCGCGTGGTCGCGCTGGTCGGCGAATGCTCGTCGGCCCGAACCCTTGAGGCCGCGCCCGTCGCGCAGGCGGCCGGTGTGCCGCTGGTCACTCCCGCCTCGACGAGCCCGAAGGTGACCGCGGTGGGGGACGCGATTTTCCGAGTGTGCTTCATCGATCCGTTCCAAGGCGAGGTGCTGGCTTCCTTCGCCCGAAAACGGCTCGGGACGAAACGCGCGGCGCTGCTGATCGACGCGGGTTCGCCGTACTCGACGGGGCTGGCGGAGAGTTTTTCCCGGGTGTTCGCGTCGCTTGGCGGCGAGGTGGTGGCGACCCAGCGGTATTCCGGGGCCGACACCGATTTCCGCGCGCAGCTCACCGCGATTCGCGCGGCGCGCGCCGACGCGATCTTCCTCCCCGGTTACTACGTGGCGGCCGGCCTGGTGGCGCGGCAGGCGCGCGAACTCGGTCTCACCGCGACCCTGCTGGGTGGTGACGGCTTCGAGGCTCCCCAGTTGCTGGAGATCGGGGGCGAGGCGCTCGAGGGCGTCCATTACTCGACGCATTTTTCCCCGGAGAGCGCGTCGCCCGCCTCGCGTCGCTTGGTGGAAGCGTACCGTGCGCGGCATGGCGAGGCCCCCAACGGACTCGCGGCGCTGTCGTACGACGCGGTCGCGCTGGTGGCGGATGGCATCCGGCGCGCGGGCTCCACGGAGGCAAAGGCCTTGCGGGGCGCGCTGGCGGTCACGCGTGATTTCCCCGGCGCGACAGGAGCGACGACCCTGGACGCGCGTCGGGACGCGCTGAAGGAGGCGGCGATCATGAAGGTTGCCGGCGGCAAAATCGTCTTCGTCGAGTCCGTGCGTCCCTGATCGATTCGAATGATTTCAACCACGCATGGCCGGAATCGCGCCTGCGAGGGTTGCACCGGGAAGGGCCCGGGCGCGGTTCCGCCGCGGCCGAATCGTCCTCAGGCCTCGGCGCGCTGGGAGTGAGGAGAGCGAGTGAGAGGGGTAGGGCGGTGTGCACGACGGGAAGTTTCAGAAGAGCCGCGATTCCCAAGCATAGGACACGAACGGCCGCGGATGAGGCCGGCGCTGCTGTAGCTGAGGCGGCAGCCTCGGATCCTGCCGCGGATAATACGGCCGAAGGCGGTTCCGAATGCCGCCGGGGTTTGAACCACGGATGGCCCGGATTCCCCGGAGGCAGCGAAGTTCGTGCTGCCGTCGCCGACTCGCTCCGCGGTCTTCACCACGCATGTCCAGTTGGCGCGGATGGGAGAGCCGCCTCCGGCGGTCGGGAGACCCGCGTGAACAGACTCGGGGCGGATGGGGATTTTATTCCCGCGTGGAGTGCTGATTTGGACGTTGCGCGGGTGCCGGCCAGCCTCGCATCCTGCCATGGAATTGAAGATCCTCGCCGTTGAAGACGATGCGGTTTCCCGGACTGTCCTCCAGGCCGCCTTGCGCAAGCTGGGCCACGAGGTGGTCATTGCTGAGTCCGGCGAGGCTGCATGGGAGGCGCTGCAACGGGATCCGTTTCGTGTCGTGGTGAGTGACTGGACTATGCCGGGGGTGGACGGCCTGGAGCTTTGCCGGCGGGTTCGTCGCCAGGACGACGCGGACTACGTGTATTTTATCCTGCTCACGGCCCGTGACGCCACCGCGGCCAACCAGAATGAGGCGGCCGACGCAGGCGTGGATGATTTTCTCAGCAAGCCGCTCGATTTCCCCGAGCTTTGGATGCGCCTGAGGGTGGCGGAGCGAATCCTGCGTTACACCACGCAGGTGCGCCAATTGGAGGAGCTCCTCCCGATTTGCTCGTACTGCAAGAAGATCAGGGACGACGGCAACTACTGGCAGCAAATCGAGGCCTATATCAGCGAACGCACCGGCAGCGACTTCAGCCACTCCGTCTGCCCCGATTGCTACAAGGGAGTGGTGCTGCCGCAGCTTGAGGAGCTGAAGTCCGAGCCCAACCCCGCGCCGCCCGTTGCACGAAAGCATCCAGAGGCTTGAGGAGAAGATCGCCTTCCTCGAGCACCACGTGACGGCTCAGGACAAGGTCATGCTCGAACTTGCGGATGAACTTGCGGCGCTCCGCCGCGAGGTTCGGGCCTGGCGCGAGCGGACGTCGCTGGGCGCTTCCGGCGAAGTCGCCGGGGATTCAGGTTCGGACCCCGAGCGTCCGCCGCATTACTGATCGCGACCAGGCACTGGCGGCCGCGACGCGGGCCTAGAATTGGGCTGACAGCTCGTGCAGGTGCCCTGGCTCGAGAATCTTCTCGCCGAGCGCGGAGCATTCCTGCTCGTCGTTCTTCAAGAGCTTGAATCGCACGGGGGCGTCGGCCTCGTTGGTCTCCCAGCGCCACTTGCCGATTGAGACGAATTGCAGCGGCAAGCCTTTGTCCCAGCTGAGTCCCGGTCCTTCACCGCGGATGAAAAGACGGTTGCCGATGCCGATGTAGGACGTGGCGATCAACCGGGTGGCGCCGTCCGATGAAAGGGTGCGTTCGATGGCACCGGGGACGGGCGTGCCGCCGGTATCTTCCAAGGGCAAATCCAGGGACGGTTCCGGATCCGGCTGGGCCTTCCGTGGGGCGCGCTTTCGAGGGGCGGGTTCGGCGGCGGGTGCACCAGCTTCCGGCTCGGGAGCAGGGGCTTTTGCCGGTGTATCCGGAGCGGGTGTATCGACGGCGGGGGCAACAACCGGCGCTGGAGAGGCGGCCCCGGGGGCCGCGTCAGGCGCGGCAGGTGCGGGTGAAGGTGAGGCCTCGGTCTTGGCGGCGGGTTCGAGCGCTGGCGTCGCAGGTGTCGGTTCCGGAGCGGCGGGAGCCGGGACCTCGGTGGGTTTTGGAAGCTCGATTTCGCCGGTGGTAACGATGGTGGTGGCGGCTGCGATCGCGGCTTCCGGGATGGGTTGCTGCTCTGCGGGCGCCGCCGGAGCTTCCTTCGGACGTGGCTTGCGCGGGCGCTTGGGGGCGGTGGGAACGGGAGTTTCGGCCGACACGGGTGTCGCGCCTTGCGTCGGCACGGCGATCGCTTCCGTGCTCGTTGGGGCGGGTTCGCTCGCGGGAGTGGAAATGGTGGCTTCGGCCGTCGTCTGGGTGTCGGGCGGGGTCGCTTCGGGCGCGGGAGCGGTGATCGGTTCCGTGGCGGCGGGCGTCTCGGTCGCGGGTGCGGGCGGCGGTGCGATCGGAGCGGCGGCGGAAACCCGCGACCGGTTGCCGGAGGCCTTCAACTTGGCCTCGAGTTCCGCCAGCTTGGCCTCCAGCGCGGCGACCGCGGCGGCTTGGGCGCGGGCAATGCCCTCGGCGCCATCCGCCAGCTTCGCCAGGGTGGCTTGGGCGGCGGTGGCTTGCTGGTGGGAGGCGGATTCCTGCTTCGCCAGTTCCGCGGCAGCCTTTGCCAGGCGTGCCGCCGCCGTTTCCAGTTTTTCGGTGTCGCCCAGACGGATGGCGGCGACCTGATCCTGCAGCTGGACCACCTTGTCCTGCAGCCTCTGCGGCAACTGGGCCGCCTGCTGGAGATTCCGCTGCGCCGTCTCGTTGATCTGGTGCAGGCTGCCCGTGGCGATGCTGATCTGCTCGGCGGCGGCCGCGAGGGTCTGGGCCATGCCCTCGAGCGTCCGCTGACGCTCGTCGAGCAGCTCGTTCTTCTGCCGCTCGTAGCGCGCCACCAGCGGGATCAGCCCCACCACCGCGCCAAGGCTCACGCAGGCGACGGTGGCGATGACGGCCCCGGCCGTGAGCGGCTCTTCCGAGCGCAGGGCGATCACGGCTCCCGCGCCGATCAGCGCGAGGTCGGTCACGATGAAGATCCAGGCGGGCAACGCAGGCTTGGCTTCGGAACGTTTCATGGGGGCGTCGGCGACCGGCCCTTTCCGCGTCGCCGGCTGCACGCTTCCTCCGCGTGACAGACTGGCCGCGGGCGAGGGTCGGTGGGGAGTTTGTGCGGCCCGCTCCGTCGCGGCTCAAGGGAAAACCGGCCGCGCGCGGCGGGCTCGCAATACGTCACGTGCCGCGGACCCGGCCGGGGATTCGCTCGCCGCGGGGATTCGCCCGCGCTGAGAATTCCGCGACTTTCGGGCGCCAGCCGTGTTTTGCGCATGAATGACGATCTTAACGTGCAAACTCCCCCGACCGGTGTGACCCGTGCGGCGAATTTCACTGTCTTCATGCGCAGCTACCAGGACATGGTTTTCTCGACGGCGGTGCGGATCACGGCCAACGACGCGCAGGCGGAGGACATCGCGCAGGAGGTTTTCCTGCGGGCCTACCGTGATTTCGACCGCTTGTCGGCCAGCCCCGCGGTGGGCGGCTGGCTCAAGACCGTGGCCACTAACCTCGCGCTCAATCACGTCACGCGTTACCGCCGCCGCTGGCGGTTCTTCTCCGAGTTCCGCCGCGACGGGGACCACGACGGGAGCGAGGTTCCCGAGGCGGCTTTTCCGGCGGCGGACGATCTGTTGGGCGACGTCGACGCCCACGAACGACGGCGGGTGGTCGACGCCGCGCTGGCGCGGCTGCCGGAGCACCAGCGGGTGCCGCTGGTCCTGTTTCATTTCGAGGAGATGTCCTACGAGGAGATCGCGCGGCGGCTCGAGGCCTCCCTGCCGAAGATCAAGACCGACATGCTGCGCGGCCGGGCGGCGTTGGCGCGGTTGCTCGTCGCCGACCCCGGAGCCCGCGAGACTTTGAGGATTCCGGATCATGAATGACCACCGAACCGAATCGTCGGAACTGAAACTGGAGCGTTTGATCTCCGGCGTCGTGGCCGGTCTGCCGACGCGGCGTGCCCCGTTGACGCTGGAGGGCCGCGTCCTGGCGGCGATCTCCGAGGGGAACACGCCTCTGGCGCGGGTTCAGGGATTCGCGTCCTGGCCGGCGCCGCTGCGGTGGTTGGCGTTCCCGGCACTGACGGCGGTCGCCGCCGGGTTGATGCTCATGGTGGGAGGGGCGGGGCGGGACACGGCGGATCTGGCGCGTGCACTCGTCCCCGGCGGGTGGACCGCGCTCTGGGACGCGCTACGGGCGACGGTGGAGGCGGCTGGTGGCGCGATGGCCCTGTTGGGGAGCTCGCTGCCTGGATCCTGGTGGTATGTGGCGCTGGCGGTCTTGGCCTGCTGGTATGCCGGCGTGGTCGGACTGGGTTTTGCCGCTTACCGGCTTTTGCGAACGCGCGGTTGAGGCGCTGAGGGAGCGATTTTTAGAAGATGAAATCCATGAAGATTATTTCCGGACTTCTTTCCGCGGCGCTGTTACTGCCGGTGGCGCTCCAGGGTTTGAGCGCGGCGGATGTTGCCGCGCCGGTTGCCGTCAAGGCGGAGGCCGGCGCGAGGCGCGAACAGGGGTCGCCGCTGGGTGACCAAGCCGTTCCCGCCGGGGAGCGGACGCGCGAGGTCGTCGCCTTGCGTGGCACCCTGACGGTCGACGGCACCGTGGATCGGGACGCGGTCTCGATCCTCGGACGCACCGTGGTGGGGGAGGAAGGCAGGGTGCTCGGCAGCGCGGTCGGGGTGCTGGGCCGGGTCGAGTCGAGCGGACTCGTCGGTCGTGACGCCGTCGCGGTGCTGGGCGGGATCGAGATCAACGGCCCGGTGGGGGGCAACGTCGTTGCCGTACTGGGTGACGTGAAACTCGGACCCAAGGCGGTCATCCAGGGCGACTTGGTGCGATTGGGCGGAAGCCTGCGGCGCGAGCCCGGCGCCGTGGTGAGGGGCAGCCAGGTCGGCATCGGTTTGACGGGGGCGCTTTCCGCGGATGGCGGGTTCGTGGAATGGGCGCGGCGCTGCCTGTTCCTCGCGCGGCCGCTGGCGTGGGACATTTCGGTGATATGGGCTTGGGGCGTCGCGGTCGCGTTTCTCGCGTTTTACCTCCTGATCACACTGGTGTTCCGGCGCACCGTGAACGCCTGCGCCGAGACGCTCGCCGTGCGGCCGGGGCTCACGGTCCTCGGCAGCCTGCTCACGGTTTTCCTCACTCCGGTCGCTTTCGTCCTGCTCTCTGTTTCGGTCGTGGGTCTGCTGGTCGTGCCGTTCCTCGGACTGGCCGTCGTCGCCGCGACCCTGCTCGGCAAGGCCGCGGTGCTCCTCTGGCTCGGACGCGCTTGCCTCCGGGGAAATCGTCCCGGTGCGCCTGTGCTCGCCGTTACGGTGGGAGGACTTCTGGTCCTGGTGCTCTACACCGTGCCGGTGCTTGGCCTCTTTGTGTTCAAGCTGCTCGGCTGGCTCGGTCTGGGCGCGGTCGTGACCACGCTCGCGCGCACCGCGCGACGCGGCCGGGCGCCGGTTTCGCCCGCGCCTCTTTTGCCTCCGTCCGCCGCCTCCGCGCCGCACCCTTCTGCAGCGCCGGTGCCGTCCCCAGTCGTTCCGCTGGCAGCGCCGTCGCCGGCGGAAACTTCTTCGTCGGTCACTGCTCCCGGGCTTTCGGACCCCGTTCGCCCATCGGAACCGGCGTCGCCGCCCGTCGTTCCGCCGCCCCCGCTTCCTGCCGTCTCGCCTGCGCCCCGGGCTCGCCTCACGCGCCGGCTCGGCGCGCTCGCCATCGATGTGCTGCTCGTCGGGATGGTGCTGTCGCTGCTTGGCAACCTGAGGTCGCACGGCGCCGGTGTGAGCTTCGGCGGGGGCGGCCTGCTCCTGGCGCTCGCCGTTTACGGCGCCGTGCTCTGGAAGCTCCGGGGTGCGACCGTGGGCGGCATCGTGTGCGGTTTGCAGGTCGCGCGGGCCGATGGTCGTGGGATGGACTGGGCCACGGTGATCGTGCGCGCTCTCGCCTGCTTCCTGTCGCTCGCTCCGCTCGGGCTCGGTTTCCTCTGGGCCGCCTTCGACGCCGACAAGCAAACTTGGCACGACAAGATTGCCGGCACCGTCGTCATCCGCCTGCCTAAACCCGCGCCGCTCGTCTGAGGTTGCGCGGGTCGAGCCGGGTCGTGTCAGCCGGCGAAGTCCTTGAGGTCGGCGGGGGTGTCGAGGTCGCGCGCGAGTTCCGGGAGGTCGACGGCGGCGACGCGCGCCGGGTCGGCGTTCAGCAGATCGCGGGCGCCCTCCTCGCCGGTCAGGGCGGTGAGCGCGGCAAAATGCCCGCGGCTGAAAAGTGCCGGGGCGCCAAGGCGGCCGGCGTAGCGCGCGGCCACGATCCCTCGGCCGGTCGCGCGATGCGCCGCCAGCAGGCTTTCCACGGTGGCGGCGGAAAAACCCGGTTGATCGCAAAGCGCGAGCACCGCGGCGTCGAGTCCCCGGGAAAACTGGCGAAGCGCGCCGATGCCCTCGCGGATCGAGGATGCCATGCCCTCGGCCCAAGCCGGGTTCTCGACGACCAGCACCGGCAAAGGAGCGATCGCTGGCCGAATGACCGCCGCATTGGCGCCGAGCACCACCACCACCGGCCACACGGGTGCCGCCAGCGCGGCCTCGACCGCGCGCACGAGCAGCGGCCGGCCGTCGATCTCGATCAGCTGCTTCGGCGAACCCATCCGCCGCGAGGCGCCGGCGGCGAGGAGCACCAGGCCGCAGTGGAGATCGGAGGGGGAACCGGGGTTCGGCGACATGGTCAGGAGTCCGCGTGGATGGGGCGCTCACGCCAGCGTAGCGGGCGCGCGTCGCGGGCGCGCAGCACCGCGAGGATTTCCGCGACGATCGCGTGCGCGACCTCCGCGGGGGCCTCGGCGCCGAGGTCGAGCCCGACGGGCGCGTGCAGACGGGCGCGTTCCTCCGCGGAGATCGCGCGTCCTTCCGCGGTCAGGTCCGCAAGGATGCGTTCCGCGCGCTTCCGCGGGCCGAGCAGGCCGATGTAGGCGAGCCGGCGCGGCAGCAGATTCCGCAGGATGGGCAAGTCGTGGACGTAGTGGTGGGTCATCACGACCGCGAGTCCTCCGTCGGCAGCGGGTGAAGGCTTGGCCGGAGGACCAAACACGCGCGCGACCAAAGTGGCCGCCGGGCCCGTCTCCCGGGCCGCGGCCGCGGGGAAACGATCGGCGGTGTTGAGCGCGGCGCGCGGGTCGGCCACGACGACGCGCCAGCCGAGGCCATGCGCGAGCCGCGCGAGCGGCATGGCGTCGTCGCCGGCCCCGAAGATCGCGAGGCAGGGCGGGGGGGTGAATTCCTGCGTGAGGACACCGGTGGTCTCGGGGGGCGCCCCGGTGGCGAAGAGCCGCGTGCCCCAAACGGCAGGGGGACCGCCCTCGTGGGTGACGACGAGTTTCACCCGGGTGCGTTGTTCGGCGGCGGCCGCGACGGCCGCGGCCCAGGCGGGCGGCGTCGGCACCGGTTCGATCAGCACGCGCACCACGCCGTGGCAGCCCAGGCCCACGCCCCAGACGAGATCGTTCTCGGCCGTAGTGTCGTAAACCGCGGCTTCGGCCACACCGGATGCGCGGACACGTTCGGCACGCGCGAGGACGTCCTCTTCAAGGCAGCCGCCGCTCACCGAGCCGAGGCGGGAGCCGTCGGCGCGCACCAGAAGCCGCGCGCCGGGGCGGCGGTACGAGGACCCCGCGGCCGAGACGAGCGTCGCGAGCACCGCCGGGGTGGCCGCCGGCCGGGTCAGAGCCGCGGCGATGAGCTGCAGTTCGTGCACGACCGCGCAGGAAAACCGCCGCCGCGTTTTTGGCGAGCCGGCGCTGCCACTCGGGCGGCGTCACTTGCCCGCGGCGGGCGCCTGCATCTTCGGCTGCAGCGGCACGCGGGCGACCGGCCGCGGGCCTGCGGGGCGACCCTCGATCTGCGCGGCGATCCAGTCGAGACCCTCGAGGTTGTCGCGGAGGCGCAGCTCCACATCGTCCTGCGTGTGGCCGATGATGCCGACGGGTCCGCGGTAACCGGACTGGGCGACGACGCGCAGCAGGGCTACATCGAGTTCCCCCTGGCCCAACGGAAAAATCTTCATGCCCCGGCGGTCGCCGTCGCGCATCATGCCGTTGAGGTTGAGACAAAGCAGATGCGGCTTAAGGGCGGAAAGGGCCGCGGCGAGGCGATCGACGTGCGGGTGGCCGTGGTGGAAGTTGTACACAATCCCAACGTGGTCGGCGCCGTGGACACGGTGCAGGTGCTCGCGGACGGCGACGAGGTTCTCCGGCTCCCCGCCCCATCCGCCGTGGTTGTAGAGGCCGAAGCGGGAACCGATCTCCCGGGCGCGTTTCACGGCGGGCAGGAGCCGGGCGGCGGCGGTGGCGACGCGTTCATCCTGGGTGCCGCCGTCCGGGCTGGGCGCGGTCTGCCAGATCTGCGGGCGCAGGTGGTGTTTCTGAAACAGCCGGAACGCCTCGTCGTGGGTGTTCCAGAAGGCGAAGAATTCGAGGCCGTGGCGCCGGTACTCGAGAATCTCGCTCTCGAACTGGGCCACGTGCTCGGCGCGCCAATCGTACGCGACTTTGGTCAGGCCGAGCGAGCGAAGCATTTCCGCCCGGGCGGCCGGGGTGCGTTTCAGGCCGTCGAACGGTACGACGCACCACGCGACCGTGTTGGCGCGGTTGAACGGCGAAGCGTTGTCCGCGGCGCGTGCGGCGGCCGCGAGCAGGGTGAGCAGCGCAACCAGGCGAAGGGGCGTGGATTTCATCGGGGTGCACCCAGATCGCCGCCGGCGTGGGCGGTGGCAAGGTCTGGAATCGGTTCCGGTCGTCGCTCCGGAGCGGAGCGGGCAAAGCCACGGAGCGGCGGAAGCGCCGCGGGAGAACGCCGTGCTCGGGAGTTGAACCGTCGCGCGGACGCGCTTCGCTTCGCGGCATGTTCGTGCGCGCGCTTGTCTTCCTCGCCTTGACGGCGGGTTCCTGGGCGGCGGGGACCTTCCCCAAGCCGGACCCCGAGCGCCGCTTTCCCGAGCTGAAGGTGCCGTCGAGACTCGGCGACCCGTGGCGCGCGGCGACCGAGGATTGGACGGGTGGGCGGCGCCGCACGCGCGAGGATCCGGTTTGGACGGATTGGCTGCGTCGCGAGCGCGAGGAGGTGGGGCGCTGGATGGTGCGGCACCGCGACCGAGTGGAGTGGCTGCCCGGGTGGTCGCACGACGGGGTGAGCCCCAAGGATGGTTCGCGGGTGACGTGGACCGATGCGATCCCGCACGAGGAGACGGAGTTTTTCGCCAGCCCGTCGGACCCGCGCATCGAAATCACCCCGAAGCTGCACGCGTGGTGGGTGGTGACCTTCCGGGCCCGGCACGTGGAGACGATGGTGCGGGCGGCGCAGCTCTTCCAGCTGACCGGTGATGAAGCGTACCTTGATTGGGCGGCGGGCCAGATGGATTTTTACGCGGCGAATTTCGACCAATGGGAACCCCAGCGGCCCGGCCACCCGGCGCGCTTGTTCTGGCAGACCCTCACCGAGGCGACGAATCTCATCAAGTTCACGGAAGTGGTTCGGCTGCTGGGGAAGACCGTCGCGGCGGACCGGCGCGAGACCTGGCGGCGCGATTTCCTCGAGCCCGAGGTGAAGGCCCTGAACTCCACCCAGCAGCAGGTGCACAACATCGCGCTCTGGCAGCGCTGCGCGGTGGCGCAAGTGGCGCTGGTGCTCGGCGACGAGGCGCTTTGGCGGGGCGCCATCGACGGCCCGTGGGGAGTTCGACGGCAGGTGGCCGAAGGCGTGACCTCGGATTACCTCTGGTACGAGCAGTCGCTGGGTTACAACGCCTACGTGGCGCAGGCGCTGCATTCCCTCGGCTTGGCGGCGGGGCTGGCCGGACGCGCCGACGAGTTGTCGCATGAGCTGGCCGTCGCCCAGAACCTGCTTGTGGCGCCCCTGACGCTGCGGTTCCCGGACGGGCGCCTGCCGAATCCCGCCGACAGCCGCGTCGCGGGGCGGGCGCCGGATGTGGAACTGTTCGCCCGGTTGTACCGGGTTTTCCCGACGACCCTCGGGCTCGAGGAGGCGGGGCGGATGCGGGACTGGAACACGCTGCTCGACCCGCCGTCGCCGCCTCCTCGGCCGGTCTCGCTGCCCGAGGTGACGCCGGTCCACTTGGAATCCTCGCGCATGGCCATGCTGCGGTCGGGATCGTGGCAGGTGTTCATCCATTACGGGCAGATCGCGCGGTCCCACAGCCAGCGGGAGGCGTTGAACTACTCGGCCTCGATCGGCGAAGCGGCCGTGACGCATGATCCTGGCACGGTGGGTTACGGGTCGCCGCTGCATCGCGGATACTACACGCGCGGATTGGCGCACAACGTGCCGCTGATCGACGGTGAGGGTCAGGAGGGCCATGACCGTGGGGAGTTGCTCGAGTTCGCGCCGGCCCGGGTGCGGGCCGCGCAACCAAGGTACCGTCCCGGCGTGCGGGCCGAGAGGGAGCTGGCGATCGAGGCGGCGACGCTGCGAGACACGGTCACGGTGGAATGCGCGGCGGGACCACGGCGTCTCGGACTCGCTTTCCATCTCCAGGGCCGGACGCGATTGCCGGAGGGCTTTTGGCCGGAGGCGGATTTCGGCCGCGGCCGCCCTGAGGAGTTCGCGCAATGGAGTGAGGTGCGGGGAGGACGGTTCCGGGACAGGGTGGAGTTCGAGGCCGAGGTCGAGGGCGGCGCCGTGCTCCGCGTGACCATGGCGGTTTCCGGCGAGTTCCGGATATGGCGGGGTTCGTCGCCCGACGCGCCTCCGAGGCGCCGGGAAAGCTTCTACCTCGAGTTGGTGGAAAAGGCCGACCGGGCCGCGTTCACGACAACGCTGGCTCCCGCGGCAGCTCGATGAGTGGCGCCGAGCCTGCCGTGGAGCCGGCGCGCCTGCGGGTGGGTTGCCCGGTGTGGGCCCATGCCGCGTGGAAGGGTGGTTTTTTCACCGCGGGCGCGCGGCGCCAGGAGTTCCTGCCGCAGTATGCCTCGGTTTTCGGAGCGGCGGAGGCCAATCCCACCTTCTACGGCCTGCCCTCACGGGAGACGGTGGCGCGCTGGTCGGTGGAGGCGCCGCCGGATTTCCGGTTTTGCTTCAAGTTTCCGCGGACGATCACCCACGACCGGCAACTGCGCGACGCGGGGCGGGAGACGGATGAATTTCTTGAGCGACTCGCGCCGCTGGGAGCACGGCTGGGGTCGTTTTTTCTGCAGCTGCACTCCAGCTTCGGCGCCGCGCGGCTGGACATGCTGGGTGGCTACCTGCGAAAGCTGCCCGCGACTTTCTCCTATGCGGTCGAGGTGCGGGCGCCGGAGTTCTTTGACGCCGGTCCGGCCGAACGGGCGTTGGACGCGCTGCTCGCGGAGGCCGGGGTCGACCGCGTGAACTTCGACACGCGGGGGCTTTTCGCCTCATTGGCGGACGACGAGTTCACCCGCGACGCCAAGCGGAAGAAACCGCGGGTGCCCCTGCGCACAACGGTGACCGCGCGCCGGCCGTTCGTGCGGTTCGTCGGTGATCCTGAGATCCCGCGCAACGCCCCGCTGCTGGATGCCTGGGCGGACGTGATCGCCGGATGGCTGCGGCGCGGTCTCCAACCTTACTTCTTCACCCACCATCCGGATGACACTCTGGCGCCCGCGCTGGCTCGCGACTTTCAAGGCCGGGTGCAGGCGAGGTATCCCGCCGCGGGAAATCCGCCGGCCTGGCCGGCTGAAATCGAGGCCGGGCGCGCTATGCGTCAGTTGGAACTCCTGTAGGCGGCCGGTTGGTGTTACCGGGCGCTTGGAAAATCAGACCGCGTCCCCGGAGCCGATGCTTCCGGAGGGAGACGGATTGGATGGAAGGTCCACCGTGAACGTGGCGCCCAATCCCGGCGTGCTGTCGACTGACACGGAGCCGCGATGGAGGTGCGCGATCTTCTGCACGATCGTGAGTCCGAGCCCGAAGCCGCGAATCTCACGGCCGTGCTGCTTGGTGGTGAAGTACGGGTCGAAGATGCGGTCGCGGACCTCGCGGCTGATGCCGGACCCTTCGTCCGACACTTGCAGGTGGACGCGGCTGCGGTGCCCGGGCACGGCCGTGAGGCGGACGGCGGTTCCGGCGTTGGAGGCGTCGAGGGCATTGTGCACGAGGTTCACCAGCATGCGCTCCAGCAGGACAAAATCCCCCGTCAGGGAGGTTTCGGGTGTCACCGAGGGTACGACGGCGACGCCGATACTTTCCGCGTGGGCGGCCGTGGTGGCGCAGACCCGTGCGAAAAGCGCGCGAAGATCGACCGGATTGCTGCTCGGGCGGAGGTTTTCCCCGAAAAACAGGGCCTCGCGCACGTAATCAGTGATGGTTTCCACCGCACGGTGCGCGGATGCGTGCACCTGCGCCGCCTCGGAGCGTGGCGGAAAGCCGCCCTCGGTGTGTACTAGGAAGGCGTTCACTGGGGTGATCAGATTTTTCAGGTCATGGGCGAGGGCGCGCGACATCATCCCCAGATGCTCGATGCGGTTTTGCAGCGCGATCTGGTCGGTCAGCCGGCTGCGGGTGAGAATACTGTCGATCAGCTCCGCCACGCCCTGCAGGCGTTGGATTTCGGGGTAGGTCACCGGCCAGTCATCCGCACGTGAACCGAGCGTAACCAGGAGTGTCGGGTCAGGACTGCCCTTGGGGATGGCGACGGCGGCGCTGATGCGATGGGTCTCAAGAATCGCCGCCAAGTCGCCATGGGCCGCGGAGGGACGGCGGCGCTCAAGACTCTCCGGCGTGATCCAGCCCAGGGAGATCAGGGCGTTGAAACCGGAACGATCCCGCGCGATGCGGACTCTTCCGGCCGCGAAATGGCCACCTTGCAGGGTGAGGATCGCAGCCTGTTCCGTGCGGAAATCCCGCGCCAGGATGGACTCGCAGGCGAGGCGAAGACCATCGGCATCGGCGGGGCCCTGGGCAGCCGTGATGATCTCTCCCCTGAGCCCGGCGAGGGCCCGCTCATGGTCGAGGCCAAGCAGCGGGCGCGTGCGGTCATCGAGCCAGATGGCTCCCAATCCGCAGGCGACGGTACTGGTAACCCAGGCGGCGGTTTCGGGCATCGCCATCTGCAGCAGCTGGCTGAGCAGCCAAGTCGACAGGACAAGGCAGATGAGGACACCGCCCCGATGAGCTACATTCGCGAGGACCTGACGGGCGTTGAAGATCCGGTGGTGCGCCAGCGCCCACCCCATGAATAAATACCCCACTACAATCACCAGAATACTGGAACGGTTCAGGACTCGGAGGCCGGTGAGGTTGCCGAGAGTATTTAGTAAGGTTACCGCGATGGCCGTAGCTCCGCAGGCGATGGCTATATATTGAAGCTCAAGACGCTTTAATCCTGTATATGATCCTATGGATCTCCATGTTATTACTCCGATTACTGTGTAAAAAACTCCAGTTAGTCCAGCATGGAGGTAATATGAATTGCCTCTGGTTAAGGGGCTGATTTGATCTGGCTCCAAAAAATTATCCCTTAGTGCGGTGGTTGAAATTGCGAGGCAGATAAGTAGGATGAAAAAAGACGTTTTGCTTAAGATCTTATAATATGGGTTCTTTATAATGCATAATACAATTAATAAAAGAGCGCCTGGGGCAAGTGAAGAAACCGCTGTGTTCGCTCGAAGCCAGAATATTACGTTCGTAATATAATTATCTCCACCATTTACTCCTGCTGTAATTGCTGCAAGAACGCACGCTATCCATAAAGATAAAACACATGAAAATAAAAGAAATGCCTTGTAGGTCTCCCGTTGGCGATTGGTTAAATAGAGGGTCGTTCCAATCATGAGCGTTAAGACTAAAGCTAAAAAGCCAGTAATTAGCATGATAGTTACCGGTATTGAATTAGAATGGTTGATGCCCGTAGGGACTCGAGGGCTCTTGACTAGGCGGCCACCATTTAGTCCTTAAACTCATTGTTAATTACCTTTCCGAAAAATTTTTACGATCCCGGTGTCAACTGAACCCACTGCCACTGAAAGGAAGCCAGAGAAACCATCGGTGTTGGTCGTTGATGACGAGTATGGCCCGCGGGAGTCGATTGCCTACACCTTGGGAGGCGAGTTCACCGTTGGAACCGCTGATCGGGGGCGG
>CAIUOU010000111.1 GCA_903900845.1 uncultured Opitutia bacterium
AAAAGCGCGCGCCAACGTCGTCTTCCCGCATTGCCGCGGCCCCACCAAGGCGACGACCGGATTCCGGCTCAAAGCCTTGCGCACTCGAGTGATATAACTCTCCCGGACAATCATTATGAAATCGTGCACTCGAATTGCTTATTTTCAATAATCCTGTGCAAAATCCTGCTTAGAATGATCTTACGTTTCTAATTTTGGTCGCCAAAAGGGGCTGAAGGGAGGGCCATCTGGGATGACCGCCCCAGGCGCAAGCGGCCGGATCGAGCGGACCAAGCCGGATCGCTCCGCCACTGCGACCTCGGTCCCTGCGGACCGGGGCGACGCGCCCCGGCTACACCAAAGCCGGAATTGCCCCTCGACTCGTCGGACAGAACCCGGGGCCCACCCGGCGACGGCCTCAATTCACCACGTTCTCCGGCCGGCCGGCGAGGAACGCGGCGACGTTCGCCACCGCCGTGGTCATCAGCCGCGCGCGCGCCGCCCGCGTCGCCCACGCCAGATGCGGGGTGATCAAGCAATTCGGCGCGGTGAAGAGCGGGTGGCCCGCCGGCGGCGGTTCCACGCCCAGCACGTCCAGGCCCGCCCCCGCAATCCGGCCCGCGTGCAACGCCGCCGCCAGCGCCGCCTCGTCGATCAGCGGGCCCCGCGACGTGTTCAGCAAAAACGCCCCCGGCTTCATCCACCCGAGCGTCGTGGCGTTGATCAGGTGCCGGGTATCTTCGGTGAGCGGGCAATGCAGGCTGACGACATCCGCCGCGCGCAGCACCCGCTCCAGCTCGGTCCGGCCGCCGGTCCGCCCCGCCGTGAGCACCCGCATCCCGAAGGCCTCGGCGATCCGCGCGACGGCCGAGCCGATGCGCCCGGGGCCCACGACCCCGAAGGTCAGCCCCGCCAACTCCAGCAAGGGGGTTTCGGCGTAGCAGAAGTCGCGGCTCGCGGCCCAGCGGCCCGCCCGCACGCCCGCCGCGTGCTGGCCCACGTGCTGCGTCAGCTCCAGCAACAGGGCGAACACGTGCTGCGCGACCGAAGCCGTGCCGTAAAGCGGGACGTTCGCCACCGGAATCCCGCGCGCACGCGCCGCCGCGACGTCGACTACGTTGTAGCCCGTGGCCAGCAGCCCCACGTACCGGAGGTCCGGGAGCGCGGCGAACGCGGCCGCGGGGAGCGGGGTCTTATTGGTCAGCACTACCGCCGCGCCGGCGGCCCGCGCGACGACGTCCGCCGGTGGGGTGTGGGCGTGGATGGTGCAGTCGCCGAGGGCCTCGAGGGCGGCCCAGGAGAGGTCGCCGGGGTTGAGGGTATGGCCGTCGAGGACGACGAGGCGGGGGCGCGGGTTCATCGCGGGATTTCTCCCCGGCGTGCCCGGCCGGAGCAAGCCGGCAGCGGGGCCGGCCTGGGCCCCTGCAAAAAGGCCCCTCCTTCGCCTCCATCAACGGGCGCGCGCGCAACGTGCAACAGGCTGACCCCTTCCGAATAGAGCCGAGCGTCAGTCAAGGAGCCCACCCTTCGCCTCCGTCGAGGAGCCCGCCCTGAGCGCCCGTCAAGGGGCCTGCCCTGAGCGTCAGTCGAAGGGCCTGCCCTGAGCGTCAGCCGAAGGGCCTAGAACGTCCCCCGCACCCCAAACGTCCACGCCGAGCCGTAATCTACGCGCTGGCGGAACCGCGCATACGCCGGCGTGTTCGGGCCGTAGACCTTCGAGTCCTCGGTCTGGTTGTGGAGGTTGCGCATGCTGCCGAAGAGCGTGAAGCGGCGGCTCAGCACGTAGTCGGCGTTGACGTCGAGGTAGAGCCGCTTCGAGCCCCAGTTGTAGGTGTTGGCCTCGATGCTACGGCCGGCCGCGATCAGGCCGCGGCGCTGCGCCCCGCGGTAATTCCAATTCATCCGCAGCACGTACTTCGGGCGCGTGAGGCTCCAGCCCCAGCTGCCGCTGCGCGGGATGAAGCCGGCGAAGTTGGCCGCTCCGTCTCCGGTCGCCCGCAGGGCGCTGGCGTTCGCGAAGACCTGCACGCCGCGCGCCCACGCCGGCAGGAAAGTCAGCGCCTGCTTGTAGTCGAACTCGAGGCCCGTCATCCGCACGGTCGAGGTCAGGTTGTGGTTGGTGGAGACGTCGTACATCCCGTACTCGTCGGGATCGAGGTCGTAGAGGGCGAGGAACTCGGGGGTGGCGGGGAAGCGCACGCTCCCGAAGAAATTGCGGAAATCCCGGCGGAAGGCGCCGACGTTGAGGGTGCCCACCCGCTCGAAATAGTACTCGAGCCGCACCTTGTGGGTCTCCGCGCTCCACGCCTTGATGCCCGCGTTGTTGACCGAGATCACGGTCCCCGAGGTGACCGGCACCGAGGTGTCGGGCAGGGTGAGTCCGCCAGCGTACTGGTTGAAGTCGGGCCGGCCCACGCTCTGGTAGTAGGCGTAACGGGCGGTGAGGTTCTCGCGGAGGAGGTAGCTGACGTTGAGGTTGGGGAAGAGCCGCAGGTACTCCTTCCGCGTGTTCTGGCCGCGGTCGAGGTAGGTGAGCTTGGACAGGCCCAGGGCGTCGGTGGTCGGAACGATCAGCGCCGGGAGCGGCACCCCGGCGGCGTTGCGGAGGATGTTCCCGGCGGCGTCGCGGCGGGGAACGATGTTTCCGGCCGCGTCCCGCTGGAAGTTCCGCGAGGGATCGGTCAGCGGACCCTGCGCGTTGAGGTTGGTCTGCTCGGCGCGCAGGCCGCCCACGAACTGCAGGCGGCGATTGAAAAACGCCACGTCCCCGCGGAGGTAAGCCGCCGAGATCACCTCGCGCGCGTACTTGGAGGCGCCGATGGCCGCGCGGTAGTTGGTATTGGCGTTGGTGGTGAAGGACGCGGGGCTGGTGCGGTAGAGGTCGTAGTAGTCGTCGTTGGAGATCCACTGGATCCGGGGGAAGCCGTACGCGCCAACGCGCTGGGAGAACGCCTCGTCGAGCACCAGGCCAGCGTTATCGTCGCCGCGGAGCGGGGCGTTGGCCACGAAGCTGTTCACGCCATCGCGACCGACGAACGTGTAAGTGTCCGTCGTCGAGCGCAGGTCGCGTTCCATACTGCGGACCTCGGCGCCCGTCTTCAGCGAGACCGGCACGCCGGCCACGGTAAGGTCGCGGCGGACGTTGAGCCGGGCGCTGCGCTTGAGGTCGTAGGAGTCGCGCACCACCCCGTTCGCCGTATCGAGCGCGTAGTTGTCGAGGCGGTAGGGGTCGACCGGCACGCCGTCGGCGCCGGTGACGGTGATGGCGTTGGGCCGCAGGTAGAAGATGTCGGCGAACGAGACCCGCACGCCGGTGCGTCGGGCTTGGGCGGCCCCGAAGAAACCCTTGTCGACGTTGCGGGTGTGGAGGCTGGCGCGGGAGAAGCCGAGGCCGGCGTCCATTTTCCAGACCGGCCCATCGTGGCGCCAGACGAGCGAGGGCGTGTAGGTGGTGCCGTACCAGTCCTGGGCCCCGCCGTTGATGCGCGCCTCGCCGAAGCCGCCCGCCGGGCCGAAGCCACCCGGGGTCCCGGCGGTGCCGGCCGGGAGCGGCGCGCCGTTGGTGTGCGTCGGGCTCCAGTCGCCCGGCAGCACGCGGTTCACGAAGAACGAGAAGGTGCGGTTGTTGTGCACCACGCCGATCCAGTTCCAGAGGAACGAGAAGGACAGGGTGGCGTTCGGATAGGGCCGGTAGTCCATCGTCGTGCCGATCGAGTCGGCGCGGTTGCCCCGGGTGCTGTCCCGCAGCGCGAAGTCGGTGAGGTACGGCTTGTCCGGCGTGGTGTCGGGCAGGCCGGTCGTCGCGGTCGCGGCCACGTTGGTGGCGAAGCCGTTGCCGCGCCAGGTGCTGGTCGCGACGTTCTCGTAGCTGTACTGGTCCACGTGGTTGCCCGACAGCGTGAACCCGAAGCGCCGGTTCACGGGCACGACCGAGGAGAAATTGAAGCCGGGCGTGACCTTGCGGGTCTCTCGGTTGAGCGGCCCGGGGGTCTTGCTGAAGTGACGGTCCCCGTCCTTGAGCGTGAGGAAGACGCTGAGGTTGTGCTGCGGGCGCGAGCGCTCGAAGGCCGAGCGGGGCACCATATTCACGGAGCCGGCGAGCGCGGAGCCGCTGGATTCCGGGGTGGGCGAATGGTGGACCTCGATGCGCGAGATGCTGTTGACCGAGAACTGGTCGAGGTTGGTGACGCGGCCGGTGCCGTTGCCCGCGGCGCTGGCGAGGTCGAAGCCGCCGATGGTGATCGGGACGTTCGCGGCGGGCACGCCATTCATCGAGACGTTGCGCGCCTCGCCCGCGCTGTAGTCGAGCGTCACGCCGGGCAGGAACTTCATCACCTCGCCCGGCGTGCCGTCCACGACCGTGCCGAACTCGTCGGCCGCGACCACGTTGACGATGTTGCGGGCGAAACGCTGCTCGTTGATCGCGATCGCCGCGCCGTCCATCTCCTTGGAGGTCGCGACCACGAACTGGTCGAGCCGGATCGCGCCGCCCTTCGCGGCGGGTTCCCGGCCGGCGGCGCCGAAGGTGACGTCGAGCTGCGCCGTCTGTCCGGGGGCGACGGTCACGGCCAGCGTGCGCTCGGGCAGTCCGGTGAAGAACACGCGCACCCGGGCCTCGCCCGCGGGCACCCCGTTCAGGCGGTAGCGTCCGCCCGGTTCGGAGAAGGTCTCGAGCCCGGCGCCGTCGACGACGAGGCGGGCGCGCTCGAGGTACTCGCCACGGCCCTCGTCGAAAACGCGGCCCTCGATCGCGCCGGGGGCGGCAGCCCGGGCGGCGGGCGTGACGCAGGACAGGAGCCAGCTGAGGAGAACAAGGAATCGGATGGGGTGCACCGGGGGGATGGGGTTACGACAGGCTCGCGGGGTGCCTTTATGGGCGTCTCCTCTGCCCGCGTGAGTCAAACCGTTACTGGATTGCGCCTCGGGGTCCCTGTCGCGCCACTGCACCACGGGGTCAGCCTGTTGCAGGTTGCGACGCTCGCGGCCGCCTGCCGAGCGGCTCGGATGGCGCACGCGCAACACGCAACAGGCTGACCCCGTCCGGAGAAGGAAGTTTTCCGGTGTTTTCACCGATGGTAGCAGGGATCGCTTTCCCCTAAGCTGCAGGGATGAAACGCTTCCGCATCGCGACCATCCCCGGGGACGGCATCGGCCGCGAGGTCGTCCCGGTCGGCCAGCAGGTGCTGGACGCCGCCGCCGGCCGCCACGGTTTCGCCCTCGCGTGGGACGAATTTCCCTGGAGCTGCGATTTTCTGCGGGAGACCGGCCAGATGATGCCCCGGGACGGGCTGGCTCAGATCCGCCACCACGACGCGATCTTCCTCGGCGCCGTCGGGTTCCCCGGCGTGCCCGACCACGTATCGCTGTGGGGGCTCCTGATCCCGATCCGCCGCGAGTTCCGGCAATACGCCAACGTCCGGCCGGTGCGTCTGATGCCCGGCGTCGTCTCACCGCTACGCGACCGCCAAGTCGGGGAGATCGATATGATCATCGTCCGCGAGAACAACGAGGGCGAATACTCCTCGGTCGGTGGGCGCTTCCACGAGGGCACCGAGGAGGAGTACGCCACGCAGGAGTCTCGCTTCACCCGCCGCGGGGTAGACCGCATCCTGCGCCACGCGTTCGAGACAGCGCGCGCCCGGCCGAAAAAGCACCTCACCTCGGCCACCAAATCTAACGGCATCACCGTCACGATGCCCTACTGGGATGAACGCTTCCACGCGATGGCGGCGCAGTATCCCGACGTGCGCACGGACCAATTTCACATCGACATCCTCACCGCGCACTTCGTCCGGAATCCGCACTGGTTCGATGTGGTGGTCGGCTCCAATCTCTTCGGCGACATCCTCTCCGACCTCGGCCCCGCCGTCACGGGCACGATCGGCATCGCGCCCTCGGCCAACCTGAACCCCGAGCGCGAGTTTCCCTCGATGTTTGAACCCGTGCACGGCTCCGCCCCGGACATCGCGGGCCAGGGGATCGCCAACCCGATCGGCCAAGTCTGGTCCGGCGCGCTGATGTTGGAATACCTTGGCGAGACCGCGGCCGCCGCGACCGTGCTACGCGCGATCGAGACCGTCGTACAGCGGGGCCCCTGCACGCGCGATATGGGCCCCGCGCACCGCGCCACCACAGCCGAGGTCGGCCGGGCGCTGGTCCACGCGGTCCACGCGGCCTGAATGCCGCTCCGGGCCATCCCGCCGACCCAACCTGCAACCCACATTGATGAAACCCCTGCTCCACCGTCTGCTCCTCCTGGCCGTCGGCACGTCACTCGCCGTCGGCCAGTCCGTCCCACCCGCGCCCGCCGCCCCCACCAAGGAGGATACGGTCAAGCTAGAGGCGTTCACCGTCACCGGCTCCAACATCAAGCGCCTTGATTTTGAGCGCACGCTGCCGGTGACGTCGGTCCGGGCCGAGCAACTGGAGGTCTTTGATCCCGGCCAGCCCTCCGATCTCCTCGCCGCGCTGCCGATGGCGGCGGGTTTGCCGGGCAACGAGGCGGCGCTCGCCACCCAGAACGCGCGCGGCGACAACGCGAACGTCTCGTTCCGCGGCCTCTCATCGGGCAACACCCTCATCCTCCTCAACGGCCGCCGGCTCGCGCCGCACCCCATCACCTGGAACGAGAACGGCATCCCCGCGCTCTCCGTGAATGTGAACCAGCTGCCGAACCGCGGGATCGAGCGGGTCGACATCCTGCGCGATGGCGCCTCGTCGATCTACGGAGCGGACGCGGTCGCCGGCGTCGTGAACTACGTGATGCATCGGCGCTTCCGCGGCACCGAGTTGTCGCTGCGCTGGGGTGTCTCGGAGTACGGCGACGGCGCCGAGTACCGCGCGTCGCTCACCCACGGCCTCGACTTCGCGGGCCGGAAGGGCCGCCTAGTGGTCACCGCCGACTGGTATGACCGCAAGGGTACTTTCCTGCGCGACCGCACCTTTGCCGCCGACGGCGATCAGGTTGCCCGGGCGCCCGCTCCGTGGAACGTCTACACTGACACCTCCTTCTTCAAGCGGACGACCACCAGCGCGTACGGCCAGTTTAACGCGGTCGTGAGCACCGGGCGCGACCGGTACGGCGCCTTTCTCGTCACCAACCAGCGGCCCACCGGCCTGCCGGCGTCGTACTTCACGAGCACCGGGGGCTTCTTCCTGACGCCCACCACCGGCAGCGGCCAGTCGGGCCTCGCCACCGCCGCCCCCGCACGCGCCGCCTCCGGCCCGGGGAAGGAGTATTACTGGAACCTCAACGACGCCCGCTCGCTGCAGCCCCAGTCGAAGCGCGGGAACCTCTTCGTGGGCGGCGAATACGACCTGACGCCTCGTCTCACCGCCTTCGCCGACTTCAACTTCTACCACGCCCGCTCGCTCGTGCTGCGCGACCCCGATATCTACCAGAGCAGCGTCAACGGTCCGCTCTTCGTACCCGCGAACAATCCCTACAACCCCTTCGGCGAACGCTTCTGGTCACCCACCGGGGCACCCAACGCCGACGGCACGCCGCGCCTCACCGGCACGCCAACTGCCGTCAATGTCGTCAACCACCGCTTCTGGGACTTCGGGGCGCGCGCGGACACCGTGACCAACCGGGCCTACCGGGTGTTGCTCGGGGTCCGGGGTAAGCTGGGCCGCACGTGGAGCTGGGAGAGCGCCGTAGTCGAGGCCGAGGGCCGGGCGAAGGAGCGAGAGCCGATCCAGCGGACCAGCCTGACGCAGGCCGCCGCCCTGCTCACCGATCCAGCCCGCGCACTCAACGCGTTTGGCCGCGCCTACGCGGTGCGAGGTGGAGCCCTCGTGGACACAGGTCCCTTCCGCAACTCCGAGGCGGTGAAGCAGTCCACCTACGGCGAATTCGCGCGCGATGGGATGACGCGCTTCCGCAGCGTTGACTTCAACGCCAGTGGTGACGTCTGGCCGCTCTGGGGCGGCAACACGGTCAGCCTCGCCGTGGGCGGCGAGTTTCGCCGCGAGGACTTTTCCGATGTGCGCGCGCCGTTCTCCGGCCTGAATCCGGCTGGCTCCGGCCTCGACCCCACGCGCTCGGATGTCGTGAGCGCGTCGTCGGTTCCGGACACGTTCGCCCAGCGCGACGCGCTCGCGGGCTACGCCGAGGTGCTGCTGCCGCTCGCGGGGCGCGAGTTTCGCCCGACGCTGGTCCGCTCCTTGGAGCTCAGCGCCGCCGCGCGCCTCGAGCGTTACAGCGACTTCGGTCACACCGTCAGCCCGAAGTTCGGGCTCAACTGGAAGCCGGCCGACTGGCTGATGGTGCGCGCCTCGCACAGCCGCGGCTTTCGCCCGCCGTCCCTGCCCGCACTCTATCGCGGCAGCTTCATCGCCACCGCGCTCAACAGCCAGGACACCTATCGCGCTAGCGTCACGCAGTTGCTGACCGACCAGGGCCTCAATCGCATCAACCGGGTGGCGGGCAATCCGGACCTGCAGCCCGAGAAATCCCAAGGCATCTCGACCGGCGTCGTGGTCGACGTGCCCGGCGTGCGCGGGCTCTCGGTGACCGTCGATTACTACGCGATCCGCCACCGGGACATCCTCGGCTCCAGCGGCACGATTAACGACGATCGCGACGCGCTGGTCGCCGCGACGCAGGCGGCGCTCGCCGCCGGGCAAAACCTCGGCGCGATCGACCTCGGCTCTGGCACGGCGCGGTACCAAGGCGACGGTTCGGTCGTCCGCCTGCCGGTCACGGCCGAGGACCGTGCCCTCTTCGCCGCCTACAATGCCACGCGCCCCCCGACCGCGCAGCGGGCGGTCGTCGGCGCGATCGATTTCCTGCGGACGACCTACTTCAACAAGGCCGAGCAATTCATCAACGGCTTCGACTTCGGGCTGAACTACCGCCTGCGGCCGCTGCCGCTCGGCAACTTCACGCTGGAGACAAACTGGACGAAGCTGAACTCCTTCTACACCTACACCACGCGGAGCGCGCTCCGCACGGAGTTGATGGAGTCGAACCTCGGGGCCACCTCCGGCGCCTCGCCCAAGTGGCGCGGCAACGCCCAGCTAAACTGGCGCCGCGGCGCGTGGGGCGCGGGGCTCGGAATGTTCTACACCGGAGGCTTCACGCTGGCCGGCGTCACCACGAGCGCGGCCACCTACGAGTCGCTCGGCCGGCCAGCTTACATCCGTCCCGTTTTCACCAACGGGACTACCCTGTACCGGATGGTCGGCCGCGACTCGGTGTCCTACAACACGTTCGTCTCTTGGCGCGTGGGCCGCGCCGACGCGCGCGCGTGGCTACGCGACACCAGTTTCCGCTTCGGCGTGAACAACCTGTTCAACGTCGAGCCGCCGCTCTCCGACGACAACAACGCGTACGAACCCGCGCTCTACAACACGCTCGCGAAGGGCCGGATGTATTCCGTGACCCTCACCCGCAAGTTCTGACCTCGCGACCGCCCCCACCTTCTTTCTCGCTTCCCCTGATGCGTCTCTTCCGGGCCTGGCTGGTCCTCCGGATCGCCTTTGTCTTCGCGCTCTTCCCCGCCCCTGGCCGAGCCCAGGGGCGTAGTGACTGGCTCACGCCGTTCCCCGCCTTCACGATCGCCGGCAACCTCCACTACGTCGGGAGCAAGGGGCTCGCGAGCTACCTCGTCACGACGCCACAGGGGCACGTGCTGCTCAATCCTTCGCTGGAGGCCAACGTGCCGCTCATCCGCACGAGCGTCGAGGAGCTCGGGTACAAGTTCACGGACATCAAGGTTCTGCTCATCAGCCACGCCCACTGGGACCACAACGCGGGTGCCGCGCTCGTGAAAGAGCAGACGGGCGCGAGCTACGCCGTGATGGCGGAGGACGTCGCGGTGGTGGAGTCGGGCGGCCGGACGGACTTCCACTACGGCCGCTTTCCGGGCTCCCACTACCCTCCAGCCAAGGTCGATCGGGTGCTACGCGACGGCGACACGGTGGAGCTGGGGGGCACCGTGCTCACGGCGCGGCTCACCGCGGGTCATACCCAGGGCTGCACCACCTGGACCCTGGCCGTAAACGATGCGGGCCGGACGCTGCAGGCGGTGATCATCGGTAGTCCGAATGTGAATTCCGGCTACCAGCTCGTGGCCAATGCCGCCTACCCAGCGATCGCCGCGGATTTCGCGCGGATGTTCAGCACGCTCAAGGCGCTGCGCTGCGATTTGTTCCTTGGCTCGCACGGGAGCTACTTCGGCCTCGCGGAGAAGTATCTACAGCGGCCGGCGAGCAGGGCCAACCCGTTCGTGGATCCGGCCGGCTACACGGGGTACGTCGCGGAGAAGGAGCGCGCGTTCCGAGCCGAGCTCGCGAAGCAACAAGGCGGCCGCGCCGGAAGCGTGCCCGAGGCCCCGCCCGCGCCGAGCGTGCTCTTCATCGGGAACAGCTTTCTCTTCGGCTCTGGATCGCCCGTGCGTTACTACCGGGCCGATTCCGTGACCGATCTGAACGGCACGGGGTTCGGCGGCGTGCCCGCCCTGTTCAAGTTGTTTGCCCGCCAAGCTGGACGGGACTTCCACGTCAACCAGGAGACCGTTTCGGGGCAGGGACTCGACCACCACCTCGCCGAAAAAGCCGGGGTCATTGGCCGGCCTTGGGATCGTGTCGTGATGCTCGGCTTCAGCCTGCTCGATCGCAACCGACCCGGCGACCCGACCCTGTTGATCCGATCGGCGAAACAGGTCGCGGACCTGCTGCACCGTCAGAACCCGCAGGTGGATATCCGCCTGATTGCCACGTGGCCGCGCGCGGATCAGGTCTACCCGGAGAACGGGCACTGGCACGGGGCGTCGATCGAGCGAATGGCGCGGGACATCCGCGCGGCTTACGATCAGGCGGCGGCCGGGAGCCCGCACATCCGCAGTGTTATCCCGGTTGGCGAGGCCTGGGTGCGCGCGATGGCCGCGGGCGTCGCTGATCCCAACCCGTACGATGGCGTCAATTTCGGCCAGGTGAGCCTCTGGACCCACGATCACTACCACGGTAGCACCCACGGTTATTACCTAGAGGCGTTGGTGATCTTCGGCGACCTAACCGGCCTAGATCCGCGATCGCTCGGTAAGGGAGAGCGCGCCGCGCACGAATTGGGGATCTCTCCGGCGCAGGCGGTCGCACTCCAAGGCGTAGCGTACGATGAGCTAATGGCTGTGCCCGGCCGCGCGCCCTTGGCGGCGTTCTCGCCGGTAGAAGTGGGCCGACGCTGAGTCGGCTCGACGGAGAACGCGGCGCCAGGCCAGACGCTCAGCCGCGCGCAAGGGCGCGCACAAGCTGGGTGCGACCGGTGAAGCCCAGCTTGCGGTAGATCGCATTGAGCTGGAACTCGACCGTGCGGAGGGATTTCCCCAGCTCGGCCGCGACCTCGCGGTTCCGGCGGCCCCGCGCGACGAGGTGCGCCACGCCCCGCTCGCTCGGGCTCAGCCGCTGCAGCAGGGCCAAGGCTGGCCGCCCGGGCGCCGGTTCATCCCCACCCTCACGGGTAAAGGTCACCCAGAAGCCGGGGCGACCCCACGGACCTTGCACAGCTTGGGCCAGATCGACCTGAGCGTGAAAGCCGGCGATCTGTGGATGCGCCACCCGGATACCCGGCGTCCCCCGCGCCGGCCTCGCCTGCGCGTCAGCAGCGAGGCGCGCGCACGCGGCGGTAAGGTCCGGCGGCAGGGCCGGTGGGCGTTGGGGCCGCAGCGCACGCGCCCGGCGTTCCCCGTGGACCCACGCGGAGCAGAGTTCTTGGCCCTCGCGGGTCGCCAAGCCGATTTGGCCGCCGTGCTCGACGAAGACGACCGGCACGGGCAGGCCGCGCAGGTAGCGCTCCAGCCCGGCGCCCCGCACCTGTTCGCGCTGGAGGCGCCGCAGCCGGCGCAGGCCGGCATCGAGGGTCGGGTGGAGGAGCGCGAGGAACTCCCGCTCCTCGGCGTTGAAATCGCCCTGCGCGGCCGTGCGTCGCACGCTGAGCACTGCATCGGGCTGATCTCCGTCCCAGAAAGCGAGATGCACGAACTGGTCCCAGCCGCTGAAGAGCTTTTCGCGCTCGCGGCGCCGCTGCCGCGCCTGCGGGTCCTCCTTCAGGATGTCACCGTAGGTGTAGAGTTTCAGCCGAGGATGAGCCGCGAGAAACGGTTTCGCGATGCTGAGGCTGTTGACCGGTCGGCTGCAGGAGCCGTTCGCGACGGCGACGTGGTGCCGGCCCTCCAGCGGCTGATAATCCACGATACCCACCATCAGGCTGCACGAGTGATGCGGGATGACGGTCTCGATCAGGTGCCGCGTGGCGGCCCAGAAGTCCTCCAACGCGCCTGCCGTGCGCAGGTCGAACAGCGTCGCCGCGTTTTCCGACCGGACGCGTTTGCTGAGCGCGGGACGCACCGGACGATCCTTACCGCGAGCGTGGGCCTTGGGAAGCCCGGAGCGACGCGGGCGCGTTCCACGAAGCGGTCCGCTGCCAGTATTCCGGTCCTTTTGTCCCGAGCGGAGCGCCCCAACGGGCAACGGAGCAGCGTCTATGACCCCGCGGCCCTAGGGGGCACATTGCGGTTGCCGCTCCCGCGGGGAGCGGTTCGCTCCTCCCTGGGCCACCCCCCCGGCGCCCCACCTCCCCATGCCCCACCTCTGCGCCCCTCCCCGGCGGCTCCCGGCCGCCGCCTGCCTCGCTCTCGCCCTCACCGCTACCCTCCCGGCGGCCGAGCCCGTAGCCACCGGCAACTCCGCCGTCCAGCTCTCGCCCTTCAGTGTCTCCAACGAGGGCGACGAGGGCTACCGCGCCGCCAATACCCTCTCCGGCACGCGGATGAACGCCTCCCTGTTCCACACGCCGGCCGCGATCTCCGT
>CAIUOU010000112.1 GCA_903900845.1 uncultured Opitutia bacterium
CGACTTCGTGAACTACTGCCTGGCGGCGGAGCGGTTCAAGGACTTCGGCTTCTGGCGCGCGCCCAAACTCGAGGAGCTGGCGGGCAAGGACATCACGCAGTACTACTGGTTCATGCACGTGCCGGGGCTGATGCGCTTCGGCGCGGAGCTCACGCTCTCGTGGGTCTCGGCGCTCACCGGCATAAAGTCCCTGCGGATCTTCATGCCGGTGATCATCGGTCTCGGCGTGATCCAGCTTTTCTCGGCGGCGGCCCTCGTGCTGCACCACGGCCGCTGGCGGCGGCGCGCCTGGGTGGCGATGGCGCTCCTCGCGGCGAGCCCGCTCTTCATGCTGGGCACGCTGTACCAGCTGATCGCGCAGGTGGGCGGACTCGGGTTGATGCTGGCGGCGATGGTCTTCCTCACGCGGCGGCTACCGTCCGGTCGCCGCGCGATCGCGCCGACCGTGGCCGGGCTGTCGCTGGTGGGCGCAGCGCTGGCGGTCTTCTATCCTGAGGTGACAGCCTTCGCGGTGCTGGTGGGGGTGGCCTTTGCGGGCGTCGAGGCCCTGCGGGCCCGCGCGTGGCCCCTCGCGCGGGTGCGGCTCTTCCTGTGGGGGATCGTGGGCGTGCTGCTGCTGCTGCACACCAACGTGCTCACGTACGTCTTCACGATCATGCTCCAAATGGGACAGGGATTCCGCAGCGTGGACCTGAGCCTGTCGTTGTTCCCGTACTTCATGATCCCGTCGGGGCTCGCGAACCTGTTCGGCCTGATGCCGCTTGCGGTCGTGCACGCGGAGCCGTGGACCTCGCTCGCGATCGTGGCCGGACTCGCGGCCCTCGCGGCCTGCCTTTTCTCCGCGTTGCGCGAGGCGACACAGCCGGCCCCGATGGCGCTCCTGCTGCTGGTACAATTCGCGCTCGCCCTTCGCCTGATGACCTCGGGCAACGACTTCGGCCTCTACAAGGTCGCGATGTTCGTCCAGCCCGCGCTCGCCGCCGCCGGCGCGGCGCTGCTCACGCGCGGCCGGCCGGGCTGGGGTGCACCGACCGCCATCGCGCTCGTCGCCCTCGCCTGCGCACCGACCGCGCTGCATTACACCCGCGTGTCCCAGGGCGAGCAGGCCGGCGGACTAACGGAAGCGAAGCTCGCCTCGGCGCTCGGGACCACGCCCCCGGCCGTCGCCCCCGGCACACGCGTCCTGGCCGACATCAACAATCTGGTCGCGGCGAAGGTCGCCGCGTTCGAGCTCCGCGGGACGGATGTACGCTTCCTGTCCCGCGACTATTACCAGCAGATCGCGCCGATCGAGTACGAGCGCCTCGGCGGCACCCTGCTCAGCCTCCATCCCCGATTCGGGGACCTGCTGCGCACGCGACGCATGCTCTCGGACCGTGACGCGGCGATCACGCGCACGCACACGCTGTTCAACACCAGCTTCATCGCGCCGGCCGCGGAGTTCGCACCCGCCGCGGCCGGCGACGCCTACCTGCAGCTCGATCCCGCGCTCGGGCTGTTCAACAAGTTCCGTTTCGCCGCGCCGGTGCGGCCCGGGCAATTCTTCCAAGCCCGGCCCGCATCCCAGGTGGCCCATCACGTGGTGTTCGTGCACTCGGGCCGCGGCAACCACTACTACCTCGGCGACCGCAACCGCATCGCGATCTTCCAGCCGGAGGCCGACCTCTACGCCGAAAGGCAGGACATGACGGGCATCGGCCGCTTCCTGCTGCTGCGCGTGGAGCGCCCGGACGATGAGTTCTACCTACGCATCGCCGCGACCAAGACGTTCATGGGAGCGGGCAACACGGCATGGTCGCCCGGAGCGCGGATCCTCGCCTCACGCGATGTGCCGCTCGACTTCACGGGCAGCGGGGCCGTGAACCGTATCATCGGGCCGATCCGGCCGGTGCGGCTCGATGGCGCGGACTACCTCGCGATCGATTTCAACCAGCAGCCGGTCCAATTCCCTTCCCCGCGATCGGGCCTGCAGGCCCTCTACAACACCGTGGTGCCGCTTGATTCGCGCAAGCTGGTCGCCTACGGCCGGGACATCTCCGCCCTCTCGCGCGAGGAGCTGCGCTCGCTGCGTCGACCGGCGGAGGTGAGGAAGTTCCCGGATGACCTGGTGTTCGCCCGCGGCCTCGAGTTCGCGGGAATCTACGAGGATGCCTGGCTGTCACCGGAAAGTGAATTCGTTCTCGCGGCGGGGGCGGCGGGGGGCGTCGTGCGGATCCGGGGGGAAGTGCCCGAACTGCCCGGGTCGGGTCTCGGCTCCGGCACACTGAAAGCCCAGCTTAACGGAAGTGATTTCACGCTGCCCGCCCCCGCCGGGGAGTTCGACTGGCTGCTGCCGCTGCCGGAGAGCAGGGACGCGACGCGCCTGCGCCTGACGTTCAGCGCCGTGACCAAGCTGCCCGGCACCGACGCGAGGCCCATCGGCGGCAAGCTCCGCTCGATCGAGGTGCTGCCCGCCCTGCCGCAACGGGAGGCGAGCTTCGCCGCCGTCGCCGGCCAGCCGCGGCTGCCCTCCGAAGGAATCGACGCCGACGGCTGGATGCAGCGGGAGGTCAGACTCCATGTGCCCGGTGGCGGGCGGCGCGTCCTCACGCTGAAGGTGGAGTTTCCAGACTGGAGCGGGAAGCAGTCCGGGCTCGTCCGAACCCGACTCGCCGGATCCACGGCAACGGCGCAGCATGCGTTGATCGCCGGCCGGTATGCGGTGATCGAAGTTACGCTCGGGCCCTCCGCGGGCCTCCAGACCGTGGAGATATCCGGGGTGGATGACTTTCCGCTGCCCGCGCCGGACGGCCGTCGCCGGACAGGACGCCTCGTATCCGCCGAATTGACACCCGCCGCACCATGAGCGCGACCTCCCTGCTCGTCATCAAGGCCGACACGCTGGGCGACCTCGTGGTTTTCACGCCGACGATCCGCGCGCTCCGGGCCGCGCTGCCGGAAGCGAGGATCGGCGTGGTGGTGCGGGAGGCGTACCTGGACCTTGGCGCACTGATCGAGCCCGGCGTCGAATGGATCGGGACATCGCTCGATCCCTTCACGGAGGGACCCGCGGTGCGCGCCGAGGAACTCGCGCGCCTCCGCGCCGCGGTCGGCGGTTTTAATCCGGACCTCGCGATCGCGGCGACTTCGCGCCGCAACTGGCTGGAAACCGTTCTCGCCGCCGACGCGCGGCGCGCCCGCCGGATCGCCTTCGCCAGCGAGGACGACGCCTTCTTCGCGACCCAGCTCCGCGTCGCGCTCGGCGTGGAGGCGGCGGGACTTTTTGAGGAAATCCCGACCGCCCCGGCCGACGAGCCCGACTGGAAACGAAACCTGCGCCTCGCTTCCGCGGCCCTCGGGCGCGCGGCGGAGGCCACACCGCCGGCGCTGACGCCGGGCGAGCGCGGCCAGACGGAGGTTCTCGCAAAGGCCGGCCTCGGCAAAGGGCGCTATGCGGTGTGCGCGCCCGCCGGCTTCGCCAACGTGCGGCTGAAGACCTGGCCGGCGGAACGCTTTGCGGCCGTGATCGCGGACCTGCGCCACCGGCACGGTCTGCCGACCCTGCTCGTCGGGTCCGCAGCCGAGCGGGGTCACCTCGAGAAGATCCCGGGCGCCGCGGCGATCTGGACCGGCGGTCCGGGAGAGCTGACGCTCCTCGCCGGCCTGCTCGCAAGGGCGGCGGTGTACGTCGGCAACGACACCGGGGCGATGCATCTCGCCGCGGCCACGGGTGTACCGGTGGTAGGGATTTTCGGCGGTGGCACGTGGCCGCGTTTCGTACCGGCCGCGCGCGGCGGCGCGGCGGTGGTGCACCCGCTGCCCTGCTTCGAGTGTGGTTGGGACTGCGCGTTCGGCAGCGCGCATTGCCTGGATCGCATCGCGGTCGAGGACGTGGCCGCAGCCGTCGCAAACGCGCTGGGCGGCGGCCAGTTCGAGACACGGGTCGTCGACCGGATGGACTCCGGGGCGCGGACCCTGATCGCCGACGTGGCCAGGCGCCACCGCGGCGCGCAGGCCGGACATCTGGCGCGACAACGAAAGCTGGAGGAGCTCACGCAGCTCGACCGCGAGAAGGACCGGGAGATTCTGGCGCAACACGAGGGCATCCTCGACAAGGAGCGTGAGATCGCGGCGCTGAAGACCGTCTGCGACGAGAGGGAGAAGACGATCTTCATCCTCGACGGCCACGTGCGGCACTTCCAGGCCGAGAACGGCCAGCTGAAGGCGCGGCTGGAGGTGGCGGAGAAGACCCTAGCAGCGCTGCCCGCCGATCCGGCCCGGGCGGCGGCGGCGATCGCCGACCAACTGGTGCACATCCGCAACCTCGAGGCCCTGCGGATCGCCCACGAGGCGGAATTGGCCGAGTTGCGCCGCCTCCGGTCGAACCTGACCGCCGGGCTCCAGTCGCTGGAGGCAGCGAAACATTACGGGCGGCTCCTGGCGGAGAAGGAGGCGGTGATCCGAGGGCTGAGCACCGGCTTGGCGGAGCGTGATCGCGTGATCGCGGAACTCGCGGCGGAGTCGAGCCACTCACTCGCGGAGCTGCGCCGGCTCTGGCTGGCGCTCCAGTTGCGGTGGCGTGAGGGCGTGACCCGGCCGCTGGAGGAATTCGCCTTCCGCCGCCTGGTTGAGGAACAGCCGATGCAGATCGGCGTCCTCCGCCACCACGATCCGAAGCCGCTGGTGTGGGACGCGGCCTTGGCGCGTCGCGCCGGCCCCGGCCAGGGCGGACCGCGGATCGCGATGGTGACTCCGAGCTTCGGCCAGAGAGACTTTCTCGGGCGCACGCTGGGCAGCGTGCTCGAACAAGCGTACCCTAATCTCCTCTACGTCGTGCAGGACGGTGGCTCGACCGACGGCAGCGTGGACGTCATTCGAGCGCACGCGGGCCGACTGCACGCGTGGACCTCGGAAAAGGACGCCGGGCAGGCGGATGCGATCCGTCGCGGCTTTGCGCGGGTCGAGGGCGACCTCGGGCCGGACGACGCGATGGCGTGGCTGAATTCCGACGACCTGCTGGCGCCCGGGGCGCTCGCCTTCGTGGGCCGGTATTTCGCGGAGCACCCCGAGGTCGACGTGATCTACGGCCACCGGATCATCATCGACGAGAACGACGGCGAAGTGGGCCGCTGGGTAATGCCGCGCCATGACCCCGAAACGCTCGAGTGGATCGACTACGTGCCGCAGGAGACGATGTTCTGGCGCAAGCGAGCGTGGGACCTCGCCGGCGGCATCGACCCGACTTTCCAGTTCGCGCTCGATTGGGACCTGCTGGCGCGTTTCCAGCAGGCCGGTTGCCGGATGGTGCGGGTGCCGTGGTTCCTCGGGGCGTTCCGGGTCCACTCGGCTCAAAAAACCTCACAGGCGATCCATACCACCGGCGCGGAGGAAATGCGTCGGATACGAGAACGCTTCCACGGCCCGCGGCACGGAGACCACGCGACGATCGAACGGTTCGCGCGGCGCACCCGGCTGCGCGGAGCGCTCACGGCCCGGCTCCTGACGCTCGGCATCCGCTGGTGAGCGCGGAGCGGACCGCCGGGAATTCCGCTTCCGCGCCGCGGCACTTTGTGTTTCCTCGCCCCATGCTCCTGAGCGTCGTCGTCCCCGTCTACAAGGAGGAGAAGAACATCCCCGAGTTCCTTCGCCGGCTGCGGCCGATCCTCGGGTCGGTGACGGAGGACTACGAGATCATCTTCTCGCTCGATCCCTCGCCAGACC
>CAIUOU010000113.1 GCA_903900845.1 uncultured Opitutia bacterium
GGGGTTGGCGCAGTTTCCCGCGGCGCTGCAGGAGCACGCGTTGCGCTGGCATCCCGACCTTTACGCGCGCGACGAACCCGGCGGTTGGCCGCGGATCAGGCTCCGTGAAGGCCGGCTGAAAGTCGGCTCGGTGAACGCGGCTCCCTTCGGCGTGCCCGGCGAACCGGACCTTTCCGCGGTACCGGCCGAAACGGTTCTCTGAAGCGCGGCCCGGCCGCGGATCAGGCCGCGGCGCGAAGCGTCTCGCGCAGGATCTCGACCGAACGGGCGAGCTCGGCGGCGGTCGCGTTGAGCGGGGGCAGGAAACGGATGACGTTGTGACCGGAGGCGACCGCGAGGAGGCCTCGCTCGCGGAGCCGCGTGAGCCACGGGCCGGTTTCACCGGTCATCTGCACGCCGACCATGAAGCCCTGGCCGCGCACCGCGGAGACGTGCGCGGGGAACTCCCGCGCGAGACCGCGCAGCGCCTCGATCCACGGGCCGCCCGCGGCCGCGACGTGCTCCATCAGGCGCTCCTGTTCGATCGCGTCGAGCGTCGCGAGCGCGGCGGCGCAGGCCAGCGGAGTGCCGCCGAAGGTGGTGCCGTGGTTGCCGGGCTGGAAGAGATCGGCGTACGGCTCGCGCACCCAGATCGCGCCGATGGGGAAACCGCCCCCAAGACCCTTGGCCATGCCGACGGCGTCGGGCTCCACGCCCGCATGCTGGTAGGCGTAGAAGCGGCCGGTGCGACCGATGCCGCATTGCACCTCGTCGAGCAGCAGCATCAGCCCGTGCTCGTCGCAGAGCCGCCGCAGGCCGAGGAGGAATTCCGGCGTGCACGGCATGACGCCGCCCTCCCCCTGGATGGTCTCGACGAAGATCGCCGCGGTGGTGTCGTCGACCAGCGCCGCGAAAGAGGCGACATCGTTGAGCTCGCCGAAAGCGAAGCCGGGCACGAGCGGGCGGAAGCCGCCCTGGATCTTTTCCTGCGGCGTGGCGCTCATCCCGCCGAAGGTGCGGCCGTGAAACGCGTTCCGCGCGCAGATGACCTTGAAGCGCTTGCCTTCCTCGCCGCCCGAACGGCGCCGGCCGTGCAGCCGCGCCAGCTTGATGAGGCCCTCGTTGGCCTCGGCGCCGCTGTTGCAGAAGAAGACGCGGCCGGGGCCCGCGTGACACGTGATCCGCCGCGCCAGCTCCCCCTGGTTGGGATTCCGGAACAGGTTGCTCACGTGCACCAGCTCCGCGGCCTGCCTCTGCACCGCCGCGACCCAGCGCGGATGGCTGTGCCCGAGCGCGTTGACGGCGATGCCCGAGGTGAAGTCGAGGTAGCACGCGCCGGTGTCATCCCACACGCGGCAGCCCTCGCCGCGCACGAGCGTGAGCGCCGAGCGCGCGTAATTGCGCATCACGTGCGCGTCGTAGAGGTCGGCCGTGCTGGTCCGCACGAGGGAAGGCTCGTTCATGGCGGGGCGCGGCGGCTCAGCCCTGGACGATCTCAGTGCCGATGCCGCGGTCGGTGAACATCTCGAGCAGCAGCGAATGCGGCAGCCGCCCGTCGATGAAATGCACGCGTTGCACACCCTCCTGCAGCGCGCGCACCGCGCTCTGCACCTTGGGTCGCATGCCCTTGTCGATCACGCCGCGCCGCTTGAGTTCCTCGACCTGGCCGGTCTTCAGCGTCGAGATCAGCGAGTCGGGATCGGACGGATTGGCGAGCAGGCCGGGAACATCGCTCATGTAAACCAGCCGGCGTGCGCGCAGGGCGCTGGCCACGCGGCCGGCCGCGAGGTCGGCATTCACATTGTAAGGTTTGCCGTCGAGCCCCTCGGCCACCGGCGAGATCACCGGCATGAAGCCCTCCGCGATGTCCTTCTTGATCAGCTTCACCTTCACCTCGGTGACGTCGCCGACATAGCCGAGGTCGACCGTGTTACCGTCGTCGTCGGTCGTGAGCTTCTGGCAGACCAGCACGGAGTCGCCGGCGAGTCCGCGCGGATTGGCGCCGGCGGAGGTCAGCGCCGCGCAGACGTCCTTGTTCACGACCTCGTCGAGCGTGCGCTTCACCACGGCGATGGTGGCCTCGTCGGTGACGCGCAGGCCGTTGACGAAGTTCGCCTTGAGGCCGGAGCCTTCCATCGCGCGGGTGATCGCCTTGCCGCCGCCGTGCACGACGACGACGTTGATCCCGCACGCGGCGAGGAACGCGATGTCGTAGGCGACGCGCGACCGAGCCTTCGGGTCCGGATCGTCCATGAAGCTCCCGCCGTACTTCACGACGAACGTGGAGCCGCGGAAATCCTGGATGTAAGGAAGCGCCTCGATGAGAACCTTGGCCTTGGCGGTGACTTCAGCGATGTTCATTGGCGGTCAGGACGCGCGGCCGGTGGCCGCGTCGCGGGAGGGAACAGGGAAGTCGCTCACTTTTTTTGGAGTGTCGCGAATAAGGCACGCGCGCCCGGCATTTCCATAAAAAAGTTGGCGGGGTGCGCGTGAACCGCCTTTTCGCGCGCGTTCCAGTTTCTGCTTTTCTCGGCGGCGGGCGCGGCCCACTCCTCTCGCGTGCCCAGCACCGACCTCACTTTCGCCAGCCGCGACGAGCATCGCGCGTGGCTCGCCACGCAGGCCGCGCTCCCCGCCGGTTTCCGCGTGGGCAACGCCCGATTCGAGTTCACGCCCCGCGAGGCACCGAAGCCCTCGCGCATGACGCTCACGCTGCTCGCGCTCGACGAGCCCACGCCGTCGTTCGCCGCGATGTTCACGCGGAACGCGTTCCCTGGCGCCCCGATCATCGTGGGCCGCCGGCGGCTGATGGAGCCCGCGCTCGGCGCGGTCATCATCAACAACAAGATCTCCAACGTGTGCGCGCCCGGTGGCGTCGAGGCCGCCGAAAACGTCTGCGCCGCGGTGGCGCGAGAACTGAAGCTGACGCCCGGCCAGGTGCTGCCGAGCTCCACTGGCGTGATCGGCTGGGGCCTGCCGCTCGAGGCCATGCTGCGCGAGGTACCCGCCGCGGCGGCGAGCCTTTCCGCCGCTTCGATCCTGCCCGCCGCCGAGGGCATCGTCACCACCGATCTCTACCCGAAGATCCGCCGCGCGAGCGTCGGTGGCGGCAGCATCGTCGGCATCGCCAAGGGCGCCGGCATGATCGAGCCCAACCTCGCCACGATGCTCGTTTACCTGCTCACCGACATCGCGGTGCCGCGCGCCGAGCTGCGGCAGATGCTCGCCCGCGCGGTCGACGCCAGCTTCAACGCCATCAGCATCGACAGCGACACCAGCACGTCCGACACCGTCGTCGCGCTGTCGTCGGGCCGCGTGCCGTTCGGCGACTGGGGCGCGTTCGAGCGCGGCCTGCACCAGGTTTGCCGCGACCTCGCGGAGGACGTCGTGCGCAACGGCGAGGGCGTGAGGCACGTGATCCGCGTGACCGTGCGCAACGCCGCCAGCCTCGGTCTCGCCCGTTCCATCGGCAAGGCGGTGGTCAACGGCCCGCTCTTCAAGTGCGCCGTGGCCGGTAACGACCCCAACGTGGGCCGTCTTATCCAGGCGATCGGCAAGCACGTCGGCGCCACCGCCCCGGGCACCGATCTCTCGCGCCTGCGCGCCCGCATGGGCGGGGTGGAGATTTTCGCGCAGGGCGCGTTCCAGCTCGATCCGGGCAAGGAGGCGGCCCTGGTCGCCCACCTGCGCGGCGCCGAGCTGTACACGAGCCGGCCGAGCGCCGACGGCGTTTTTTCCGCGCCGATCGACTTCCCGCCGCACGAACGGGCGGTGGAACTGGAAATCGACATCGGTAACGGCGCGGCCTCCGCGGCCGTCGTCGGCGGCGACCTCACCCACGAGTACGTGAGTGAGAACGCCGATTACCGGAGCTGAGGCGCGCGGCGCAGGCTCGCGCCGGAGAATTCCGCGAAGTCGTCGTTGATCTGGTTCATCACGCGCAGGCCGTAGCCGATCCAGCGCGCACCGGGCGGCGCCTTCGCGACCACGCGGAGGCGCGTCGATTGCTCGCCCGCGGCAGCCGGCATCCGGTCCACCCTCCCCATGCTCAGGTGGCGACCCTTCTCGTCCAGGAATGATACGATCAGATGGGTCGCCGTGCCCGGGCTCACCCGCGCGCGCACGTCCACTTCGGCGGCGTACACCGCTCCCGCTTCCGCCGAAAGCCATTGGCCAAAGTCCTCGGTGCGGCAACTCGCGAGACGCAGGACCCGATGGCCACCGGCGCCTTCCAGGAGGCGCACCGTTCGTCCTTCCCACGCCTCCGTCTGACCCGTCCAGCGCGCCCCGGCTAGGGTCCACTGGCTGACGTTCGAGGCATCGACGGGCAAAACGATCACCTCACGCCAACCGGGATCCGCCAGCATTTCAGCGCCGGCTGACTGGAGCCGGTCCAATGCGCCACTCTCCACGCCCAAGTGCCGCCGCAGAAGCTCCGGCTCCGCGGCCAGCGCGGCGCGGCCCTCGGGCGTAGCGTGCAAGGCGAGCGCGAGCCGACTGTCGGGTTCGTTGCGCAGATAGGGCGTGAGATCCTGGTCCGCGACCGCCAGGGGGTGGCGCTTCCTCACGTTGGCAAAAGTGCTGACCAGTCGTTCCCGCTCCGCGCGATACTGCTTCCATGCCGCGAGCAGCGCGGCCGGCGACACGCCGGGCCGGGCCGAGCGCGAGGCGGCCGCGCGGGCCGCGGAGAAACTCCAGTAGGCCTCCGTCGCGGAAAATCCGGCCGCGGTGAATGCGACCCGAGCACGCGTGATCGGCTCCGTCGCCACCCGGCCGGCCGTGGCGAGCGCCGCTCGCAACTCGGCGCGCCGCGCTTCCGGATAAATCCAGTCCTGGTCCTCGTCCTTGTAGAACCTCAGCCATAGCGGCGGGCCGGGCTGCTCAAGCCAGGTCCGTTCCGCCGCGGCGAAGTACGCGCGCATCGGCGCCTCGGCCTCGCGCCAGAACTCACGGTAATAACGGTCGAGCAGCGCCGCGGGGTCGCGGCCCGGATCCCAGAGCAGCTGCGCGGCGAGCCACGCCTTGGGTCCGTCGAGCGCCCAGTTGGAATACGTCTCGGCGTAGAAAGCGCGGACCCCTGCGCGATGCTGGAAGGGGATCGACTCCGCGACGGCGTACAGCGTGGGCCGCGGGGCGAAGTGCGGCCCGCCGTGGAAATAGTCGTAGACGCCGACGATCTCCGCGCCGGAGCGGCACCAGCGCTCGATCAACGCCCGATCCTCTTCGCGGAAGGCGGGGTGGGACCATTGGCTCCGGTCCGCCGTGAGGAACGGCACGACGTTGCGCTCGATCGGGAAGCCAGGGGTGTTCTCGCACCAGTAATAGGCATACGCCGGCAGCCAGCGGTCCGGGTGTTTCGCCGCGACCTCGCGCGCGACCGCGTTCACGAAGCCGAACACGAGAGGCGAGTAATCCGGACGGTGACGGAAGAAGCGGGCGGGCGCCACGGCCGCGAGTGTCGCCGGCGATTCGTCGTAGAGATCGGTGTCGTTGATGCTAAGCGAGAACGAGAGCCGGCGCGGCTCGCGGTCGAAGGCGCGGTTGGCGGCCGCTACGGCCAGCCGCACCGCCGCCGGATTCAGGAAATTGGGCTGCCAATTTCCCGACCAAGCCGGCGGGATGAAGGACTTCCCGTTCCGCAGCGGCGCGAGCCCGCGCTCACGTTCGAAATCCTCCGGTCGATAGATGGACGTGAGGTTGTGGCCATGCTCGAAGCGCGCCTCGAGGCGGTTGCGCGCATACCAGTCCCTGTTCCCGGCGGTGCCATCGAGACCGAGATCGCGGTGGACGAACGCGGGCCGCGCTTCCCGCCGGCCGGCCGGCAGCGAGAATTCCGCGCGACGCGGCACTTCCTCGCCAAGCGGACCCGGAATGTACCAACGCGCGCCGAGGGCTTCCTCCAGAAACCAACCCGCGGCCGCCTCGATCAGAGCGCGCCGCTCGGACACCAACGTGAGCGCGCCGTTTGCCACCTTGAACGCGACGGCGTTGTCGTGCGGCGCCTTCGCGCCGGAGGGACGAACCGCGATTCCCCGCCGCGTCGCACCGATTTCCAAGCGGCGCTGCGGCGCCAGCCAGCCTTCGGAGACCAAAGGAAAATACCGCGGGGTCAGCCCGGATGCGCGCACGAAGGTCGCCTGCACCGTCCTCGCCGCGTTCAGCTCGGCCGCGGTCGCGTCACGCGGCACGGCGATCGCCACACCCGCCCGCGCCGAGCTCCAGCCGGTAAAACCATCTCCTTGGTGAACCTCCGGCCCCACCAACGCGGCCGCGATGACGGTGACCGCCAGCCAGACCGCGATCCGGAAACCGGTGCTGGTCGTTTCGCCGAGATTCTCTGTCGGGTGTTCCGCCACGGCGGTCGACGACGGCGCGCGGCGCCGCATCCTTCAAGATGAAAGCGGGCGTCGATGCCCGAGGGATCGCGGGCGTGCTCCAAGCGTCGCTCGGTCGAAGCCAAAATGCCCTTCAGCTTGCGTTACCCGGCTAAAGAGAACGGACCCTGGTTCGGGCGGCACGGGCCGCGCGACCTTCATGAAGAGAGCAGCGCTGTCGCCGCGGCTGCAGCCGCGGACCTTTCCGCAACGGGATGCGAGAGGATCAAGCTCCACCCCGGATGACATGGAGTAGAAAGGCTCCGCCGGGATCGATCCCGACGGGTCCGCGGGATCACCCGCGGCTACATCGCATGACCTGGCGAATGCGACGGCGAGGGATTGGGACGCCTTGAAGAATCCTTCCACGTCTTCCCGGCCCGCCCAACCCGTCCTACGCCGAATCCCCGGGTTCCTGGTTGCCAGATTTCAGCCTGTCTCTGTGCCTCGATGTCTCCGTGGTGAAAAGGTTCGTCAACGCGTTCCGCGCTTCGCCGAACATGTTCGTGGCGACGCCCTCGAGGCGGGACCGAGCGATCCGCCGAAGCGGACCGCGTGGCGTTTTACTCCGTCCGGAACGCCACGTCGTTGGAGGCGAGCCGCAGGGAGGCCGGCGGGCGGGCGGAGTTGAGTTGAAGCACAAGGGTGTTGAGCCCGGGGCGCGCCGTCGCGGTGAAGGTCGCGCCGGGCCGAACGATTTCGCCGTTGAGCCAGGCGCCGGTCGCCTCGCCGGAAAGCGTGAAGGTGACGGTGCCGCCGCGGGCCGACTCGAATTGCGTGGCCGCGAAAAGACCGCGGCTGTTGCCGCGCTGCCCGAAGGACCTCTCGACCTCGGAGCCCGGCAGCGCGCCACCGGTCAGCGAGAGAACAGTCGCCCAGCCCGGCAGCGTGAAGTCACCGGCGACGACCCGCTCGGAACCGAGGTGCTGGTTGCCACTCACGATGAGGTAGAGCTTCCACAGCCGCGCCACGCCGCCGCGCGCGGCGTCGAACTCGCCGGGTTTGCCGAGTTGGGCGAGGAACCGGAACAAATCGAGCCGTTCCTCGGGCAGCAGCGAGTCGAGCAGCCCCGCCGGCATGAGCGAACCGACGCTCGTGCGGCGCGCGACGGACTTCGCCGGAACGGACACCACCTGGTTGGCGGCGTCGCGCAGGATGATCTCGGTTTCGGTCTCGCGGGTGATCATGCCGTTAAACTCACGGCCGTCGGCGGTGGAGAGCAGCACGGAGTGGTAGCCCTCCTTGATCTTGGCGTTCGGGTACAACAGCGCCTCGACCAAGTAATCCGCCGGCGCGGAGGCGCCGATGCTGGTGAGGTCGGGCCCCAGCTTTCCCCCGGCCCCGCCGATCGCGTGGCACGCGACGCAGGCCAATTCCTCGCGGCGGTAAAGCGCCTCGCCGCGCGCCGGATCGCCCTTGGCGAGAGCCTCCTGTGCCAGTGCTCGCATATCCTCCGCCGAGAGTTGGGCGCCGGCAACGGAAAGGCCGGCGGCCTTGAGCAGCACCGGCACGAGCGCCTGATGCTGGGTGCCCTCGCGCGCGGGTCGCAAACCGGCCCGGGCGGCAGCCGCCGGAAATTCGATCTTCGGCAACTCCGCGGCGAGTTTCGCGCTGAAGCCACGGATACCCAACAGCCCGCGCCAAAGCGCCTGGGCCTCGGCCTCGCCGGTGGTCGCGCGCAGTGTCGCGATGACCGCGGGCAAGGCGGCGTTGGCATTGAGCGCGGCCAGCACGACCACCGCCTCGCGGCGCACCCCGGGTGCGGCGGGCGAATCGGCCGCGACCAGCTTCGTGAGCGCGGCTACGACGGTGTTGCCGCCGATGTCACGCAGTGCCGCGAAAACAACGGCCCGATCATCGCCGGCGGCGAACGGGGTGAGACGCGAAACCAACGCAGCGGCCTTCCACGCGCCGGCGAGCTGCACCGCGGCGCGACGGATCGAGGCGTCGGAGGAATCGAGCAGCGCGCCCAGCCCCGTCGCCTCGGTCTCCGGTTTGGTGCCGCGCAGGCGCGCGGCATCGGAGAGGGCGGCCAGGGCGCGGACCGCCGCCGCACCCTTCAGCGTGCCGTTGGTGACGAGATCGTAAAGGCGGCGCAGTTCCGCCGTACCACCCGCGGATCCGATCAGCTCGATCCAAGGCCCGGAACCGTCGGCGGGAATGCCTTGCCGCGAGACAAGCTGCGCCACGGCGCCGGCGGCGAGCGCCGGCTCCACGGCCTTGAGGCCGAACTCCAGCTGCTTCTCGCGTCCGGTGATGCGCCACGCACCGGACTGCACGGCGTCGAGCCACGGACCGGCGAGCTCGTTGACGGTCAGCCAGACCGCGTAGTCGAGGAACGGATCCATCGGACGATCGAGCGCGGACAGCGCGAGTTCAGCGGCCCGTGCGGAGCCCTGGCGGCCGAGGGCGCGGACGGCCTCGAGACGCACGCGCGGGTGCGGATCGGTGACCAATTTCTCCAGCCGCGGCAAAGCGCCCTCGGCGGGAAGCGCGCGGACGGCCGCGCTGCGGACGCGCGGGTCGTTAGCGGCCAGCAGCCCGGCGCTGTCGACCGGGTACTCGTTAAAGGCCTGCCGCAACCAGAGGCCCTGCAGTTTCGCCGACTCGGTGGTCTGGCGGGTGGCCCAAGCCTCAAGGTCGGGCCCGACCGCCGCGGAGCCGCGCTCGACGAGCACACGGCGGGCCTGTTCCTGCTCATAGCCGTTCGGGCCGGCGAGGCGGTCGAGCAGTTCGCGGTTGGCGAGCCGCGTAAGATCGGCGCGCGGAAGCGGCGCGCGGCCCTTCACGCTGATGCGCCAGATGCGGCCGTGGGCCTTGTCGCGGCGCGGGTCACGGAAGTCGACCTCGCCGTGCTGGATGATCGGGTTGCTCCAGTCGGCGACATAGAGGGCGCCGTCGGGCCCGAGGCGGATGTCGATCGGGCGGAAGGAATCCGCGGTGGTGCGGAGCACGTCGGGCAACTCGGACGTGATGTAGCCGGAGCCCTGTTCCGCGGCCTTGAAGCGCACGATGCGGTGCGCGCGGAAGTCGGCGGTGATGAAGTCGCCCTGCCAATCGGCGGGAAAATGCGCGCTACGCATGATCTCAAGCCCGCAGAACTTCGGGTAGCTGCCGGGGCTGATGCTCTGTAATTCGCGACGGGCTGGGGCCAGCGTGCGGTAGGTGGCGCCCGGCACGGCCCAGTTGATCCCGGCGCCACCGGCGCCGTCCGTGGCGAACGACTGGCCGAAATCGTCGAACTGGTGGCCCCACGAATTCACCCAGCCGCGGTACAGCACCTCCATGCGCTGGTCGCGCGGATCGAGGCGGAAGATGCCGCCGGCCATCAGTCGCGTGACGCCGTGCGGGGTCTCGGCGTTCGTGCGCGTGTAGACGGACTGGCTCAGGTACAGACGCCCGTCGGGGCCCCAGCGCAGCGTGTGGAGGTTGTGATGGGTATCCTCGGTGCCGAAGCCGCTGAGGATCACGCGGCGCTCGTCGGATTTGCCGTCGCCGTCGTTGTCTCGGAAGTGAAGCAACTCGGTGCTCTGCGCGACGTAGACGCCGCCGTGGCCGACCTCGAGGCCGGTCGGGATGAGCAGCCCTTCGGCGAAGACCGTGGCCTTGTCGGCCTTGCCGGCGCCGGTGGTGTCCTCGAGCACGATGATCTTGTCGGTCTGCGCCTGGCCCGGCTCGATCTGCGGATAGAGCTCTGAGCTCGCGACCCAGAGGCGACCGCGGGCGTCGAAGTTCATCTGGATCGGTTTGTGAAGCAGCGGGTTCTCCGCCCAGAGCGAGACCTCAAGTCCGTCGGCGACCTGGAAGCGCGGATGCGCCTGCGGGGTGAACACGGCGGCAGCGTTGCCGACGCGGCGCGGGATCTCCGGCACGTCGACGAGCTGCAACCCGCGCAGTTTCGCGATTCGCGCCTCCTCGGAGGCGATGAATTCGTCGAACTTGACGACCTCCGTGGCGTTGCGGCCCTGCTCACGTTTACGGAAGCCGAAGATGTACGCCATGTTGGCGGGACGCGACCGGTGGAAGAACCACTCGTTCTTCGTGATGATCGCGCGGCGGAGCGGCTCGGTCTGCGTGCTGGTACGCCACGGGCCGGGCGCGCCGAACAGATTTTCCTCGATGCGCTCGGCGAGCCGCCGGTAGCCGGGCCCCGAGGGTTGAATGCCGTTCGTGGTGAGCGAGGGCGTACCGGGAGAAGCTTCCCGCGTCAGTTCGAAAAGCGGGACGTGCCGCGCGCCGCGGGACGCGGCGATCTCGTCCACGGCGCGGGCGTAGGCGGCGAGCCGGGCGTTGTGCGCGGCGCCGTCGGGCCAGGGTGCGCCGAGGTTCTCATGCCGGATCGGCGACAGCAGCACGAGGCGGGCGCCGGGCGAGACCCGCGCGATCACGTCGAGCAGGCGGCCGTAGTCGGCCCTGAAGCGCGCCAGTCCGGCCTCGCCGTCGAACGAGCTCGCCATGCCGTAGGCGGCGAGGACGACGGTCGGCTTGGTCTCCTCGATCTGACGCACAAGTTGGTTCCAGCCCTCCTCGGCCGGTTCGCGTCCCGCCTGCAGGAGGCTGAGACCAAAGCGGGAGTCACCGGCGGGCGTATCGCCGCTCCAGCCGAGATTGCGGAACGTGACGGCGCGGTCCGGGAACCGCGTGGTGAGCATGAGCTCGATCCAGCCGTGGTGCTGCTCGCCCTCGGCGATCCCGTCCCCGATGAGGACAACGCGGTCGCCGTCGCGCAGCTCAAACGGGGCCGGCTGGGCGGCGAGGGCAGGAAGGATGAACGCGAGGAAGACAGCGGCGAGGCGGGAGCGCATGAGGAAGGGAGTGAGACGGCGGAGGGAGAACAGGAGGCCGGCGAGACGGATGGGGTTCGTTAGGAGAGCGGCGGATGGGCGGGCGCGAAGATCCGAGGCAAAAGCCCCGGCACACGTTCCGCCGATGCGGTCCATGCCGCCGCGGGCGCTTCCTGGTGAAACGCCCGCGGCGAACCAGCTCACTTCGTCGCGGCGGCGAGGGCCTGGTCGACGTCCTTGAGGATATCGTCGATGTGCTCGATGCCGACGCTGAGGCGGATGAGCTCGGGCTTGATGCCGCCCGCGAGCTGTTGCTCCGCGTTGAGCTGGGAGTGCGTCGTGGTCGCGGGGTGGATCGCGAGGCTCTTCGCGTCGCCGACGTTGGCGAGGTGCGAGAAGAGCTTCAGGGCGTCGATGAACTTCTTGCCGGCCTCGCGGCCGCCCTTGATGCCGAAGACGACCATCGAGCCTCCCTTGCCGCGCAGGTATTTCTTGTTGGCGGCGTACTGCGGGTCCGACGGGAGTCCCGGGAACCGCACCCAGTCCACCGCGCGGTGCGACTGCAGGTGTTGCGCGACGGCGAGGGAGTTGGAGCAGTGCCGCTCCATGCGCAGCGCGAGCGTCTCGATCCCCTGCAGGAACATCCACGAGTTGTCCGGCGCGATGCAGGCGCCGAGGTTGCGCAGCGGGACGGTGCGCATGCGCAGGATGAACGCGAGCGGCAGCAAGGGCGCCGGCAGGTCCACACCCCAGCGCAGGCCGTGGTAGCTGTTATCGGGGTTGGTGTAGAGGGGGTGTTTGCCGGCGGCCCACGGGAAGCGGCCGCTGTCGACGACGACGCCACCGATGCCGCCACCGTGGCCGCCGAACCACTTCGTGAGCGAGTGGACGACGATGTCGGCGCCGTGGTCGAGCGGGCGGGTGAGGTACGGCGTGGAGAACGTGGAGTCGACGATCAGCGGGATGCCGGCGCCGCGCGCGATGGCGGAGACGGCGTCGAGGTCGGTGACCTCCAGCGCGGGGTTGGAGACGGTCTCGCAGAACAGGGCGCGGGTCCGACCGTCGATCGCGCGGGCAAAATTCTGCGGGTCGTTCGAGTCCACGAACTTCACCGTGATGCCGAGCGCGGGGAGGATGTCGTTGAACTGCGTGTACGTGCCGCCGTACAGGTTCCGGGCCGACACGATGTTATCGCCGGCCGAGGCGAGGTTGATGATCGAATAGAAGATCCCGCTCGTGCCCGAGGCGAGGCCGAGACCGCCGAGCTCGTGGGCGCCCTCGAGCAGCGCGACGCGCTTCTCGAGCGCGTCGGTCGTCGGGTTCATCAGGCGCGTGTAGATATTCCCGAGCTCCTTCAGCGCGAAAAGGTTCGCCGCGTGCTCGGCGCTCTTGAAGACGAACGAGCTCGTCCGGTAGAGCGGGACCGCGCGAGCGAGCGTGGTCGGATCGGGTTGCGTGCCGCCGTGGAGGCAGAGGGTCTCGAGGTTCATGATGGGGAAAAAATACGGCCTGCGTTTACGCCGCGGAGCTCGCCGCGGGTCAATGCCCCGGTGCTACTTCACCGCGCTGGGAGGGATCAGGGAAAGCGAGGGGGGTGAGGGAGAAAGTGGCGAAAGGCTCCCGCCGCGCGGTCAGCGGCCGGCGTTCCAGAGGATGTGCGTGCCGCTCTTGCCGGCGCAAATGATGTCCTTCCAGCCGTTGCCATCGAGGTCGGCCACGCGGATCTGCAGGCCGGTGCCCGGTCCGCCATCGGCGAGCAGGTGTTTCGTGAAGCGTTTCTCGGCGGCATTCCACTTGTACATCGCGACGCAGCCGGGCTCGTTGTCCCCCGGGTCGCCACCGCTGTGGGCGCGGACGCGGCGGCCGGTGATCAGCTCGGGTTTGCCGTCGTTGTCGAGGTCCTCCCAAACAAGGCAGTGGTTCTGGGAGATCTTGTCGTCGATGACGTAGTGGCGCCAGTTGGTGCTGCCGTCGCGGTTGGGATCGCGCTGCTCCTCCCAATAGAGGCCGTAGTTGTGCCCGTGGCCCCAGATGATGTCGTTGCGGCCGTCACCGGTCAGGTCGACCACGATCATGGGGGTGCTGGCGTGCGGCCAGGTCCAGTCGGCGCGACGGCGCCACGGCTGCGAGGCCGCCCCGGAGGCCGGACGCTCGTACCAGCCGTTGCCGTAAACAAGATCCTCGCGGCCGTCGCCGTTCACGTCGCCGAACCCGATGCCGTGGCCGTTCACGAAGGGTGCGCCGGGTTGGATCATCCAGGGCGTGAGGATCGGCTCGCCGGCCGGCCCCTTCGCGAAGCGGTACGCCATCATGGCGTTGGCGGGACCGTAGGAATTGACGACGTACTCGGGCACGCCGTCGCCGTCCATGTCGCGCAACGCCGTCCATTCGTTCTGGGTAAGCTTGGTCTCGACGAGCACGTGCTGCTTCCATGGCGCGCCCGACTTCAGGCCCGCGTCGCCGGGGTTCTCGTACCAGTAGACCTTCGAATCCATGAACGCGCCCGTGACGATGTCGGGGAAGCCGTCACCGTTCACGTCATGGGCGTGCTCGCCGCAATTGGTCATGTAGTCCTTGCCGAACGGCTCGAGCTTCCGCAGCTGGCGCTTCGCCTTGAAGTCCGGTCCCTCGTACCAGAACTCGCCGGCGCTGATGTCGGGCTTCCCGTCGCGGTTGAAATCGGCGACCGCGCAGCCCTCGTTGTTGTCGACATGGAGCTGCTGCACGCGGATGCGGAGCGCGGGGGCGGCGGGGCCGGCCTTCTTGCCGGCGCCCTTGGGGGCCTTGGCGGCGTCGGCGGCGGGCAGGGCGGACGGGACGAGGAGCAACGCGAGCGCGAGGATGCGCGGGGCGACGGAGCGGGGGATCATGGGGAACGGGGCGGCCACTTCATCCGGCCCGCGGCGCCGTTGGCGATGGAATTTTCGCCCGCCCGCTCCGGCCGCCTCAAACGTCGGGAAACGCGACCCGGGGCTCCCGCCGGAAGTCGGGCGTCGTGGGGAACTCGCGCATCGGCGTGTGGAACACGCGCGTGGCGGCGGCGGAAATCGGCGGCACGATCCAGTCCCAGCGCGCCGACACCTCGCGGCCGGCATCGCGCTCGCGCCCGAGGAAACGCATGAACTCCTCCGAGGCGGTGTGATGGTCGGTGAGCTTCACGCCCTCGGCCTCGTAGGAATGCAGCACCGCGGCGTTGAGCTCGATCAACGCGCGGTCGAGCCAGAGATCACGGGCGCGCCGACGGTCGAGCCCCATCCGTTCGGCGACGACGGGGAGGAGGTTGTAGCGATGCGGGTCGGCCAGGTTGCGCGCGCCGATCTCGGTGCCCATGTACCAGCCGTTGAACGGCGCCGCGGGAAACCGGGTGCCGGCGGCGTGCAGCCCCATGTCGCTGACGACCGGGACGGCGTACCAACGCAGGCCGAGCTCCTCGAACCATGGGAACCGCGGGTGACGCAGCGGCACCTCGCGCACGAGGCCGGCGGGTA
>CAIUOU010000114.1 GCA_903900845.1 uncultured Opitutia bacterium
ACCTGGGCGGTGTAGGCGCCGGGGAAGAGGTTGAGGATGAGCGCGGCGTCGAGGCTGCCGGCAGCTAGGGCGAAGGCGCCCACGGAGGCGGAAGCAGCGGCGATCGAACCACCGGCGGCACCTTCTTCCCAATTGTCGTTGCGGCCGATGACCGAGCCCTCGCGGTAAACTTCGAGCCGGGGATCGCCCAGCGCGCCCGTGACGCCGAAGGCGGAGAGCGCGGGGCCGACGCCGCGCACGAGCACGCGCTTGGGGACGGTTCCCCCGACCACGAACCCGACGGTAAGGGTGCGGTCGCCACTGCCAGCGAGCCCGCGCGAGGCGAGATTGCCGATGCGCTGCGCGGCGAGGGCGGTTTCATCCGCGTCGTAAACCTCGACCAAGCCGACTCCACCGGCACTCCCCTGCCCGGTCATCACGGCGGTGTAGGCGCCGGGGGTGAGTTCGACGAGCACGGCCGCGTCGCGGCTGGCTGAGTCGAGGGCGAAGGCCCCGAGCCGCGCGGCGGTCGCGGCCACGGCAGAGGCGCCGGAGGCCGTGCCCCAGTCGTTGGAAACCGCGAGGGAGGTTTGTCCGCGAAACAGCTCCAGCCGCGCGGCCGGAAGGGCGCCGGAGACACCGAACGGCGCGAGCGAAGGCCCGATGGCGCGCACGAGGACTCGCTTGGACGTCGTCCCGCCGATCACGAAACCCGCGATGAGGGCGTTGCCCTCGGCCCCGGTGGTGTCGCTGCGCGTCGAGATGTTGAGCAATTTCTCGCGCACGGTGCGCCGCTCATCGTTGGCGCCGACGAAGGAGGCCGGGGCGCCCGAGGCACGTTGCGAGGAAAGGACCAGCGTCGCGTTTTCGCGCTGGACCGAACCGGCAAGCGTCGAAGATCCGGTCGTGACCATGATGGCGCCATCGGCCCCGGCGGTGCCGCGGCCCGCCTCGGCGCCGGAGTTGGCGACGATAAGCACGTAGGATTCGCCGCCGGCGCCGACGATGGTGTGGGCGACCGAGGAACCGTTGGGCTCGCCCGCGGCGTAATATCCCGCGAGAGCGGAGGTCGCCAAGGAGGCGGCACGGGCGGGAGCGGAGATCGCGATGCCGGCGCCCGTGAGGCTGCCAGAAACGGATCCGTCCGGGGAAAGAACTGCGGAAACCCCCGTGACGGTCCCGCCCGCGGGCGAAACCTCCAGCGGGAACTGAAAACGCCCGTCGGCGCCGATCTCGGCGGTGCGGTTGAGCAGCGCGCGGCCGCCGGACCGAAGGAACCCGAGGAAGACGGCGGTGCGATCCGATCGCACCCACAACGCGAAGGAGCCGGCATCGGCCGCAAACGTACCGAACACGGCGCCGGCGAGTCCGGTCGAGGCGGCGAGGGAAACGGCGGCTGGTGAAGAGGTGACCGAACCGGCGGAGTTGGAGACGACCACGGTGTAGGAACCCGCCGCGGCCGCGGTGAACGACGAAAGCGCGTAGTTCTCGCGCGTGGCGCCGGCGATGGCCGTGCCGTCCTTGCGCCATTGGTAGGCCAGCGGGGCGGTCCCCGTCGCCACGACCGAGAGCGTGGCTGAGCCGCCAACGGCCACGGCCTGGGAAGCCGGCTGGGTGGTGACGACCGGAGAAGCGGCGACGGAGCTGACGGTGAGCGTGGCGGCCGTGCTGGTAACGCTGCCGGCCGAGTTGGAGACGATGACGGAATAGGAACCTGCTGAAACGGACGTCACGCCGTTGAGTGCAAGCGTGCTCGAGGTCGCGCCGCTGATGGCAACACCCTCCTTGCGCCACTGGTAGGCCAGCGGTGCCGTGCCGGACGCGACGACGGCCAACGTAGCGGATCCGCCGGCAGCCACCGATTGCGGGACCGGCTGCATGGAAATGACCGGGGCCGACGCGCCTGCGGTGACGTTGAGGACGGCGGTCGCGCTCGTCACGCTGCCGCCGGCGTTGGACACGACGACCGAGTAACTGCCCGCGGAGGGAGCGTAAACCGCGGGGATGAAGAGCGTGGCATCCGTGCCGCCCGCGACCGGGGATCCGTCCTTACGCCACTGGTAGGAGAGCGGAGCCGAGCCGGCGGCCGTCACCGAGAACGAGGCGGAGCCCCCCGGCGCGACTGACACCGCAGCGGGCTGCACCAGGATCGACGGTGGGACGACCGCCGCGGTGACGGCAAGTGATGCTGTCTGGCTGGTGACGCTTCCCGCCGGGTTGGTGACGACAACGTCATACGAGCCGGCGGAGGCAGTCGAGACGGCGCCCAAATTCAGCGTTCCGGAAGTCGCCCCGGCGAGCGCCACCCCGTCCCGGCGCCACTGGTAGGTGATGACCGGAGAACCGGACACCTCGACTGTGAGGGACACCGCCTGCCCCGCGGCCACGCTGGTGCTAGCCGGCTGGCGGGTGATAATCGGCGGGGATGCCTCGGAAACGAGGACAACGTCGGGCACCGTGAGGTTACGAAGGGGGGAACGGTAGAGACCCGAGCCGCGGATCGTCTGTTGGCCAGACATGCTGGCCGGGTGGGAAACCACGACCGTGAAGGATGCGGACCCGGCCGGAGCGGAGGCGTAAGCAAATTCCAAGGCGCCGACGTCGCCTGCCCGCGAGCGGATTTCCGGCACGTTGGTGCCACTCGTGCTGACCAAGGCCCAGCCGGAGGGCAGCTCGATCGTGAAACCAAGGGCGGTCGGAGCGACCACCGAAGCGTAGTTGATCGAGACGCCGAGCGTCACTTGGCCGGCGATCGCCGGATAAGTGGAAGTACCGGCCGTCATCGTTGCCGTCTGGGCGCGACCGCCGACAACGGAGAAGAGGAGCAGTAAAGCAGGCAGGGCGGACCGGCAGGAAATGAGCATCGGAAGCGCGGCGCGAAGGATCGAAGAGAGGCGCGAGGCGTTGAGCACCGGGCGAAGAAAGCACCTCGGTTCCCCGGAGTAAATACGTCCTCTCACGACGCCGGCGGATTCCCGACTTGGGTCGGAAAAGACCGGCGCGACGGGGGAGGCTGGGGAGACGAGTCACCACCAACTACACCAAACCCACGAAAGACGGTGCCGGCAGGGGCTTCGTTCACGGCAGCCGCCACGACCCGATCATCCGCGGTATCCGAGCGATCCGCGGAAAAAAATCAGGGTGTTCGTAGTGTCGGGACGAAGCGAGGCAGGGTGCCCACGGAACACGCGGAAAAAGGACCAATCGACCAAATGACGGGGGACCTGGAGCGGAGCGCCAGGCGAGACTTGCGCTATGCCAACGCCCGTCACGCCCCTTGGCCGAATCCGTGTTCATCCGTGTGAGTCCGCGGTCGCCACCACGCGAAGCGATACCGGCAAGCGTAACGACCAAAGCCTAACCGGTCTTCCTATCTTCCCCGGCTACCTCACCCCTGTCACGAACCTGGCGCGAAGCCATCCTCGGTGCCGTCGCTTTCGCGGTAATCGCCGGTACGCGTCGTGCCGGAGCGGAAGTTGTACAACTCGATCACCCGCGTGAGCTCCATGAGGCTCAGCTTGCCGTCAAAGTCCGTGTCAGCCGCGTGATGGCGGTTAAGGGTCACGACCACCGCGGCGGCGCGCATCGGCTCGGGATTGAACCCGTCCTCGCTCTCGCCCGCGGCCAGCGCGTAGGCGCCCGTGCGCGCGGTGCCATGGCGGGTGTTGTACAGCTCGATCAACCGCGTGAGCTCGACCAGGCTGATCCGCCCGTCGCCGTTCACATCGACATCGTGCCGCCGGCCGCGGACGACCGGGAGTGGATCCGGACGCGCCAGCACCTTGGTAAAGGCTCCGGCCTCCCCCGTTCCGCGCAGGACGGCGAACGCTGAGACGGAACGCGCGCCGGACTCCCCGGCTGGAATATTGAGGGTGTAGGTGAATGACACCGGACCCGCGGGCACCGTCGTCCAAGCCCACTCCAGGATATCCGTGGCGCCGATCGCGGGGGACACGTCGCCCGCCTGACCCGAGACCGAGGCCAGCGACCAACCGCGCGGGATAAGGACGGACCAGCCAAGGCCGGACGGCGTTCCGGGGTAAGACAGGGTACAGCGGATGGTGACCGTACCGGAGGAAGGCGTGACGGGGGCGACGACCGCATGGGACGCGGCAATCTCGGCGCCGGCGAGGGCCAGCGTTGCGGGCTGCGAGACCACCTTGGCGCCGCCGCCGCTCACCTCGACCCGGTAGGTTCCCGCATCGGTGGCGGCGAAGGCCGCGATCACGAGGAAAGGCCTCGTCGCGCCGTTCACCGCCACGTCGTCCTTGAACCACTGGAAGGAAAGGTTTTCGCCGACCGCCACCACCTCGACAGAGACCGGCGCTCCGAGCGGGACTTTTTGCGAGACCGGTTGCCGCACGATCAAAGGACCGCCCGCCGTTCCGCCCACCAACAAGATGCGCGAAACGGAGATCGATTCGTAGTTGGCGGCGTCGCCGGCGGCCGGTGAGTAAAGAAGCTTCACCACGACCGGTCCGGACGTGGCGAGGGTCGTTCCGGCCGCGGGCTGGTAGAGGAAGACGCCCCCTCCGGGTGCGGCGGTGGCACTGAGTTGCGCCGACGAAAGCACCGTGCCGGCCGCCACCTGGACGGGCGGATTCCACGTGATAACCGGCAGCGCCTTGAAAACCGTAAACGTGTGCTCGACCGAGGCCACAGCGGAGAGGGAGTCGGTGGCCGGCACGGAGGCGCTGATCTTCACCGCGCCCACGCCCGTGAGCGTGAGCTGGTTTCCCTCCACGCGGGCCGGGCCACTCACGACCGCGAACACCGCGGGCTGGCCGCTGGTTGAAACCGCGCGGAGCTCGATCGGTTGTGAGCTGAACGGGCGATCCCGCGGCGGCTCAATGAAGGCGAGGGTCTGCGCGGCTTTTCCAACCGTGAGCATCGCCACGGAGCTGGCGACCGGAGCCGTCTGCCCGTTGCTGACCACGCAACGGAACTGGTGGCCGTTCATCACCGAGGTCGCGCTTTTGACCGTGAGCACGGGCGAGCGGGCACCCGCCAAGTCGGTTCCGTCGGCCAGGTCGGAGAACGCGCTGTCGGCGGCGGTCCGTCGCTGCCACTGGAACTGCGGCGGGGGCGCCCCGGCCGCCGCCACGGCGAAAGTGGCCGGCTGCCCCGCGGCGACCGACTGGTCGCGCGGCTGCTGGAGCAGCAGGAGCGGCTCGGCCACCGCCACGCGGTAATTATCGAAGACGAGTACATTGTCGCCCGGAGAACCCGGCGTCGCGATGCGCCACGCCACCGCGATGTCACCAAGGTCGAGGGCGACGCCGGTCCGTCCGGTGAGCAGCTGCTCGCTCCAGAGCTGATCCGCGCCCAGCGTGGCGCTCCAGCGGTTGCGCCCAAAATCAATTACGGCCGTGAGCCGGCGGCTCTCGCCCGTGGCGAGCGCAACCGAAGCCTTGGCGGGCAAGGCGACCCGGTCGTCGCGGCTCACCGAGAGATCGGCGAGATCGAGCCGCACGGCGCCGAGCGCGTCGCCGGCGGAGTTGCGGACCGCGAACTCGAAGGCGTCCTTGCGGCCGTTGGTCGAGGGCGTGAGCGCGATGTCAGCGGAGAAGACAATGACGGGCGTACCGGCCCCGACGGGGTCGTACTGGATCGATCGCTGCAGGACCACCCTTTCGCGGGTCGCCGCGGCCGTGCGTCCAATCCACGCGAAACGAGCTCCCGAGGCGCCCTCGCCCACACCGGAGGAGCCGGGATCAACGGTTCCGGTCCACCCGTCGAAGCCGACGAGTTTGTCCACGCCGGCCGGGAAAAGGTTGAAGTGCGTGGCGTAGAGTTCACGGGCGGTGTCGAGCTTCAGATGAAGGGCGACGGGGCCCTGCGCGCCCGACGGTCCATCGACGGCAATGTGGTACGTGGCTCCGGCGGTGACGAACGCGCGGACGGCGGCGAACGGACGGTCCGGCGCGCCGGCGTCGGCGCCAAGCCGGGTCAGACGATCGAGCGCCTCCCCGCGGTAAAGGCCGAGCAAGGTCTCAAAACCACTCCCGGCAGTGGTGATTTCAAGGACGCCGCCACGAGGCGCCTTGAAACGCCACCAGACGGAGGCGCCGCCCTCGCGGCCCGCGTGGACCGGCTCACCCGGCTCACGGCTGGCCCCGACGTTGGAGCCGCGCACGGAGACCGTGAGGGGCGGGGCAGGGATCACGGCGGGCTGCACCTCGGGCCACGGAACAGACGCGCCGGCGGCGAAGGCATCATTGGCCGGACCGGCTTCGCCCTCGACGAGGGTCAGCCCGAGGCTGATTTGCCCGGTCGCCCCGCCCGCCCCGTCCACGGCGATGCGGTAGGTCGTTGCCGCCACCGCCTGGAACACGACGCGACTGGCGCGCGACGCGCCGTCGTCATCGTTAGCCACCACTCTGGCTGAAGAGGAAAACGCCGTGCCGGTGTAGACGGCGAGCACCGTGTCGATGCCGCTTCCCGAGGTGGTCGCGGTGACCATCCCGGAAGCCGGCGCGGTCCAGGACCACCAAAGCGAACGGGTTGCCGGACGCCCGGCGTGATCGGGTTCTCCGATCTCAGCGGAGGCGCCGACATTGAAGCCAGACCAGACCGCCTTGGAACCGGCGAGCGTCGCCGCCGCGGCGAACGCGTCGTTGGCCGGGACGACTGCTCCGGCGGAGAAAGCGACGCGGAGCGCGATCAGCCCAGATTCGGCCGCAAGACCCACGCGTGCGCCGTCCACCGCGATCCGGTAGGCGACGCCCGCCGCGGTCGCGAAGGAAACACGACTCGTGTTGCCGCCGGCCGGGTCCTGATCGTTGGCGGCGACCGGAACCAGCGAGGCGAGGACGTCGCCGGTGTAGACCGCGAGCACCGTGTTGAACGAGCTTCCGGCCGTGGAAACGGTCGCGATGCCGGCGCCCGGCGCGGTCCACGTCCACCAGACGGAGCGTCCTCCGGGATTTCCCGCGTGGTCGGGTTCACCGGCCTCTTCCGTCGCGCTGACATTGGAGCCGGAGACCCGGATGGCACCCGTGGAGTCCGGCATACCCGTAATCACGATACGGGCGGCGAAGGCATCGTTGGCCGGGGCAGGCTTGGGGGCGGCGAGGGAGAGACGCAGCACCACGAGACCGGTCGCACCAGCCTTTCCGTCCACCGCGATGCGGTACTCCGTTCCCGCGACGGCGGTGAACGTGACGAGGCTGCGCGGACCCTCTCCGCTATCGTCGTCGGAGGCGACGGCGGTCAGCGCGTCGAGCGCCGACCCTGAGTAGACCGCGAGCAGGGTGTCGAAGGAACTGCCATCCGTCGCGATCGTGACGGTGCCGGCGGATGGAGCCTTCCAGCGCCACCAGACGGAGGCGCCGCCAGCAGCGCCGGCGTGCTCGGGTTCACCGGCCTCGCGCGTGGCGCCAGCGCTGGAGGAAAGCAGCGCCAGCCCGGAGCCGGAGAGCGGCGCGGCGGTGGCGAACGCGTCGTTCGCGGGGGCGACCCCCGGCTGCTCGGGGGAGAGGGAGACGGAAAGATTCACCGTGCCCGCGGCGCCGCGATAGCCGTCGACGGCGATCTGATAGGCCGTGCCCGCGACGGCATTGAAAGCCAGCGCGCTCGTAGCGTTGCCGCCGCTGTCGTCATCCTGCGCGACGCGCGTCAACGGATCGACGGCGGTGCCGGTGTAGACACCGAGCAGCGTGTCGAAGGAACTGCCGCGCGTGGTGACGACGGCCCGGCCGGAGGCGGGCGCGGTCCAAGTCCACCAGACGGACGCGCCGCCCTCGCGGCCGGCGTGGAGAGGCTCGCCCGCCTCGCGGGTCGCGCCCTCGGAGGTGCCCGTGGCCGAGGCGGACGGACCGGCGAGGGGCAGGCGTTTCGCGAACGCGTCGTTGGCGGGGGGCGGACGCAGCGGGAGCGTGACCGCCAGCTCGACCGGCTTCTTGTCGGGCGCGGAGACGGCGAACTTGAGCGTGAATTCGGCGACGCCGGAGGGGGCGGTGACGTTCGCGCTGTAGACGCCGTCCGCCGGCGTCGCGTCGGGCGCGATGCCATTATTGCGGAGTTCCTGCGGTGTGACGGCGCCGGGCGCCATCAGAGAAACGGAAGCATTCGTGACGGCGGCGATGTCGTGCACGCGGGCGAAGACCGGAAAGGTGGAGCCGGGCGCGACGAGGGTGCCGGGCGCCGGGGTGATGGACACCTCGAGCACGCCGTCGGGGGTGCCGGTCAGGGCGTTGTGCGCATTGAGGCGAGCGCCGGTGACCGTCTTACCGCGGAGGGCCGCGACGGGCACGGCGCCAGCGAGGATGCGCTGACGAAGTTCGGCGAGGGGAAGACCGGGGGAACGGGAGAGGACGAGCGCGGCGACGCCCGCGACATGCGGGGCCGCGGCGCTCGTGCCGCTACCCGAGGAATAAGCCGAATCGGACGAGCGGCCGGTGGAATAGATGGCCACACCGGGGGCGCCGAGATGCACGCGGTTGGCCCCGTACGAGGAGAAATCGGCGAGCTTGTCGGACCGGTCGAGGGCGGCCACCGCTACGATGCTATCAGCGGCATAGCTGGCCGGGTAGCGCGGGATGACATCGTTATCGGTGCCCTCGTTGCCCGCGGCAGCGATGAAGATCGCGCCCTTAGCACGGGCGGCGAGGATGGCGTTGAACATCGCCTGGCTGTACCCTCCCCCGCCCCAGCTGTTGTTGAGGATGCGCGCGCCCTTCGCGACGGCGAAACCGATCGACTTGATGGCGTCGGAGGAAGCGCCGGTGCCCTGCGCGTCGAGAAACCGGCAAGCCATGATGCGGACCCGCGGCGCCACGCCGACCGCCGGGCCACCGCCATCGGCCTGCGCGGCGATGATGCCCGCGCAGAACGTGCCGTGACCATTCTCGTCGAGCGGGTCGCCGTTGTTCTGCTGGGCATTCAAGCCGAAGACATTGTCGACGATGCCGTCACGGTCGTCGTCGATGCCGTTGGAGGCCAGCGGGCCCGATTCGCCCGGATTGCGCCACATCTGGCCCGCGAGATCAGCATGCGTGTAGCGCACGCCGCTATCGATCACGGCGACAATCACCTCAGGCGCGCCGGAGGTCAGGCTCCAGGCGCGGACCGCGTCGATGTCAGCGCCCGCCACGCCGCCGCTTTGCCCGGTGTTGCGCAGCCCCCAGAGGCGTCCGTCGGTGAACGCGGCATCGGACGGAGCGGCCTGCTGCACGGAGACCAGGTAGTCGGGCTCGACGTACTCGAACGCGCCGGAATCGATGAGCGCCTTGATGCGGCGCTGCATCGCCTCGCCGCGCGACTCGGCCTCGGCGCGCGAGGCGACCGGGGTGAGGACGGGCCGGACAGCGGACAAAGTCACGTCACCGGGGCTCAGGGCTGAGCGGCGCAGCACGCCCATTTCCTCGGAAGCCAGTGCAACGACCGCGGAGGCCGCGGCGCCGTCCTTCAAGCGGCCCAGCAACCGATGCGGGTGGGCGCGATGGCCGCCGATGACGACATAGTTCTCCGAAAAATCGACCGGAGCGGGTTCGGGCAGCAGCGACTCCGCCGGCATCGCGGGCACGGCGGAGACGGCGAAATTACGCGACGCGTCAGCCGCGGCGAGTGCCGCACCGGAGTCGGAAGCCGACGGTGCGACCGCGGACACGGAGGAGGCCTTGGAACGCTCGGCCAGCGAGGACTCACCCACCGCGGAGCGCAATGCGGCGGAAGCCGTCGGCGCGGGCGTGGCGGCCGCGGGCTTGTTCCGCTGGACGAGCAGAGCGCCCACGAAGGCGCACACCAACACACCGGAAAACAGCAGGACGGAGCGGCGACGGGACGAGAACATGGGAGGCGAAGATGATCCGCGGCGCACAGCCGTTTTTCACCCCCGCAACCCATGGTGGTGATGGCGCGGGACGGCAAAACCTTTTCCCGACGCCGACGGCGACATGGGGAAAAGAGAAACCCCGCCGGTTTGGCGGGGTTTCAAAGACGGAAAACGCGATGTGGAATCAGTTCCGCGACTTGCGCTCGCCACCCATGTCGACTCCGCGGAGTTGGACCGGAGCAGGAGTGAGCGTGGCGAGCTTGCCCGAAGCGCGAATCAAAGCGGTCGACGTGGCCTCGGTGGAGGACGCGTTGGCCGGATACCGCACGATCACGGAGAACTCGGCGCGATTCGCGGGAATGTTGGTGAACGCGAACTCCAGTTCACCGGTGGTCCCCGCCTCCGGGCGGATGTCCGGCACATGGGGACCGTTGATGGAGACGAGGGACCAGTCGCCCGGCAGCTTGATCGACCAGCCGACGGCGCCCGGTTCATTGGCGTAATCCGCCGCGGCGCGCAGCACCAGCGTGCCGCCCGAAGGGGCCAGAACCGGAGTGTCGGTGGAGAGAGAGGCGTTCTGGGCGCGGAGCCCGACGGCGGCGAAAGCCGCGATCAACGACAGCGAGAGGAGCGACCGGATTTTCATGGGGATGCCTTGAGGAGAGAGGGAGCCGAGATAAACGCAACTGCTTACGCCCAGCAGCATGGCTCTTACGGCCCCGGCGCGAAGCCATCCTCCGAGCCGGGGTGGATCTTGTACTGGCCCGTGCGGGTCGTGCCGCTGCGGTAATTGTACAACTCGATGACGCGCGTGAGCTCGGTGAGGCTGATCTTCCCGTCGCGGTTGGAGTCGGCGCTGTGGTAGCGCGTGAGCGTCACAACGGCCGCGGAGACGCGGGCCGGGTCCGAAACGAAGCCGTCCTCGGTGGTCGTCGTCGCCACGGCGTAGCAGCCCGTGCGGGTCGTGCCGTTGCGCGCGTTGTAGAGCTCAATCACGCGAGTGAGCTCGATCAGGGACACGCGGAAGTTCAGGTCGAGGTCGGAACTGTGGGTTCCGCCGGTGCCCCCGGTCAGCGCCACGGTGGCCGCGGGGCTTGTGAACGTGCCCGAGGGGTTGGTGATCACCACATCATAGCTGCCAGCGTCAGACGCCGAAGCCGAGAACACGCTGAAGCCCGGATTGGTGGCACCGGCGATAGCCGTTCCCCCGCGACGCCACTGGTAGGCAGGCGCAGGCTTGGCCACCGTGACGACGCCCACCGTGAAGGGCTGCCCCACGGGTACGACCGTGTTTTCCGGCGGCGAAAGCAGGGCGGGAGCGAAAGCCGGGGGCCGGCGCTCATCGAGTTCGTGGATTTCCAGGAGGACGAGGCCGGAACTCGTCGAACCCACCCCTAAGACCTGGACCGTGAAGGCGCCTCCGCCGGAGGTAGGCGGAGTGAAGAGCAGCGCAGCGTCCTTGCTGGCTGCGGGCAGCGGCATCGCGCCGACGGTCGCGGCCGCTGTTTCGATCACCGGGCCTCCGCCCCAATTGTCGTTGGAAGCGAGCGGAGTCGCACCGCCGCTGGCGAAAACCGCAAGGGACGGGTCCGCCAGCGATCCCGGCGCCCCCAGCGACGGCCCGAGCGCGCGGATGAGATAACTGCGGCCCGCGGGAATATTCGTGGCCACGAAGCCCTGGATGAGGGGCGCGCTTGCGCCTCCCGCCATGGCACGGGTGGCAAGCTGTACCAGACGCGGAGTCGAGTCGGTGTCGTAGATTTCCAGCAGGCAGGCGCCGGTCGTCGCACCGGAACCGGAAAGGCGGACCTGGTAGGTGCCGGGACTGAAGGACCCGAGAATCACCGCATCCTTGCCGCCCGCCGTGAGGCCGAACGCCCCAACCTGGGCCGTGACCGTGGCAACTTCGGAGGCGTTGTCGGCGAGTCCCCAATCATTGTTGGAGGCAATCACCTGACCCGTGCCACCGTGCACGACCTCGACGATTGGGTCGGCCAGGACACCGGTTAGACCGAAGGTCGCAAGAGTCGGCCCCACCGCCCGTACCATCATCCGTTTGGCGATTGTACCCTCGACCGTGAACGAACCTAGAAGTACCGGAGCACCGGCGCCCACCGAGCTACGCACCGCTCCGTTGATCAAGCTGCGCGTGACGGCCGTGGTCGGACTGACCACCTGCAAGGCAAAGGAAACCGTGAGATTTCCCGGCAGCGTGACGGTGAGAACCTGAGCTCCGGTCGGAACGGTCGAAGGCACCGTCGCGGAGATTCCCGCCGGGGACGCGTTGATGACCACATCCGTCAGGCTGACGTTGCCGATTCGCGCGGATACCGTGCCGCTAGCGGGAAGATTGTTACCCGTGATGGTGAGGCTGCCGCCCGCGACCACCGGATTCGGAGAAACCGAAGTGATAACAGGCGAGACAGCGTCGGCCGTGTTCGTAATCGCCTGGAAAGCCGTCGGGTAAGGATCTCCCGGCCGGCTGTACGTGCTGGAAACATAGACTCTGCCGTTGGGTGCAAAGCCCACCTGCGCCAGACCCCCCAGGTAGGAGCGATGGAAGATGTCGGTCGCGAAGGTGGTATCGACCGTGCCATCGGCGTTGAGGCGCACGATGCCGGGCGCCGCGTAGCCGTTGAAGGTGTCGAAGGCACCGGTGACCCACAGCTTGCCGTCGGCCGCCGCCGAGACGCCCTGAACCTGGGCGAAGCGACCCGGCTGGTAACGAAGCTCCGCGCCGGAGCCCACGTTGAAGGTGGTGTCGAGTGCCCCGTTTGAGGCCAGCCGGGCAAGGCCCCGGGCAGTCTGGCCGCTGAGCGACTGGAAGATGCCGAAGACAAGGTAATTTCCGTCCGCCATCGGCAGCACGCCGGAGAAAGGAGCCCCCGAGACCACGGTGGTCTGGATCTGGCCGGCGACGCCGCCATTGGTCTGCGCGTCGGTCACGGTCGGAAACGACGTCGCCGTGGACCACGCCACCACCGGCGCGCTGAACGTCATGTCGCGCGAACCGTCGGTGTTCACGCGCATCAGCGTGTAATCAAGGGCTGTGGCGTTGGCGGGATAGTTGCCCGTCGTCGCGCGGCCGATGAGTCGACCGCTGGCGTCGTACGCCAGCACCCGCGCCGCGCCCAGTGTGATCGACGCGATGGCCCCATTGGTGCCGCGGTAAACGGCGCCGAAGGAATCAAAGCCGGTGGCGTTGAAGGCGGGGTCGATCGTTCCCGAGGAGGTGAGGCGCAGGAGAAGGTTGTTGTCCGAAACGACGCCTTGGGCCGAGAACGACCAAACCGCGACCTTGTTGTCCGGCAGCAGCCGGAATTCCAGGCCGTCGGTGCGGGCCGTCAGCTGGCTGTCCAACGCGAAGGAACCGTCCACCGTACCGTCGGCATTGAGACGGGAAATGCCGGGGGTGACGGACGCGAGACTGGCTCCGACACGGGTGCCGGCGAGGATCTTGCCGTCGCCGCCGAGTTCCGCGAAGGCGATGTACTTCAGGTCAGCGATTCCGGTGACGTTGTACGACGTTTCCAACGTGCCATCCAAGTTGAAGCGGGCGAAGCCGGGGCGGGCGGTGCCGTTACTCCGGTCGAATCCACCCCAAGTAAGGAGTTTGCCGTCGCCCAGCACCGCGAAGCGGCCGGGATAAACCTCCCGGTTGAAGACAGGCGCGTTGAAAGAGGTATCGACCGCCCCGGTGGCGGTGAAGCGCACTAGGCTCGTAGCCGCCACGCCGTTAACGGTGGCGCCCGCCTCGGGGGGAACCACGACGCGTCCATCAGCCATCACGTCCATCCAGAAAAACTCCGTGGAAAAGGCCGGACGCGTGTAGTCTGAGTCGACCTCGCCATTGGCGAGGAATCGCGCGACGGACGAACCGACGACGTAGAACCGGTCGTCGGGCAGCAAGGATAGCAACCTCGGCCGGACGCTCATGCCGGCAGCTGACTGTGTGACCAAAGTGAAGGTGGCATCGATTTCGCCGGATTGATTCAGCCGGACGACCGGCCGATTTTCAGAAGAACCCGTCACGTTGATCGCACCGCCGGCGACCAGCAGCTTGCCGGCGTTCGCCCCCTGGGTTTGCAAGGCGAGGCCGCGAATCTGGCTGGAGGACGTCAGTGTGAAG
>CAIUOU010000115.1 GCA_903900845.1 uncultured Opitutia bacterium
CCCGGGAATCTGCAGCATCTCGACCAAACCGACCGGCACTGTGGCGCGTAAATCCTCGAGGAAATCCAACCGCCCCGTGCGCCGCAGATCCGTTATCTTGGCGGCCAGGGCATCACCAATTCCCTTCACCGTCCGCAACTCACCGGCTTCCACCAGCCGCGAAAGCTCGTCCTCCTCGATCGCCTCAAGGGCGCGCGCTCCCGTCTGGTAGGCGCGGATCTTGAATGGGTTCTCACCCTTCAACTCCAGCAGGGTGGCGATTTCCGCCAGCGCATCGGCGATCTCGTTCTTCGTCATCGGAAAAAAAGGGATCACCGGCGCCGGCCAGTGCAAGCGGAGGTTCTAACCGGCACACCCGTCCTAGGAGCGATCGTCCTCGCGCAGCCGTATCCGATCCTTGCCGGGGACATTCGAAGCAACCGGGGCGGCCGGAGATCGGCTGCCACCGGAGGCCGCGCGCTGGCTGTAGTATTCGTAGTTTCTGGTGTAGTAACCGTAATCCTCCCCCGCGTTCTCCGGAACTTGGTTCAGCACCACCCCGATGAGCGGGGTTTTCCGCTCCTCGACGATCTGCCGTGCCCGCTGCACCATGGCCCGCGGGTTGCGCCGGTGCTGAATCAGCAGCACCGAGCCATCAACCACGCTGACGAGCACGCTGGCGTCGCTCACACCGATGATGGGAGGCGAGTCGAACAGGATCTTGTCGTAGCTTGCGCGCAACGTCGTGAGCAGTTCCCGTAGGCGAGTCGCGTGCACAAGGCCAAGGGTGAAACCGGGCACGCCGCCGGCCGGAATAAAGTCGAGATTAGGCGCGACACCGCGCTGGATGACCTCCGCCACCGTGCGCTGGCCGCCCAGCAGCTCCGCGAGACCCGGATCCCGGCGCCGCTGCAGCAGGCGGTGCTGCGTGGGCCGCCGCAAGTCCGAGTCGATCAGCAACACCCGCTCTCCTCCCGACGCCATCTGGCGCGCCAGCCGATTCAAGGTGGTCGACTTCCCCTCGCCCGGTCCCGCGGAAAAAATCACCAGCGCGTGGGAGTCTCGCCGGGGCAACGTGAGGTTCAGATTGGTGTGGAGAACCCGAATCGGCTCGAGGGCGGCGGGATCTGCGTCTTCGCCGCCGGACCCGGGCGCGTACGGCACGACCCCGAGCACAGGGAGGCGCAGGCGCGCCTCGACCTCCGCGACGGAACGGAAACTGGAGTCGAAATACTCCAAAGCGACGGCGACGCCCACCGAGAAGATCGCGCCGAAGAGAAACGCGAGGGTAAGATTCAGCCGCCAGCTGGGCTTGCTCGGTGTGCGCGCCGGCTCCGCCGTGTTCAGGATCTCGATCGTTTTCTTGGGCACCTGGAAATCAATTTCCCGCTGCCGAAGGGTAAGCTTGAGGGTCGTCAGGAGCCGCTGCTCGTCGTCGAGCTTCTGCGCAGCCTCCTCGAACGGCCGCATCCGGTCACGGGCGGAGAGTATCTGGTCGACCTTCGCCTGGGAAAGCTGCCGGCGGAGCTCCGCCACACGGGCCTCGGCTTCCTTGTGGGCAATCTCGAGGGAGCTCTCGTAGCCCTGCAGCTGCGCATCGAGCTGCTCACGGATCTTGAGCCGGGCGTCGACGGCTGCGACCAGATCGGGGTGGGCTTCTCCAAGACGAGACTTGAGCTGGGTTACCTTCTGGTCCGCGACGAGATAGGCCTGGAGCAGGTTCTGGATATTCTGATCCGGGATAAGCTCGGAGTTGACCAGGTTGACGCGTTCCGCGGGGACGATGGAGCGGAAGCGCTCCCAGCGGGTCTTTCGGCCGATCGCGTCGACGCTGAGGGCGATGAGCGTGTTCTGCATCTGGCGCAGCGTCTCGATCTCCATGTCGGAGTACCGCGCGTTGAGGTCCACGCCCGAGATATTGAGGTCCTTGCGCAGCTTCTCCACGGCGTCGCGCTGGCGTGAGACGACGGCCTCCTGCGAGGCGAGTTCCTTGCGCAGCTGGGCGAGACCCTCGCTCTGGTCGGAGGTCGCCACCGCGATGCGGTCGGCCGAGTAAGTGCGGGCGATCTCGTTGGCGATGTCGGCGGCCAGGCGGGGCTCCTGCGCGTAGACGTTGATCTCGATCAGCGAGGAACTGCGCTGCGACTCCACGCGCAGCATGGTCTCGACGAGGTAGCGGTAAGTGATGGCCGATGGCAGCGGGCCTCCGGCGCCAAGCAAGGGCGCGAACCGCGCGTTGAGCCCCAGACGTTCGATAACCGGATAGAGCACCTTTTCCGACTGCATGATCCGGAACTGGTCCTGGAGAAAATAAGGATCATAGCCTCCGCCGCCCTGCACCTGGAACAACTTCATCTCCCCCTCCGGCTTCTCCACCCGGACCTTGGTCGTGGCCAGATACCAGCGCGGCAGGAAGGCGGTGACCGCCGCGGTGGTCACGACAACCAGCGAGAGGATCAGGGCGATCAAAGCCCGCCGGATCCGCACAATCTGAAGGAAGTCAGTGAGCGAAGCCGTTTCCTGGCTTTCGGTGGGCGGTGCCATGGTGGACCGTGGGAGCGCGAAGCGGCTCAGAAGGAGCGCGTCGCGCCCAGGGAAACCCGCGTGCGGCGCAGGCCGCGGACCGGATCGTCGGAATCAGCGCGGTCGAGATCCAGGCTGGCGGAGATGAGCCAACCCGGCCGCGGAAGATAGGTGACGGTGAGGCCGCCGCGCACCGTCGTCTCGTCGACATTGGCCTGCCCCCGGCGCCCTTGCAGCGTCGAAGGCTCGAGACTCAGGGAGCCGGAAGCCGCGATGAGCGCGGTGAGCGCGTGCTGGACGGTGACAAATGCGCGCAATGCGCGGGAATCGTTGAAGCGGGCGGTATCCGACGTCTCCTCCAGGGAATACCCCAGCCCGCCGAGCAGGAACGAACGCGGCGCGTAGGCGTAACGGCCGGAGAATTCCGCGTAGGGCGCGGTGGCGCTTTCCTCGCCGCGGCGGGAGCGCCACTCGAAGCCGGCGCGGCCGCTGATCGTGAGCTTGCGGGCCAGCTCGTGATCCGCGCCCAGCATGGCGTAGTCCGAACGCTTGTTCTTAGCCTCCCCCAGCTTGGCATACCAGATGTCCTGATGCCGGAACTCGGCGACGGCCTTCAACTCGGGGAGCACGGCGTAGTCCGCCGACAGGCCCAGCAGGTTTTCCATGCGGTCCAGCGCGCGGCCGAGGTCGCGGTCGCGATACTCGTAAAGCGCCGTACGCGCTTTCGCGGTGCCGGTAACCTTGGGCGCCAGCGGCATTGTGAATCGACCGTCGAACTGGTTCCGCAGGAACGACTGATCGGCGTTCACCTTGACCCCCGCCAGCAGCGACTCGGGGTTGCGGGCGATCATGAACGCGTTGTTCAGGTCGATGACCGCATTCTTGGAGAAGGCGTGGGCGAGCCGCAGGGTGGCGTCATGGCTGTCGAGCAACTTGTCTCCCGGCCGACGGTCGAACCGGTCAAGGGTCAGACCGTAGGCGGCCGAGACGAAAGTCTGATCCGTGACTGAACGGTTCCACGTGAACCCGGGTGCCAGCGTGTAGACCGCGGTCGCGATCGCACCGTCGGCCGCGCCAAAGAGATTACTATCGTGCCCGGCTGAAGCCCGCACCTTGACGACGAGATCCTTCCCTTCCTCGGCCTCGGCGACCGGCGCGTAAGCCGCGCGGACGGGACCGACTGCGATCAGCAGGGCGAGGACGAGACCGCGGCGGAAGGACGACATGTTCAGGCGCGACGAACCTAGGATCCGCGCGACAACCGGATCAATTACTTTCACCTCGACGGCGGCAAAGACGGGTTCAGTAGCACGTAGAGATTGTCCGCGAGTTTTTGCGTCGAGCTCAACGGGAAGCCGCGCGGCAGGGTACCGGTGAGCAATCCCCCGTAAATCTCGCCCCACTCGCCGAAGCGGTTGGCCGATGAACCCAGGAAACCGGGCCCCGCCACGGGACGCGCGTTGAGATCACTGAGGAAGGGGCGGTCGAGCGTGCGCGGGGAAAGCAGCAATTGCCCGATCGGCTGCTCGAGCGTGATCGCGTAAAAATCCTTCAGCCGCGGCGGCTGCGCCCAGGCGCGCACCCCGCCGTACCACGCCACGCCGGCGGGTGTGTCGGCCATGACGCCGAACGCGGGCAAGGCGCCCCGTTTCTCCAACTCCTGCCTCATACCTTGGAAGAGCGCGGGGAAGTAGGGCGGGTACTGGAAGTGCAGGCGCCGCGGCTCGAGAGTGCTGTGCGCCAGCGGCAGCGCCTGCAGCCCGAGCAGCACCGCCATCGCGGCGCGCGGCCAGCCTGACACGAACTCGCTGCTGGAGAGCAGCACCCCGAAAAATCCCGCGCCAAAGACCACGACGAGCGGCGCGAGCCATGTCGCCGCGGGTCGCTCGAGCTCCCCGGAGTTGCCGCCCGCCTGAATCACAAGGACCAGCCCCAGCGCCCCGGTGAAGAGCCACCGCAGACGGTTCGCCTCGGAGCTACGGAAGGCGTAGAGCCAGCCGGCCACGAGAAACGCGGAAAACCACATCGCACCTCCCGACCAGAGTCGGGAACGCAGACTCTCCTGCACCGAGGCGAGCAACTTGTTGCCCAGCTTGCGCAGGTCGACCCGCGGTGCCTCCGTCGAAAGCGTGCCGCGCAGCGTCGCCGGCTCGGCACTGGGATCCCCCGCCTTCAGGGCGAGGTCATGGCCCGCCAACGCGACGGGATGCCCGGTGAGCGCGATGTTGCGCGCCATCCAAGGCCCCGCCGTCACGATCAGGCCCGCGGCGACCCCGACGAAAACCTTCACCCGGAACCCGCGCGCGGCCAGCCACGGCGCCGCCACCAACGCGTACAACCCGAGCGCTCCCGCCGGGTATTCCGCAAGGAACAACAGGCCGCCGACGCCGCCGAGGCAAAAGGCCGGACCGAACAGGCGGGCGCCTGCGCCATCCTCCGCTCCACGTCGGTGCAACCACAGCCACACCTCGAAGAACAAAACCGCCAGCAGCATGAGGAGCGGCTGTCCGTTCACCGCGACGGTTGCCTGCCAGACAGGAAACGAGACAAGAACACCGAGCGCGGTCAGCAGAGGGGCCCGATCGCCAAAAAGGCGTCCCGCCAGCCTCGCCGACCGCCAGAGAACGAGCCAGAGGAGCACGATGTTCAGCGCCAGGAGGAAGTAATCGGGCGCAAAGCCTTCTGGCGGGGCCGGCGGGGTAGCGAACCATCGATCTCGGGTCGTTGCCGGCACCAGCGCGAACGCAGCGCCCAGCACCAGCGGGTAGAGCGGAGCGTGGTGCAACTCGGGGTAAGCGATCATGGGGTCGAAGCCCGCGCCGCGCGCCTTCCGCACCGCCGCGGTCTGCGGAAAATTAACCCCGGTCGAGAAACCGGCACTCGCCGCGATCCGTTTGCCGGTCTCAGCCTGGATCAGAGTCGCCTCCGTCTGCGGGCCGCGAAACTGCGTCCAGCCGACCCGCAGCGACAACACCAGTGCGAG
>CAIUOU010000116.1 GCA_903900845.1 uncultured Opitutia bacterium
AGCACCCAGGTGAACTCCGCGTCGGGGCGCTCCTCGCCGAATTCCTCGCCGATGACCCCGTGATCGGGAAACGCCTTCGCGATCCGCGCCCGCATCAGTTCCTCGGCGCCGCGATCCGCCGCTGTCACCGGTGAGGCGTCCGCCTTGGTCTCTACGGTCAGCCCAGGTTGTCCGTACAGTCGCGTGATCAGGTCGCCGCTCTCCCGGGCTAGCTCCAGGGTAAGGGCGCGGTACGGTGCGAGATCCACGCCGCGGAGCATGGTCGACGCCGCCATCGGAAGGCACGGAAAAAGGTTGGGCGGGGCGGGCGCGGCGTATTCGGTGGGGTTGAAATGGGCTCCTGGACCGAACAACCGATCTTCTTCGTCGATTTCGAGGGCAGCCTGGCGTCGGGTATCCTCGAGTTCGGTGTCGCCGGTTTGCTCGGCGACCGGGTGGTCTCGACCCGCACGCGGCTCTGCCGGCCCACGGGAACCGTGCGCGAGGAGGACGCCGCCGTGCACGGCCTGCGCGCACCGGCGCTGCGGCATCACGCGCCCTTCGCCGACGAATGGGAGTACTTCGTCGATCTGCGCGGACGCGGCCCGCTCGCGGCGCATTACGCGGGCGTCGAGAACGGCCTGCTCAAGTCGGTCTGGCCCTACCCGCGGAGCGTCCCGGACTTCGCACGGCCCGGCGCCCAGGTCGTCGACTGGGGTCCGTGGGTCGACTCCGCGCGACTTTGGTCCCAATTCCGACCCGGCGCCGGTTCGGGCCGGCTTGAGACCCTGGTCGCCGCGGCGGGATTGCAGCCGGAACTCGACGCGCTGGCCCTGGAGCATTGTCCGCCCGAACGTCGCCGTTACCACGCTGCGCTTTACGACGCCTTGGCGGGCGCGCTTCTCCTCGCCGCGCTCGCGCGCGATCCCGCGGTGTCCCGTCTCTCGACAATGCAACTCCTCGCCCTGAGCACCCTCGACGGGCGGCGCCGCGACGATCTGCAGCAGACGGAGCTGTTTTAGGCGGGCCACATCGGTACGGCTCCGCCGAGACTTACCTATTCGAGCGGGTAACGCCGCAGCCCGAGTCGTTGCGCCGCGACGCGCAGCGCGAAAAGCGGCGTCGTGCGGAGATAACGTGGACCAAGCCGCCGTGGTTCCGAGCACGCGCGGAAGAGCCACTCGAAGCCGCTCCGTTGGATCCAGCGCGGCGCCTGCCGCACGCGGCCACTCAGAAAATCAAAAGCCGCGCCTACACCCACGAGTACCCCCGCGTCGAATTCGCGCCACCAGTCCGCCATGAACCGCTCTTGCTTGGGAGAACTCACGCCCACCCACAGAACGTCGGGCCGGGTCCGCGCCACCTCGGCCTGCAAGGCGAGACGCTCCTCGGGCGTAAACGGCCGGAAGGGCGGGCAATGGGTGCCGGCCACGTCGAGCCCTGGGAAGCGCGCGATCAGGTTCTCGCGCAATTCCTCCGCGACACCCGGGTTGCCGCCGCAAAAAAAGTGACGCAAGCCGGTCGCGCGTCCCTCCCCGCAGACCGCCAGCATCAGGTCCGGACCGTAAACCCTTCCGGTTCCCGGCGGCCCGAGCCAGACCAGCGGCATGCCGTCCGGTGTCGTCAGCCAGGATTCATTGTAAATGCGGCGCAGAGCCGCATCGCGCCGCGCCTCGGTTAGGCCGTGTGCTGTCGCTAGACAAACGTAGCCGCGGCGGAGCCTTCCCTTCACACCCACAATGAGGTCCGTCGCGCTCCGCAGGCTTAGCGCCGACACGCCCACCCCGGTGACGTTGTAGCGCGGCGGTTCCCCGGCGGCTTCCGCCGCCGGCGCCTTTGGTGCGGACCGGTCCGTCATGGCCGCGAGCAAGCCGCCGTCGGCCGCCCGCCGCAACCGCGCAGCGGTGGCCCGGGTCTGCGCCACTCGGCCCCCGGCGCGCCTCCGCCGCAACTGGAGCACCCTCCGGGCTGCGCCACGCCGGTGATGAGGGAAAGTGAGAGGAAGTTGGTTTGATTTGGAGGAAGCCCCGGCCATCGCAGGGCGCACCCCCGGCCACATACTTCTATTCGTTGCGAAACATTCGCTGATGTAGCCGCGGCTGATGCCGCGGATACGTGACGCGGCGTGCGTGACGATTGGTGGTCAGAATGTGGGCAAACGCCACTGGAGGCGTGAATTTTCCGGGGGAGCAACCCCCGGCTACATCGTAAGTTTTTTCGCGCCGAAGGGCCGGAGGAACTGCCGAAAAAAGCGCAAGGTGCAGCCGCGGCTGCATTCCGGGTGGTCCTCTGGGGATGCGTTGCCCTTTACCTGTGCCGCGGGCCTTGCGTCGCGAGACCCGGGCCCGATGCTGGTCGGTTTCCCATGGCCCTCGTCAGTCTTCTCGATGTCAGCCTGAGCTTCGGCGGCGCCCCGCTGCTAGACCGTGTCAACCTGCAGATCGACCGCGGGGAGCGCGTCTGCCTGGTGGGGCGCAACGGCGCGGGGAAGTCCACGCTGATGAAGGTCATCTCGGGGGAATTGCGGCCCGATGACGGACAGGTGTTCCGCTCGCCGCCCGACGCGGTGCTGGCGACCCTTCGGCAGGAAGTGCCGGTGGGGTTGAGCGGCACGGTGCGCGCGGTGATCGAGGGCGAGGGAGGGAGTTTCGAGGAGCACAACGACTGGGAGCGCCACGACCGCGTCGAGCGGCTGATGGAGCGCATGGGGCTGCCGCCGGAGGCGGAGTTTTCCTCGCTCTCCGCGGGACAGAAGCGGCGCGTGATGCTCGCGCAGGGCCTGGTGGCGGAGCCGCAGCTCCTGCTGCTGGATGAACCGACGAACCATCTTGATCTCGAGTCGATCCGTTGGCTGGAGGAATTCCTGCTCGAGTGGGGCGGCGCGCTGGTCTTCGTGACGCACGACCGCGCATTCCTGCGGCGGCTGGCGACGCGCATCGTGGAGGTCGACCGCGGCCGGCTGATCGGGTGGTCGTGCGACTACGATACGTTTCTGGTGCGCAAGCAGGCGGTGCTGGAGGCGGAGGAGGTGGAGCGGGCGCAGTTCGACAAGAAGCTGGCGCAGGAGGAGGTGTGGATCCGCCGCGGGGTGAAGGCGCAGCGCTCCCGGGCACAGAACCGCATCAACGCCCTGAAGACGATGCGCGCGGAACGCGCGGCGCGGCGCGAGCGGGCGGGCGTGGCGAAGCTCACCGCGCAGGAGGCGGATCGCTCGGGGTTCAAGGTCATCACCGCGGAGGGCGCGGGTTTCCGCTGGGGCGAGCGCTGGATCGTGCGTGACCTCGACGCGCGGATCGAGCGCGGCGACAAGATCGGGATCGTCGGACCCAACGGCGCGGGCAAAACCACGCTGCTGAGGCTCCTCCTCGGGGAGTTGGCGCCCGCCGCGGGCAAGGTCGAACAGGGAACGCGGCTGGAGATCGTCTATTTCGACCAGCTGCGCGCGCAGCTCGACGAGAGCATGCGGGTGCAGGACGCGGTGGCCGACGGCAACACGACCGTGACGATCAACGGCCGCACCCGGCACGTGATCTCCTACCTGGAGGACTTCCTGTTCGAACCGGCCCGCGCACGGACGCCGATCCGCGCTTTGTCGGGCGGCGAGCGCAACCGCCTGCTGCTGGCGCGGCTTTTCACGAAGCCCGCCAATGTGCTCGTGCTGGACGAGCCGACCAACGATCTCGACGCCGAGACGCTGGAACTGCTGGAGGACATGTTGGTGGAGTTCGGCGGCACGGTGCTGCTGGTGAGCCACGACCGCGCGTTCCTGAACGAGGTGGCGACGAGCCTGCTGGTGTTCGAGGGGGATGGTGCGGTCGCCGAGTACATCGGTGGCTACGACGACTGGCAGCGCGAGCGCGCGGCGCGCGAGCAAGCGGCGGCGAAGGCGGCCGCCGCCCCGCGCGGTGCATCCGCGGCGGCTCCCGCCGGACCGGAGCGCAAGGTGCGCAAACTCTCGAACAAGGAGCGGTCCGAACTCGCGGCGCTACCCGCCCGCATCGAGTCCCTCGAGGCCGAGCAGACGGCCCTCAACACCCGGCTGGCCGACCCCGCGTTCTTCCGCACGGCCGGCGCGGAGGTTTCGCGCGCCACGGCGCGGCTGGCCGAGATCGAGGCCGAGCTGGCGAAGGTCTACGCGCGCTGGACGGAACTGGAAGGCTGACGGCCGGCTTGGATTCCTTCCGGCAGTTCACGCTCGGAGGGCGATCCCGCGGAGCTTTTTGAACAACGAACGCCCTGACCCCATCGATGGACCTCAACGGGTCGGCGCTGGAATCTTAAGTCCAGTCGCCCTCGCCAGACTCTGCTGGCGATGATCAAAGGTGACAAAGATTTGGCTTCCAAGTTCTAGCGCGCTGGCGACATGGAGGACATCCAGCGTGCGCGTTCCGAGGTTACGGCTATGCTCCCGGCTAAGATCGGCCGCGCGCCGCAGAACCGCCCTCCAAGGTATTTCGGCCAGCAAGTAGCGGCCTTGCTCGAAGTCGTCATCCAAGGCTGCGAGCGCCGCTTCACAGGCGCGCTCGTTGATCAGTCCGCGGTGGGCCGCCAGCGCGATCCCATTGGTAAGCTCGACTCTGCCGTGGTGGGTGACCGGCAGCGGGCCCTTGATGGTACCGCGCCAGGCGGCTACGGCGCGCGACTCGGGCTCATGCCGGTAAAGTTTCAGCAGCGCGCTCGGATCGGCGTAGATCCGATCAGCGGTCGCCACGGTTCTCCTCGTGTAACTTTCCAGCTTGGGCCGCTGTCATCGGTGTGGGCTGGAGCGACGTGAGCCGCGCCCAATAGTCCACCGGGGGCGGGGTGGTTTTCGTCGGCGCGACATACGGGATCAGGCGGTAGCGGGAACGGCCGCTTTCGGTGAGCACGACCTCGCCCTCCGCCTCCAGGATTTTCCTGATTTTCGGGAAGCGGTTGCGGAGATCGCGGATTGTTGCGGTGGCTGCCATCGTGATACAATAACGTATCACGTCTGATGCGGTGTCAAAGCCTTCCTCGAGGATGGCGCCTTCGCGGACCTCACCGGCGGCGGATGTGGGATCCTCGTCGCGGGAGGGGCTGATGGGATCAGTCCGCCTTCTTCCGCTTCTTCTCCTGCCGCTGGTCCTTGGGGGCGCGGTCCGACGGGTCGGGGGTGTTGGTCCTCGGGAGGGATTTCGCGAGCTCGGCCTTGCGGGCGGCGAACTCCGGTTTGGCCGCGAGGTTGGTCCATTCGTTGGGATCCCTGGTCTCGTCGTAGAGTTCCTCGTCGCCGTTGGCGTAGCGGATGTAACGCCAGCCCTCGGAGCGCACGGTGTGGTTGTTGAAGCGGTAGGTGGTGAGAGCCGGGAGGTCCCACGACGCCTTGGGGTCGGCGAGGAGCCGGCGGATGCTCACGCCCTCGTTATGCGCGGGCGTGGGGATGCCGCAGAGGTCGGTGAGCGTCGGGAAGATGCTCATGAAATCCACGGTGCGCTCGCAGATCGTGTTCGGCTTGGTGACGCCCGGGACGACCCACATGAAAGGCGCCTTGGTGGCCTCCTCCCAGAGCGCGAACTTCCGCCAGTGGTGTTTCTCACCCAAGTGCCAGCCGTGGTCGCCCCACAGGCAGATGATGGTGTTATCGCGGTAGGCGGACTGCTCGAGGGCATCGAGCAGCCGGCCGAGGTTCATGTCGCAGTAGGCGATCGTCGCGAGGTAGGCTTGAATGGCTTCCTTCCAGCGGTCCGATTTCTGCATCGGCACGTGGTCGGTCTCGGGGTGCGCCATCCGCACGGCGGCGGGCGGGAGGTCGTCGAGGTCGTTCTCGAGGTAGGGCGGGAGCTTGATGCTCTCGAGCGGGAACAGGTCGAACCACTTGCGCGGCACGTTCCACGGCATGTGCGGCTTGTGGAAACCCACCGCGAGGAAGAACGGCTGGTCATGCTTCCGCTGCAGCGAGGCGATCCCGTAGTCGGCGATGCCCCAGTCGGAAAGCTCATCGTCGCGGCAGTCGAGCGGCGCGAACTTGATGCCGCCGACCCCCTCGCTCCGGCCGGCGGGTGGCCGCGGATCGCCACGCTCCTTCTCGAGGTAATCATCCCACTCCTCGCGCCTCCGGTAGGCCTCGTGGTAAATCTTGCCGGCGCCGTGGACGTAATAGCCGGCCTCGCGGAAGGCCGTCGTGAGCATCTTCGCCGGAGGAATGATCGGACGAAAATCGATGTTGTTCTCGTAGACGGCGGAAGTGGACGGCCGCAGGCCCGACATCAGCGCGGTGCGCGAGGGGTTGCAGACCGGCGAGGCGCAATAGGCCCGGGTGAACGACGTGCCCATCCGGGAGAGACGGTCATAGTTCGGCGTCTTTGACTGCGGGTTGTGGCCGAAGTAGCCGATCCAGTCGCGCAGGTCGTCGACGGCGATGAACAGCACGTTGGGACGCGCCGGCGGGTTGGCGGCGAACGCGGGCATGCAAAGCAGGAGCAGGGCGGTGAGGCGGGCGGGGTGCATGGGTGGCGGGGTGGGGAAAAGGACGGGCGTACGGCAGCGTGGTTACGCGGATTCGAAGCGGGCGCGCAGCGCGGGCAGATCCACCTGCGCCAGCGACGGCACGAGCCAGTCGACGTGGGAAAAATCGTGGTGCGCGGTGGATTCGTTGGGCGCTGCGACGCACCACACCCCGGCGCGCCGGGCGGCGCGCGAGCCGGTGTTCGAATCCTCGAACGCCACCGCCTCGCGTCCGCGCAGGCCGAAGCGGTTCAGCACGAGACGATAGAGGTCGGGTTCGGGCTTGGGCGACGCCACGTCCTCGCGGCAGCCGACGAACTCGAAATGCTCGAACAGCCCGAGGCGCCGCAGGTGGCTGTCGACCCAGCTGTGCGGCGAGTTGGAGGCGAGGCCCGCGCGCAGGCCCGCGGTGCGGGCGGCGTCGAGCAGCTCGCGCACTCCCGGCAGAACCGGCAGCGCGAGGATGATCTGGTCCTTCGCGGCGCGGCGTTCGTTCTCCAGCTCGGCCCGGTCGGCGTGCGGGCTGAAACCGTGCCACGGGTCGAACGAGTAGTCGGCGTGGCCGACGCCGTGCAGGAAAAGCTTCCGCTCGAAGGGCACGCCGTGCGCGGCGTGCACCGCCGCGTAGGCGTCGATGAGGGGCGTCTCGGTGTCGAGGATGAGGCCGTCGAAGTCGAAGATCAGGGCGCGGAGCATCGGAGCCGCCATCCCGCCGGTTGGCGGCGGTCTTGGCAACCCCGCGTCCGTGTCACCCGGTGGCGCGACTCGCGGCCGAGCGGGTCGCGAGCAAACCCGCGAAGGCCGCCAGGAAAACGGCCGTGAGCAGGGCGAAACCGGCCGGCGCGCCGCGGGCGTCGACCAGCGAAAGCGAGAGCACGAGGGTTGTGCGCAGGAGGCGGTCGAGCACCTGGTAAAAGCCGCCGACGCGTCCCATCACGGCGTTCGGCACGAGGCGCAGGAGCAGGGCGCTGCGGGCGACGCGGCAGCCGGCGTTGCCGAACCCGAGCAGCACGCCGGCGGCGAGGTACGCGCCGGGGCTTGGGACAAGGATGACCACGAGCAGGCCCGTGAGGAACACGAGCATCGTCATCGGCAGGGAGGTGGCCGCGCTGTCCTCCCCGCCGAGGCGCGGCAGAAAAAATCCCGCGGCGATGGCGCCGAGCGCGAAGGTGATTTCGCCGCCGGCGAAGTATTCCGCTCCGGCCCGCAGGGTCTGCGCCACGTAGATGGGGAAGAGGTAGTTGGCCGACATCACCACCACGAAGGGGATCAGGGTGCAGGTGAAGAAGACCGCCAGCCGCGGGCGATCGCGCAGCCAAGTCCAGCCCTCGCGGATGCGCGACCAGGCCGACCCGGCGGGTGGTGCGGCGCGATCGGATGACTCCAGGTGCGTCGCGCGGTAGGGCAGGGTGCGCAGCAGCAGGAAGCTAACGAGGTAAGTGGAGGCGTCGAAGAGCAGGATGCCCCAGAGTGGGATGGTTTCCACCAGCAGGCCGCCGATCCCGCCGGCGATCATCAGCGCGGTCTGGCCCTGCACCTCCAGCAGGCCGGTGAGCGCCCGGTACTGCGACGGCGCGAACATCTGCTGCACGAGCGCGAACTTTGCGGGGAAGTGCAGCGTGTAGTAGAGCATCCCGGCGAAATAGACCGCCATGAGCGCCGGCGCCCCGAAACCTCCGGACGCGAGGCCGATCGCCGCCATCGCGAGCGTCGCGGTGAGTCCCCAGAGCTCGCTCGCGAGCAGCGCGGTCTTGCGCGAATGCCCGTCCACCCATGCCCCGTAGTAGGGCGTCGTCACCACGAGCACGAGCGTCGTGCCGATCGTCGCCCAGCGGAAGGCCTCGTTGCCGCCGGGCAGGTGGACCAGCAGCCATGGGACGGAAAAGATGGTGATGCCGGACCCGATCGACCCGAGGGTGTTCGCGACCAGCAGCCGCCGCACGCGGGAGTCGCGCAGGAGTTCCTTCATCGATCGCCGGAGGCAAGCGGCGTGCTGCGGCGACGCAAGCCGCGAGGGGGCTTGAGCCCGCGCGGCCGCCTAGCCATCACCAAGTCCATGAAGCCCGCCCCCCGTCCTGCCGTCGCCCTGCTGCTCGCCCTGGTCGGGGCCTTGGGTCTTTGCCCCGCGGCGCAAGCGCAGCTCGGCGCGCGGTCCGCGGCGGAATGGGTTCGCATGCTCGACGCGCGGGCGCGCGTCTCGAAACTGCGCGTCGATGATGTGGTGGCGGCTCTCGCCCTGCGGCCCGGAGCAAAGGTGGCCGACATCGGCGCGGGTTCCGGGGTGTTCACCTTACCGCTGGCCAGCGCCGTCACGTCCTCCGGCCGGGTCTACGCGGTCGATATCGAACAGGGGCTGGTGGACCACATCGCCGGCAAGGCGCGCGACGCCAAGGTGAGCCAGGTGCAGGGCGTGCTGGGCAAGTTCACCGATCCGGCGTTGCCGGCGCGGGACCTCGACCTCGCGTTCATCTACGACGTGCTGCATCACATCGAGGACCGCGCGACGTACCTCCGAAACCTCGCCGGCTATCTCCAGCCCGGCGGGCGCGTCGCGGTGATCGATTTCTTCCCCGAACGCGGTCCGCACCGCAATGATCCGTCCCTGCAAATCACCAAGGAGCAGACGCGCCGTCTGATGTCCGAGGCCGGGTTGCGCTTGCTCGCCGAGCACCGGCTGTACGACGACAAGTGGTTCGTGATCTACGGCCAGTGACACTCCCCGCCCATCTCATCCCCATGAAAACCCAACGCCTCCTCCGCCTCGTCGCCCTGACGCTGTCGGTTTCCGCCTTCCTCGCCGCGCCTCGCGCCGGTGCGGCCGAAAACACCCTCACCGACGCCGAGAAGGCCGCCGGCTGGCAGCTGCTGTTCGACGGTAAGACGTGGAACGGCTGGCGCGCCTACCGCAAGAAGGCCGGCGAGCCCATCGCCGGCTGGGAGGTGCGCGACGGCACGCTGCATTGCCTGCCCAAGGCGAAGGGCGACCAGCCGATCACCGAGCGCAAGTTCCGCGACTACGAGTTCTCGTGGGAATGGCGCATCCTCGCCGGCGGCAACAACGGCGTGAAATACTTCGTCACCGAGGATCGCCCCAAGTCACCCGGACCCGAGTACCAGATGCTCGACGACGCCGGTCATCCCGACGGCAAGATCGGGCCGCACCGCCAGACCGCCTCCTTTTACGAGGTCCTGCCGCCCGCGGCCGATAAGCCGATGCGGAAGCCTGGCGAGTGGAATTCCTCCCGGATCATCGTGCGCGGCAAAAAGGTCGAACACTGGCTCAACGGCCGCATGGTGCTCGCCTATGAGCTCGGCAGCGACGCCGTGAAGGCCGGCCTGGCCAGGAGCAAGTTCAAGAACGAGGCAGGCTTTGGCGACAAGATCGACGGCCACCTCCTGCTTACGTATCACAACGACGACTGCTGGTACCGGAACCTCAAGATCCGCGAGCTGAAGTAAGCGGCGCTTCCCGGGGCGGGCGCCCGGCGCAACGGAATTGAAAACGCTTCCGCGGCTCCTCAACGCTTAAGCCGTATGAAACTCCGTTACCTCCTCCCCCTGGTTTTCAGCTTCGCCTTGGGCTCGTCCGCCGCGCAGCCCAAGGAGTATCAAGTCACCGGCCCGATCGTGGCTCTGACCGACGACGTCATCACCGTCGACAAGAGCGGTGAGAAATGGGAAATCGGCCGCTCGGGCGCGACCAAGGTCACCGGCAAGCTCGCCGTGGGCAGCCGCGTCACCGTCCACTATCGGATGGGCGCCACGGCCGTCGACGTGAAGGACGACGGCAAGGGCAAGTCCGCCGACGCCGCGAAGGGAGCCAAGGCCGCTCCGAAGAGTGGCGACGCTTCGGCCGAAAAGGCGAAGAAGTCCAGGAGCTGAAGCGGTTGCACGATCCTTTCACGCCGCCGCCGGCCCCGTGCCGCGGCGGCGTTGTCTTTCAGCGGCTGCGGCTTCGGCGGGGGTTACGACCCGAAGTTTTCGGACGGTTATTTCAAGGCGACGGAGCGGCGGTGTAGCAGCTGCGGCCGCGCCGCGGAGGATCCACCGGCCGTGTCCGGCAGGAGTGGCCGCACGAAATTCAGCGCAGGGGGCCGCGCAGGAAAGCGATGAGATCCGCCAGGCCTTGCGGCTGAATCGCCGACTCCAGGCCCTCGGGCATCAGTGACGCGGCGCCGCCCTCGAGCGACGCGATCTCGTTCCGCCGGAACGTGCGGCGCGAGCCGTCGAGCAGTTTCAGTGTCACGCTGCCCGCCGTTTCGGAGACGATGAGGCCGTACGCCTGCTCGCCGTCCTGGAGTGTGCAGGTGAAGGCGGCGTAGCCGGGTTGGATGTCAGCGTTGGGATCGAGGATCGACGAGAGCAGGCGCTCGGGTGTGTGGGATGTCACCGACGCGAGGTCGGGGCCCACATCGCGGCCCTCCTCGCCGCGTTTGTGGCAGGCGGAGCAGGCCGCGCGGTAGAGCTCGCGGCCGCGCGCCGCGTCGCCGTTCAAGGCGAGCGCTGGCACATAACGCTCGATGACCGCGACGCGGGTGGGCATCGCCCCGCCGAAGGCCTTCTGCGCGAGACGCTGCACCTCGCGGGACTCATGGCGGAGCAGCCGGCCGCGTTGCGTGGTGTCGAAGGCCGCGGGCGGAATCTCGCCGCGTTCAACGCGTTCAAGCAGGTCCACCGCCCACGGTCCGCGGCCGAGCCATCCCGCCAGGGTGGCGTCGCGACCCGCGGGTCCGAGCCGGCTCCAGGCCGCGGCGAACAACGTCGGGATCTCCGCCGCCGCGGTCGCGGCGAGGGCGCGGGCCGCGGCGGCCTGCACCGCCGGGGGATGCCGCGCGTCCAGCCATCCGGCGAGCGATGCAAGTGCGCCGGGGCGGCTCGGCACCTCGGCCGCGAGGAGCGCGGCGGCGGCGATGCGGTCGGCCGGCCTGATCGAGGGATCCGCGGCGCGCCCGCGGGATTCATTTATCCTCGCCTTCGCCCGTGCGGCGGCGGCGGACAGGCGGTCCGGTGGCTGTGCCGCCTGCAGGGTCGAGAGCGAGGTGCCCCGCTCGGAGAGCAGGACGAGGAAGCGCCGGAGCAGGTCGGTCGTTTCCAGCGGTAGCGGCCCGCTGCCGCCGACGATTGCCTCCAGCAGAAGTGCGATGGATCCGCGGTCGCCGGCCACGAGCGCGGCGGGCAGGAGGGCATCGGCGGCGCGACCGAGTACATCCCGGCCGGCGGGGGCGGCGGAGGCCGTGACCGCGGCGCCGTGGTGCACGGCCGAGGTCAGCACCGCCGCGAGGATCATCGGTTCCGTCGCGTCGTTCGCGAGCAGCCGGCCGAGCGTCGCGCCGGCCAGCGGATCGGTGGAGGCGCCCAGCGAGAACGCGAGTTGCAGCCGCACCTTGGGCTCGGGATCGGCGGCCAGCTCGGCCGCGGCCGAAAGCAGCGCGGGGGTGATGCGCGTCTCGGCGAGGCGCAGGGCGTTCTCGCGGACACCCGGATGGTGGTCGGCGAGGGCGTGGGTCACCTCCTCCGGGGTTAGCCGGCCGAGCCCGTCGAGGACGCAGAGGGCATGGAGGCGCGCGAGTGGTTCCGCGGCGCCGGCGGCGAGCGCCCGCAGGGGGGCGATGGCTGCCGGATCGGAGCGCCAGAGCAGCATCTGGTGCGCCTGGTCGCGTTCCCAGCCGCCGGGAGAGCGCAGCGCCGCGACCAGTCCGGCGGCGTCAAGCCGGTCGAGGCGCGGTGCGCGGAACGGTGGCAGACCCTCCCGGCTCACACGGTAGATGCGCCCGCGGTCGTCGCCGAGGCGGTAGTGCGCCATCAACTCGTCCTTGCCGCGCTGCGGCAGGAATTGCGGGTGCTCGATGATGTAACGGTACATGTCCGCCACCCAGAGCGCTCCGTCGGGACCCTCGCGCACCATGACCGGCCGGCACCAGCGGTCCTCGCTGGAGAGAAAGTCGAAGCCATCCATGCCGGGCCGGCGTTCGGCGTAGAACGAGACGCCGCGGTCGGTGAGGCGCGCATGCTGCACAAGGTTGTGGAACGGCTCGCACACCAGCGCGTCGAGCGCGCCCTCGCCGGTCCCGAACGTGCGTTGGTCGCGGGTGAGCACCGCGCTGCACGCCGAGGTGAACCGGCCGGCCTGGTGGAAGCTGTGGTAGCGTTTCTCCGCGGCGCTCGCGGGGAACACCGGGGGGTTCGCGGGGGTGAGCAACTGCACCAGCGTCTGCTCCGCGGCAAACGCCGGGTTGCGCGCGAGGTAGTGGTCGGGAAGCACGTAATGCCAGAGCGGGTTGGAGTTCTGCGTGCCGAACCAGCGGCCCCAATTGTCGCGGTTGCGCCCGAACTGCGTCGGCCCGCTCTGCGGCTCCAGCTCGCCGGTGTCGGGCCGGAAGCGGAAATCGCGGCTCCCGGTCGCCACCTCGGCGCCGCTGCGGTGGGACTTCAGCTTGGTGGCGGCCCCGTGGCCGCGGTGGTGGCCGCCGGAAGCGACGTGCACCCAGTTGTCGAGGCCCCAGCGCAGCCCGTTCGCGCGCAGCTGCTGGTTGCCCTCGAAGAGACCGCTCACGAGGAGCTCGCGCGAGTCGGCCTTTCCGTCCCCGTCGGTGTCGCGGAGGAAAAGGATGTGCGGCGCGGCCGTGACGATCACGCCGTCCCGCCACGTGATGATGCCGTTGGGGAAATTCAGTCCCTCCGCGAAAAGCGTCGAACGGTCGTAGCGGCCGTCCGCGTCCGTGTCCTCCAGCACGCGGATGCGCCCACCCGGCGCGCCCTTGCCGTCGAGCCCGAGGGGATAGTCGGCCATCTCGACGACCCAGAGACGTCCGCGCGAATCCCAGTCGAAGGCGACCGGGTCGGCCACGAGCGGCTCGGCGGCGGCGAGCTCGACGCGAAAGCCCGGCGCGACGTGCAGCTTCCGCAACGATTCTTCCGGTGAAAGCGGCTCGACGTCCGGCACCGGCATGCGCGTGAGCGTGGCGGCCGGCGCGGCTCGGCCGGAGGATGCGAAGTGCGCGGCAATCTCCGCCGCCGTGAGCGCACGGTCGTAGACGGCGACCTCGTCGAGCCTGCCTTCGAAGGGGGCGAATCCGTCGCACCGCCCGGCGAGGAAAACCTCCTTGGCCGGTTTCGTCGCGGCCGGGGTGACCGCGGCGTCGATTTCCGGTTCGGCGCGTCCGTCGAGGTGGACGCGCACGCGATCGCCCGAGCGCACAAGCGCGATGTGATGCCACCGGCGGAAGCCGAGAGCCGTCCTGCCGTGGAACGTCGCGGCGCGACCGTCCCCGGCCTGGAAGAAAAGCCGGCCGGCCCGACCGTCCGCGGAGGCTCCGCCGACAGCGAGGTGCTCCCCGGCGGCCGCTTGGCCGGCGGGGCCGCGCGACCAGAGGACACCGTTCACCGGGCGCGCGTCAGCGGGTAGCGCGTTCCATACCCAGAGTTCGACGGTGTGGTCGGCGCCCAGTGCCGGCAGCTCCGCGCGCAACCGGCCGCCGGCGAAATGCGGCGCGCGGTTGACGCGCGGGCCGGAGAAGGCTGACGGGTTCTCGGGCGCGGCCGAGATGGCGTCGGAGGCGCCTTGGGCTCCGGGCAGATGGAGCGCGACTCCGGGTTCGAGGAGGGCGTTCCGCCCGGCGCCGGAGGCGTCGGCGATCGCGGGGAAATCCGACTCGTCGAGCCGCCAGTAGGCGTGCGGCCGGTCCGCGAGCACGGCGCGCGCGTACGGCCCGTGGCTCGGGACGATTTCCCGGCGCGGCGCGCCGGCGACGCGCTCGAGGAGGCCGAGCAGGGTCTCGACGATTTTCGGCTCGGCCCGTTCCTCAAGGCCCGCGGTGCGCGCGGCCCACGTGGTGTAGCCGCCGAGAAAGTGCTGTTCAGGCGGCGGAATGTAGCCCTCCGCCCCGTTCGCCAGCTCGATGTTGAAGGTGGCGGGCAGCGGGCTGCGGGCTTTCAGCTTCAAGCCGGTGAGCGCGTAGACCTCGTTGGGAATGGCGGTGATGCCGGTGTCGCCCACACGGAGCGCCTGGAGTTTCAGTTCCCGCTCCGGCTCAGCCGCAAGGAAGAGCTGCTCCCGGGCGTAGACCTCGCGCTGGTTCGCCGCCGGGCGGTCGACCATCGGCCCGGCCAGGTTCCGCGCCCACTCGAGGCGCGCCGCGCTCGCGAGGCGGCGGCGCAGCGTGAGTGTCGCCTCCGCCATCGCCAGCGGACCCGAGCCGCGGTGCTCGATCGTGCGGTGCACTTCGGCCGCCCTCGCGAGCAATCGGGAGGAATAGTCGTCGAGCGTCACCTTGGCCTGCGGCCGGCTGTAATCCATCCAATGTGAGTCGCCGCTCGTGCCCTGGGAAAGCATCCCGATGAAGCCGTCGCCAGCCGTGGCGCCGACCAGCCGGCCGATCCCCTCGGCGAAGCGGCCGCAGAAATCCGCGGAGAGGGCCGGTGCGCCGAAGTAGTGCATCGAGAAGTTGCCGAGGATCGCCAGGGGCGTGCCGTCGGCCGCCTGCAACGAGAGGAGGGAGAGCTGCGGGTCGATCGGGCCCGCGGGTCCGGTGACGTCCGGGCTCTCGTAGCCCGGGTGCATATTCGCGCGGACGGACATTTCGCCGAAGGGATCCGTCAGCAGGCGGTCTGGTCTCCGGATCCAGCGGCGGCAATTCGTGAGGTCCCACGCGTCAACGGCGCCGCGGCCGATCCGCGCGGGGCGTTCGCGGGCCGCCGCCGCCGTGATCGCCTCCGCGATTTTCCCCGGCAGGATAGCGGCGTAAGCGGGATCGATGCGCGCGCCGAGGCAGCCCATCGCGGCCGGGGCGCTGTGGGTGTGGGTCGCGGAAACCAGCATCCGTCCGGCGGGGATTCCCGTCGCCTTTGCCGCCGCCGTCTTCGCGGCGTCGATCAGTTCGCGCGGCAGCATGCAAGTGTCGACGACGCAGATCGCCACGCGCTCGTGCCCGTTGGCGATCACGAGCGCGCGGGCATGCAGGCGGTCGTGGGCCTGGGTCGCGGTTTTCTCCAGGAATCCGCCGTTCACCCGCACGGGGAAGGCCGCGGGGGTGATGTCGACTTTGGCCGCGCCGGCGCGGTAGCCGCCTTCCATGGCGGGCGCGCCGGAAACGCGGGCGGCCAGTGCGGCGCCAAGAAGGACGGCATGGAAAATCAGGCGGTTCATCTTGGGAGTCGGACCGTGGGAGCGTGATCAGCCGGCGGCGGTCTGCCAGTTGGCGCGGGCTACCCGCAGCATGTTTTCGCCGAGGATTTTCCGGATCGTCTCATCGCTATGGCCGCGCTGGACGAGGCCGACGGTGAACAGCGGCCAATTGGTCCAGGCAAGGGTCTGCTCCGCCTGCGGCTTCGGTTTAAAGCCGTCCACCGGCCAGAGGTGCTCCCAGCGCGGGCCCGCGGCGGAAAGCGGGGAGCGGCCGTCGCGGCGGATGGTGACCTTTGCGCGCTCCGCGGTGTCGTGGCGCGAGGTGTAGGATATGTCGGGCCCGATCGCCACGTGTTCGGCGCCGAAGGTGCGCACCGCGTGGTCGATGTGGTCAAGAAAGGCGCGGATATCGCCGTCGCGACCGAGGAAACGCGAGATGCAGCAGATGCCGACCAGCCCTCCGGTGTCACAGATCGCGCGCACCACCTCGTCGGGTTTGCCGCGGAAGTGACGGTAGACGCCTCCGCAGGAGGTGTGGCTGGCGACCATCGGGCGGCGGGAGGCCTTCGCCGCCTCTAGGCTGGTGCGCCAGCCGGAATGTGACACGTCGACGATCACGCCGAGACGGTTCATCTCCGCGACAACCGTGTGGCCGAAGTCGCTCAGGCCGCCGTCGTTGGGTTCGCCCGCGCCGTCACCGATCGGGTTCCGCCGATTGTAGGTGAGGTGCATCATGCGCACGCCGAGCTGCCGGAAGATCCTGATCAGACGCACTTCGTCACCCACGCTTTCCCACTGTTGGCGCAGGGGCACGCCATTGGTCGTGAAGTAGAGGCAATGCCCGCCGGCGCGCTTGGCGGCGGCGATGTCGTCGGGCGAAACGGCGCGCGTGCAGGTCGCGCGGCCGACGTCGGTGGCGTAGGTGAACCGAGCGAGGCGTTTCATGAGGCGCAGCGGGTCGCTGCCCTCTTCCCCGGTGTTTTGGAAGATGCACGTCACCCCGGCGGCGCGCATTGCCGTCAGAAACTCATTCCGCTCGGCCTCGTCGGTTGCCCAGCGCGTCATCGCCATCTCCTCCCGCAGGTCGACGAGTTCCGGGTCCGGCGCGCCCTTCGCCGCGGCGGCTTGGAACGCCGCGCCATCGAGCGCGGCGCGTGGCGCAAAGCCATAAGACTCGAACACCAGCGACTCGGCATGCAGCCGGAGGCCGTGATCGAGTTCGCGGGCGGAGGGCTTGAGTACGTTGAGCGCGGCCTGGCGGTCCCGGTTGATGCGGTCCTCTCCGGGCACAAGGCCGGCGGGGGTGGCGGCACGGCCGGTAATCAGAGCCGGGCCGAGCAAGGAGGCGGCGGGAACGGCTGCGCCGAGGCGGCGCAGGAACGTGCGGCGTGGTAGGGGCGGGGTCACGCGTCGAGAATCGGAGCTGGAGCGGCCGGGTCAAACCGGCCTTGCCGGTTTCGCGGCGATCCCGGATTTACTGCCCCCGGTCCGGGGTTTTTTCCGGCATTTACACGTCGAGGGGCATTTGCTCTCTTCGGCGGTTCATTCGTCCAAACCCGCCCGCATGAGCTCGCCCGCCACTCCCCCCCAACCGGCTCCCGCCGGGGATGATCGTAATCTCGTTCCGGCCGAGGCTTCGCCGGTGATCACGCTCGAGGACAGGATGCGGGGCTTCTGGGATTCCTACCGGAAGGTCGTGTACGCGATCTGCGCCCTCGTGGTGCTCGGGATCATCGGCAAGGGTGCCATGGAGTCTTTCGAGGCGCAGCGTGAGGAAGGTGTCCGCAAGGCTTACGCCGCGGCGACCACGCCGGAACAGCTCAAGGCTTTCGCCGGCGCCAATGCCTCCCACTCGCTTGCCGGGGTCGCCCACCTCCGCTTGGCCGACGACGCCTTCAAGGCGGGCAAGCCGGCCGATGCCGCCGCGGCTTATGAAAAGGCCGCCGGCATCCTGAAGACGGGTCCGCTCGCCGCCCGGGCGCGCGTCGGCCTCGCCCTCTCGCAGGTGCTCGCGGGAAAGCCCGCCGACGGCGCCAAGATTCTCGGCCAGGTGGCGGCTGAGGAAAAGGAGTTCAAGGCGGTGCGCGCCGAGGCGATCTATCATCTTTGCAGCCTGGCCGCAGAGGCGGGGCAGTCCGACGAGGTGCAAAAGCGGGTCGACGAGCTCATGAAGCTCGATGTTTCTAGCCCGTGGACGCAGCGCGCGATGGCGCTCCGCGCCAGCCTGCCTCCCGCCGCCGCCCCGGCGGCTGACGCGAAAAAGGAGGCCGCGGTCGCGCCGGCCGGCGTGCAGGTCAAGGCGCCCGGCAAGTGAGCCGGTCTGGTTCTTTGTTCTTGCGATGAAAATTTCGGCCCGCGTAGTTCCGCGGGCTCCGTTGGCGGAGGCCTTCGCGCCTCATCCGCTGTCGGGTTACATTTCGCTCAGGTGGTGGAACTGGTAGACACGCAGGTCTCAGAAGCCTGTGCTTAACCGCATGGGGGTTCGAGTCCCCCCCTGAGCACCAATTCCAGAGGTGAAACCGGCCCCTTTCCCAAGGCCGGTTTTCTTTTTTAAGCCAGGGGCGCGGTACCGTCACCGCTTCACCGCGGCGAGGGCCTTGGACAGGCGGTCGTCATCATCGCCGAGATAGCCGGAAAGTCCCGCGACGATATTTCCATCAGGACCGATGACGTAGATGGTCGGTATGCCGGTGACCTTGTAGAGCCGACTGGCGATGCTCGTGGAGCGATCCATGGCCGCCGGATCGAAAACTTTGACGAAGGAGTATTTCGAATCGTTCGCCGGCACCCAAAGATCGAATTTTTTCCGGTCATCCCAGACGCACAAGCCGAGCCAAACCACATCATCGCCGGCCCGAGCCACGGTTTTTTGCACGTGGGGCATCGCCCGGATGCACGGAATGCACCACGTGGCCCAGAAATCGAGCACCACCGTCTTGCCGCGCAACTCCGAGAGTCGGAGCTGGCCTCCACCGAAGCGATCCATCGTGAAATCCGGGGCCGGTGTGCCTTGGGGGAGAAGGCCGCTGTCCTTGGATGCGGGCGCGCGGGCGGGCGGTGTCACGACTTGGGGCGGACGGTCGGTCGGAATGAATTCGACCCGCGCGCCATCCGCGGATGCGCGCAGCCCGTAGGTGTTGTTGCCGATGCGGAACGGTAGACACGCGTCGAAGACCTCCAGCGCCCCGAATTCGCCGTTGGTGTCCGCGTCGACCAGCAGGGTCATGTGCTTGGTTCCCCGCTGCGCGAAATTTTCGCGGGTGGCGGGCACCGCGGCCGCCACGTCGTACAGGGCATCGCAGCCCGTCTCGATCAAGGCGACCCGGACCTTCTGCCCGGCGATCGTGACATGGCCGACGCGTGCCGCGGCGGCACGCGTCAGCACGGAGTCGGCGCCGCCCGCCTTGTCGGCGCCGATCAGGAACATCACGCAAAACTCACCGCCGGAAGTCTCGCGGCCGTTTTCCCCCCAGGAAACGGGCAGACGGAAGAAGTTCGGTCCCACCCTGGCTCCCGGGATGCTCTTGCCGTGATTGCTGATGGCGCCATCCCCCTCGTTGGTGAGGTCTCCGTCGTGGTCACGGTCGAAGAACACGCGCGTCTCGGTGCGCCGGTCGTCCGGCATACGGTCGACTACAAAGTGCGTCTCGGCCCGGGGGCCGTTGCCAAGGCGGATGCGGCCGTAGCGCGGTGTTCCCCGGTAGGCCGGCTCCTTCCGGATCGCCGCCGGGCGTTCCGCAGACAACGGCAGGGCCGGCCCGCTGCGCGGCATCACGCGTCCGGAAAGCTCGCCATCAAAGTCGAGGCAGTCGTTGTCGATCACGAGCGTGCCGTTGACCGGCTCCGCGGGTAGAGCCGCCGGGAGGGCGACGAGCGCCAGCAGTAAACGGAGATGTGAAAGGCGAAGGGGGAGGATCATGAGCGGCGGGATCTTGTTCTTCGAAGGCCGGCGGCCGGCCGGAGGGGAGCTTACAGTGACTTCTTCACGGAGAGCGCCACGTAGCGCATCCGTGGATCGGAATAACGGCTGTAGAGCCCCGACGAATTCCAAGGCGGGATCCGGTTGGTGAAGTTCTGCACGTTGAGCGTCCACTGGGTGCCGGTGATCCAATCGCGCCAGCGCTGTCCTCCCGCGCGGTACGGTATGCGGTAGCCGAGTTGCAGATCCCACACCAACTCGCTGGCGATACGTTCGCCATCGACGCCTGTTCCGGTGGGAAACTGCGTGGAAGCAAGGGTCGTTCCCGTCTTGTAGGAGTGGATGTAGCGGGCGGTCACTCCGGCGGTCCAGTCGCGTCGACTCCAGAACACGGAAGCGCGACCGCGCCATTTCAGGCCACCCTCCGTGGTTTCGACCGTGTTCACCGGGGCCGTGATCGGCGTGATGGAGGTGAGAAACTTGTTGGTGAACGTCGCGTTCGCCCGGAGGGCGAGTTCGCCGAGCGACGCGGTCGGGACCACCCACGACAGGTTGGAGTCGATGCCGTCGGTCTCGATCTCCGAGATGTTGATGAAGCGGGTGTCGACTCCGGTGACCACTCCCGCCCAGCCGGCGGCGTCGTTGGGCAGCCGGGCGCCGCGGTTCACGCGGTCCGGAAAGCTTCCCTCGTTGTCGAGCAACTGCTGCAGGGTCGGCGCGCGGATCGCGTCGATCTTGCGCGTGCGCCAGTAGTCGAGGCCGACGCGCAGTCCGCGCACGAAACGCGGCGTGAAGATGAGGCCGAAGTTGTCCGACAGGGAAGTCTCCGGGCGAAGATCCGGGTTAGGACCGGCACGGTTGGTCAGCGGCACGGCGGTTTGGGGAAGATTACCGCGCCGCGGATCCACGAACGTGAAGGTGTTCGTGATGGTCGTGGCGAAGGTGTAGTCGCCGAGGTGCAGGTTGCTTTGCTCCGGGGGGAAGAAGCCCTCCGTACGCGAGGCGCGTAGCGCGATGTCACGCGAGAAGGCCACTTTAAGGGCGGCCGCGCCGGTGTTGGCCGATTTCGAATCATTGGCGCGCTCGTGCCGCCCGCTGAAGTTCAGATCGATGGAATCGACCGGCAGCGGACGCCATCCCTTGCCGATGACGGGAACGGTCAACTCGCCGAATACCGAGTCGGTACGGCGTCCCTGCTGTGTGTAGGCGATGTCGCGCGACAAGTTTTCCCGGCCGCCCATCAGGGCGATGAGAGCCGGCGCGATCTCGTAGGGGCGTTTGCCCTCGTACTGCCACCAGTAGGCCTCCGCTGCGATGGAGGTCCTGACGACTCCCGCGCGCCACTCGTGGAGATCGCCGGTGGTGCGGGCGATGAGGTTGGAGGCGTACTGCCAGTAACGCTGGCGTCCCATCGCGTTAAAGTAGTCTGCGTTCACGCTCGCGGGAGCGGGATTGGCGCTGCGGTCGGTCAGCAGGTTGTACAGCGCCCAGCGCTGCGGGAAAGTCCCCGGGTTCGTGGTGGTGCCGTAAACCGAGGCAAGGATGATATTGTCGGCGCCCACCTGGGAATCGCCGGCGATCACCGTGACCTCGCTGGTGCCGTCGAACGTCCAATCCCATTTCGGGGAAAACCTTCCCTTGAGACCTGCGACCAGCCGGTAGGAATCACGTTTCATGTCGGTGCGGCTTTCCCTGAGGTCGGTCGGCAGCACGTTAAGGATCACGGAGCGACCGACGAACCCCGGCGTCACGCCGGTGCGGAAGGGGTTGAAGGGATGCGTGGCCGACATCGTGTAGCTCGTGCCGGTGCCGAAGAACTTCGGGTTGTGGATGTCCTGCCGGTTGGACGTGAAGTTGAGCTCCCCGTAAAGGGTGATTCGGTCGCGCACCAGCTGGTGTTCCGCGTTCGCACCCAGCGACCACATCCGGGAGGGAGTGTAGATGTAGTTGTCCTCGAACCTCTCGTAAGAGGGGGTGAACTTTCCGGCGGTGGCGGCGAAGGAAGCGGGTGTGAGCGCTCCGGCCTGGGCGTCGTTCAATCCGGAGGGCACGGGGGCGAAGCGAACGCCCGGAGCGCCCGGGATCCCAAGATCCCCGGTGGCCCCGGATACCCGGATGACTCCCGGCATCTGGGTGAAGGTGCCAATGGCGGTCTCGGTCGTCATGCGCTGCAGCGCGCGGTCGAGCATGGCCGTGCGTTGGGCGAAGGAAAGCGGCCCGCGGTCGCGGAAACTGAAGGTGAGGGTGCCGGTGGTTCGCCCGCCGAAGAGGGAGAATCCGTGCAAATAGCTCCCGCTCCATTCGGTTGATCCCCCGCCGGTGGCGGCTCCCGCGGAGAGTGTCAGTTCCCGGCCGAGGTAATCCTTTCTCAGGATCACATTGATCACGCCGCCAATCGCCCCACCGCCGTACATGGCGGATCCGGAGGACGGCAAAGTCTCAATCCGCTCGATCGCGGCCAGGGGAATCCGCGTGAGGTCGCCGCTGGAGGCGCCCACCAGATTCGGGAACGAGGAACGGGCGATCCGGCGACCATTGATCAGGACGGTGGTCTGCTGGGCGTCGAAGCCGCGCATGCGCAGGTTGGAGGAGAGGCTGCTTGAACCAACGATCTGGACCACCGACGCCTCCTGGTTCGGTGTGCTGTACGTCGTGATTTCAGGCAGGTTGCGGAATACCTCCTCCAGGTTCGTCGAGCCCATGCGCTCGATCTCCTGCCGCGTGATCACGTTGTAGTGCAGGGGCGCGTCGATGTCGGTCGGAAGAATGCCTTTGTTGTTGAGGCCGTCGACGCGGCGCTCGCTGACCTCCACCTTCTCGAGCAGCAGGCGGTTGGTGGGCTCGCCGGCTTGAAGCGTCGCCGCGGCGAGGGCCAAGAGCATTATCCGCACGCCAGGTTTTTTGGATGCGGGTAGTGTGATGAGGTGGTGGTTCATGGACTAGAAGGTTACTCGGGACGCTTTCGCCGAATCCGCGGTTGGCGTCTGATGGCTGTCTTCCGGGAGTTCACGGCCGAAGCAGTGGCCGTGCCCGTTCGGGTGGCCTTTGCCCGGTTGATCAACCTTTCAAACCCCGGTCTTCAGGGACGATGCGGCGCAGGGTGTAAAGGTCGGAGGGGGCGAGCCCTTCGCGGCGGGCGGCGAGGGTTTTCCACGGGTCCCACGGGGCCGATATCAAACGGCCGCTGATGCCGTCGCTCGCCGGCGAGAGCAGCCATTCGACGCAGTCGAGGGCGCCCTCCAGCGAAGAGCCGCCGTCAGCCTTCTGGCGTTGTGCGGCGGCGAATTCCGCCTCGCCCACGACGGTCGGTCCGAGAGCCAGCACCTCGTCGGTGAGGCGGGTGTTGATGGCACCGGGGGCGATCGTGTTGATGTCGAGCGGGTGCCCGCGTTCCTCCTCCGCGACGGTCTCGACGAGTCGCACCACCGCGGTCTTGGCCGCGCCATAGGCCGAGAAACGTGCTCTCGGCTTGGTGGCGCCACCCCCTGAGAAGCATACGACCTTAGCCCGTCGCGGGGCGGCCCGCAGCAGCGAGGCGAAGGCGCGGAGCGCGAAAAAGGTGCCGTCGAGATTGGCGCGAACCGTCGCGCTCCAGGCCACGGGATCCGCCTCAAGCGCGCGGCTGATCTCGCCTTGCACCCCGGCGCACGCCACCAGGCCGTCGATCGAGGCGGCGGCGGCGACCACCGTCCGGGCCGCGGCCTCCATCTGTTTCCAGTCGGCCGCGTCGGCGCGAACGCCGGAAAAACCCGCGTGGCGCGCCGCGAAATCCGACTGGTCCGAACGCGCGATGCCCCAGACCCGATGGCCCCCGGCCAGCAGACGCTCGACGAGCGCCCGGCCGATGCCGCTGCTGGATCCGGTGACGACGAGGTTCATGCGGCGGGCAGACGTTCGGCGTGGAGTTGCTCAGCCGCGGGCCTCGTAAACCCAGCGGTTGGCCTCGAGCCAGCGGAGGGTGCGGATGATGCCTTGCTCGATGGTGAGCTTCGGTCTCCAGCCGGTGGATTGGATCTTCCTTGTATCGAGGAAGATGAACGGGTTGTCGCCCACCCAGCCGCGCTCGCCGCCGGTGTATTCGAGGCGCGGCTTCAGGCCGAGGGCGGCGCAGATGTGGCCGATGCTATCGTTGACCTGCACGAACTGCGGCGTGCCTAGGTTGTAAATCTGAGTGCGATGCTTCGCGGCGCGGGCCGTGGCGGCGCGGGTCACGTGCAGCATCGCGTCGATGCAGTCTTGCACGTAGAGATAGCTCTTCCGCTGGGTGCCGTTCCCGAGGACGCGCAGGTGGTCCGGGTGCGCGATCAGCTGCTGGTAGAAGTCGAAGACGTGGCCGTGGGTGTAGCGCTCGCCGAGGATCGAGACGAAGCGGAACACATACGCCTCGTCGATCTGCGCGCCCTCGGCGTAGGCGGAGATCAGGCCTTCCCCGGCGGTTTTGGAGGCGCCGTAGAGGGACGTCTGGATGGGGAACGAATCGTCCTCGGGCGTCGGGGAGGCCGGCGTCACCAGCGCCTCGCCGTAGACCGAGCCGGTCGAGGAAAACGCGATGCGGCGCACGCCGTTGGCGCGCATCGCCTCCAGTACGTTGAAGGTCGCCACCGTGTTCTGCTGCAGGTCCTTCGCCGGATGCTTCCAGCCGTCGCGGATGTCAGCGTTGGCCGCGAGGTGGAAGACGAAGTCGGCGCCATGCATCGCGGCGGTGAGCGCCGACAGATCGAGGTTGTCGCCGCGCATGAGGCGGAAGCTCGGGTGCGCGTTCGCGTTTTCGAGAAAACGCGGCTGGCCCGTCGAAAGGTTATCCCAGCCGGTCACCCGCACCCCGTCGGCCAGCAGGCGGTCAACCAGATTGGAGCCGATGAATCCGGCGGCGCCGGTGACGAATGCGTGTTGCATGGTGCGAAGGGGGCATGAGAGCCGAATCGCCGCGCGAGGGAACGCAAAACCGGTTCTTTGCTCCAGACTCTCCGATCCGCCCTTGAAGCGACTCGCGGACCTTCTCTGCTCCGCGGGAACCGTGCAGCCGCGGGTGCTCCCGCGGACCGCGTCAGCGCAGGTTACGAGCAGCCACGTCGTCGACCTCGCGCCGCAGCTCGCGATAGTTCGCGCGCGTTTCCTCCGGCACGCCCCACAGCGTGTCTCCCTGGTAGTGCAGGGTGAGCGCCCAGGTCATGGCCACCGCGGCGGCCGTGGCGAGGACCGCGGAAACCAGCGCGACAACTCGGGGGACGGTCCGCAGGGCGGATATCCCCGCGAGGCCGAGCGCAGCCGCGGTGATGAGCGGCGGACAAAAATCCCCCGTGTAACGCTGGGCGGTCGCCACCGCCGCGAACAGCGCGACGCTCATCGGAATGGAGGCCAGCCACGTGACTGTGATCGGAGCCCGCAAGGCCGGTACGACGGCGAAGGCCAGCAGGCAGCCCGCGGTGGCGAGGGCGAACAAGCCTGGCATGGAGTAGGGCACCGCCAACGTGTGGTCGGGCAGGTCGATCTTGGCCTTTGGGAAGTAATGTCCGGGGGTGTTGGATCCGAGGTAGATCCACGGGAAGCCGGGTTCGAAGCGGAGGTTCGGCCGCACCACATACGTGTAGAAGCCGTAAGGGATGTTCGCGGCGTGCATGCTTTTCCCTTCGATCGCGTTGATCCGCTCCGGGTTCGCGTAGGGCCGGCTGATGCGGAGCGGAGCCGGGTCGAACACGCCGAACTTCGCGTAGGCGAGGACGTGGAGGCTCAACGCACCCGCGACGCACGCGAGGCCGAGTGGCACGCAACCGAGAAGTGCTCGGCCGGCCGAAGCCTTTCCACCGCGCGGGCTGTTGGAGATGCTCCTCCGGAGCGCAATTCCGACGGCGACGCATCCGAGCAGCGTCAGCGCGAAAAGCCCGGTCGGCGGTCGCGTGTGGATCGAAAGGATGCCGGCGACCAGCGCTCCGATCCACCAACGCGACTCCGGCCAACGGAGGAAGCGCAGGGTGCAGAAACTCGAGATCAGCGCGAAAGCGATGCCGCCCAGAATCGCTTCGTGGAAAATCAGGCTGCGGCTCGCGAGGAAGAGCACCGTGCTGCCCCAGCCGCTGGCGGTGAGGAGAATGACCGTCGCCATGCGCGATGGAACGGGGTCCGGGTCGGTTTCACCGATAAACCGCAACGCTTCGCGCAGCAGGAGGTAAGCGCCGGCCAGCGTCATCCCGAAGTAGAGCAGCATCGCGGCGCGGCTCAGGTTCCCGAAGGCGAGTCCGCTGGCGACGAATGGCAGTCGGAGTAGCGCCGGGGTGGGCCCGAAGTAGCCGTAAAGTTTGCCCTTCGCCTCGAACGCCTCGCCGCCAATGCCCTCCTCGGGCACATCGAGGCGCCCCTGCAGTAGACTCGCGGCCTGGTAGTCGTAGAAGTTTCCGAAGATCTCGTGCTCGTTTAGCCGGAAGGTCCCGAGAGTCACCACCCAGGCGAAGCCGAGGGTGAGGACGGCCGAGGTTCCGAGAAACCAGCGGTGCCGCCACGCGCGGTGGACGGCCGCCGCCGAAAACCATCCGCGGCGCCCGGCGAAGGCTCCCGCTGCCACGATGCCCAGCGAGAAAACGGCGAGCCACGCTACCTCGCCGGGAGCCCCCCGCGGCCACGCCAGCGCGAGCCCCGCGTTCCGGTTCAGCCGTTGCCGCCACGAGTAACCGGTCGCCGGCGTGCCTCGGTATTCCCTGCCATCGGCCGCATTCCGGATCCAGCCGCGTAAAACGGGACCGCAGGCGGCTCCTCCAATCGGGTTCGCCGCGAACCAGATCCGTCCCGGGTCGCGCGGGTAAAAATGAACTTTCTCCGCGAGGATGACCTCGTCGCCCAGCCTCACCTCGAGCCTCGCGTCGCTCGATTCCGGAACCGGCTTCACGCCGTCGAGCGCCGGCATCGTGACGGCGAGCCGCATTCGCCCGTCGTCTGGAATCCGGAACGGTCGCGACGCGATGCCGGCGTGGCCCCAGCTGTCGTAGACGATGACGGCCTCGCCCTTTTCCCCGATGCGCAGGGTGAGGAAGTCACCGCGGCCGGTTTCGCCGGCGACGATCAGCGGGTCGGAGCGCGGTCCGGTCCGGTCGGCCACGGTGACATCGATCACCAAGGGGTTGGGCAGTCGCGCCCAAGGTTTGTCGACCCGGATCGCGGCCAGCGCGAGGAAGGTCGCGATCGTGGCGGCTGTCCAGGCGGCGAATCGCCGGAGGAGAAGGTTTTTCACGCCATGCGTCTCTCCGGTTTCGCGGCCACCGTCTTCAGGAAACCGGCGTGAGTTCCGCGGCTTTGCGCGCGCTGTGCCGTTCGGCTTCGCTCATCAGGCGCGAAAGCGTCGGTAGCGGCCGCACCACCATGAGCATCTGGTACGCGAATAGGCCGCGGGAGACGCGGATGAGGGCTGTTTGCAGCCCCATCAGCGTGCGCTGCCAAAACGGGCTGCGCACGACGAGGGGAACGGGCGCGGGGATGCCCGTCTCTCGCTCGATGACGAAGCCGGTCTCGCGCAGCAGCCGGCGTAGCGATGAAAATGTGAATAGCCGCGTGTGCGTGAGATCGAGAATCCCGCGCTTGTTGTAATTGAATTGGCCGAGCAGGAGCATCAGCCGCGTCACGATGAAGCCGACATTACCGGTCGAGATGACGATGCGGAGGTTTGGGTTTTCCTGCACGCGGCGCCTCAGCGTGTCGCAGAACGCTTCGGGCGAGATCAGGTGCTCGATGATGTCGAGGACCAGCACGACCTGCACGTCGCCAAGTTCGCGGGGCAGCGGGTCGCGGTTGAGGTCGGTGACGTGGAACTCGTCGAATTGCTCCTCGGCGACGGTCGGCTTAAACTGGTCCACCCCGATCACGCGGCAGCCACGGGCGTGGAGCGCGGGGCAGAGATGGCCGGGGCCGCAGCCGAGGTCGAGCACGGTGGCCCCGGCGGGCACTTCGGCGAGGGCCTCCGAGTGCGTGCTGCGGAAGTCGAGCTTCGGGTGGTAGTGCGCGTTGTGGGGGTTGAGCGACTCGACGTCGAAATTACGACGGTAGACGAGCCCGTAGTCCTGGAGCCGGGCGACGGTGGACGCGTTGACCACGTCCATCGCGTAGCGGATTCCGTTCACCCGGCAGATCTCGTCCCCGTAGTGCGTCGGGATCGGGATTTCCGTGATCCGCGCGCGGGCGCGCAGCAGCTGGATGATGATCTCGGTGTCGAAGTGGAAGACGTTCGAGTTGAGCTCGAAAGGGATGCGCCGGAGCACGGCGGTGGAGTACGCCTTGTAGCCGGTGTGGAACTCGCTGAGCCGGCTGTGGAGCACCCGGTTCTGGTACCAGGTGAGCAGTTTGTTCCCGACGAACTTGTAAAGCGGCATGCCGCCCTTCAGGGCGTTGCGCGCGACGAGCATGCGTGATCCGTGGACGACGTCGGCTTCGTTGCGGCTCAGCGGCGCCAGCATCTCGGGCAGCATTTCCGGCGCGTACTGGCCGTCGCCGTGCACGAGGACGACGAAATCGAAGCCGTGCTCGATAGCATAATGGTAGCCGAGCTTCTGGTTGCCGCCGTAGCCCTGGTTCACCGGGTTCGCGAGCACGGTGAGTTTGTGCCGGTAGGAGCTGAGCCGCCGCAGCTTTTCCGAGAGCGCGAAGGTTCCGTCGGTCGAACCGTCGTCGATCATCAGCACCTCGACGTCGTAGCCTTCCAGCGGAGGAATCCGCTCGAGCACGCTGAGGATCGTCGTTTCCGCGTGGTAGGCGACGATGAAGACGAGGACGCGGGGCGGCCGGTCGGGCGTCATGATTTCACACGGGGAGGTTGGCCGGTCACCTTCGGAATGGCGAGATCACGAGTGTCTTCCCGTGCGCCGGAGAGGCGCGGATCCGTGGCTGGCGGGGAGCCCGGGCTGGGAGGTTCGGCCCGGACCTTCATTGAGCGGAGTTTCAGTTGCCGCCGAAGCCCTCGGCACGCTCGACGATGAATTTGGGCCGGGCGCGCACTTCCTCGTAGATCCGGCCGATGTACTCGCCGAGGATGCCCACGCTGATGAGCTGGATGCCGCCGAGGAACGAGATGAGGATCACCAGCGTCGGGTTACCCCACACAATCGTCCATCCCATCAGCTTGTAGAACAAGTACACCGCCATCAGGAGGAACGAGCAGCCCGACACCACGAACCCGAGCCACGTGCTCAGCGTGAGAGCGTAGGTCGAAAAGCAGAAGATGCCGTTGAAGCCGATCCGCAGCGATCCGAGGAAGCGGTTGTAATTCGTTTCGCCCGCGAACCGCGCCGGCCGGTCGAAAGGGATGATCGCCTGACGAAAGCCCACGACCGCCACCATGCCGCGCAGGAAGCCGTGGCTCTCCTTTAGTTTCACGATCTCGGCGACCACCCGTCGCGACATCAGCCGGAAGTCCCCCGTGTTGGGCGGGATCCTCACGTCGGCGATCTTGTTGATGACCTTGTAGCCCGTCGCCGCCACCGCCTTCTTGATCCAGGGCTCGCCCGTGCGCTCCCGGCGTTGTGGCAACACCACGTCGAAGCCCTCACGCCACTTCGCCACCATCTGGCCCACCAGTTCCGGCGGATCCTGCAGGTCGACGTCCATCACGATCACCGCGGCTCCGCTGGAGTATTGGAGTCCCGCGAGCGTCGCCATGGGCTGGCCGAAGCGCCGCGAGAACTTCAGCAGCCGGATACGGGCGTCCGCCGCCCGATGCTCGAGGATCACGTCCTCCGTGTGGTCTGGCGAGGGATCGAGCGAGAAGATGATCTCGTAGTCCTCCGTCACCGACCCGAGGATCGGCCGCAGCCGGCGAAGGAACTCGGGGATGTTCTTCTCCTCCTTGTAGACGGGGACGACGACGCTCAGGAGCATGGGGC
>CAIUOU010000117.1 GCA_903900845.1 uncultured Opitutia bacterium
ATCGTGATCATCGAGGGCCTTTGGCCCTGGGTGCGGGGCCGCCTCCGCGGGATGTTCGCGCTGCGGCTCTACCGCGCGACGGACACGGACCTGCGGTTCGCGCGCCGGCTGCATCGCGACGTGCGCGAGCGCGGCCGCCGAGCCAACGACATCACGCGGCAATGGCGCGCGCAGGTCGAACCGATGTTCACCCGACACGTCGCGCCGCAGCGCCGTCACGCCCACGCGGTCCTCGGCGCGAAGCTCACCGCGGCCGAAATCGACCGGTGGGCACACCGGATCCGCGAACTGCACCACGGAAACGGCGGGCGAGGGAAAAGCTGAGGCCTGCGCTCAACGCGCGAATTGCCGCAGCCACTCGAGATGGCGGCGCTTGAGGTCGTCGTAAACGGCGGGCTCGACGGCCGCGAGGTCGCGGGTCTCGCCGAGGTCCGCGTCGAGATCGTACAATTGGAAAATGGTCCGTTCGGCCTGCTGCGCCGCCAAGTCGAAACGGCCGTGATGGTTGTCGATCTGCCCGACGAGCTTCCACTTGCCGTGCAGCGCGCCGCACTGGCCGTAGAGATCCCAGAACTGGTGACGGTCCGCCAGCGGTTCCCGGGCTCCGGAACGGACGTGTGGGATCAGGCTGACGCCCTGCACGGGGAAGCGGCCGTTACGCGCAGGCACCGGCAGGCCGGCCGCGTCCAGCGCGGTGGCGAAGACGTCGTAGTGCGCCGCATTGGCGTCGGAGACGGTGCCGGCGGCGATGACCGCGGGCCAGCGCATCACCGCGGGCACCCGGATGCCGCCCTCGTAGGTCTGGCCCTTGCCGCCGCGCAGAGGACCGTTGTTGGAGGGATAGCTGTGCAGGATGCCGCCGTTGTCGGAGTGGCAGATCACGAGCGTGTTCTCCGCCAGCCCGAGCTCCGCGAGCGTGCGCAGCACGTCGCCGATGCGGGCGTCGGCGTGCGTCATCACCGCGTTGTAGTCGCGCCGGGGCTGGGGCACGCCTTTGCGCTCGTAGTAAGCGAGCCATTCGGGCCGCGCGGAATCGGCGTCGCGCTCGGCGTTACGCAGCGGGCCGTGCACCGCGTTGAACGCGAGGTAGCAGAAGAACGGGCGCTCCCGGTGCGCGCGGATGAACCCGATCGCGCGGTCGGCGAAAAGATCCGTCGTGTGCGCACCGGTCGGGACGGGCGCGCCGTTGGTGACGACGCGCGAGTTGGGGCGGAGCCAGTAAGGGTGGGCGCCGCCGATAAATCCCGTAAACGAGTCGAAGCCCCGCGCCGCGGGCGAATTCGCGGGCTCGTAACCGAGATGCCATTTGCCGAAGGCGCCCGTGGCGTAGCCCGCCGCCTTCAGAAACTGCGGGAGCAGCCGAAGATCGGCGGCCAGACGCCGCTCGATCCGAGACTCGGGATCGTCATCGGCGTTAGCATCACCCGCCGGCCGCGGCGCGGACTTCGCCGCGCGTTTCTTCGCCTTGGCCTGGGTGCGTTCCTCCGAGCGGGGGCCCTCCGAAGGCCCGCGCCACATGCCGGATGCAAGCGAGTCGAGTCCCGTCATGACCGAAGCGCGCGTCGGGGCGCAGAGCAGGTTGACGCGGAAGCGCGTGAAGCGCGCGCCCTCGCGGCCGATCGCGTCGAGGTGCGGCGTCTCGAGGTCGGTTTTCCAGAAGCCGGTGGAGTCGCCGTACCCCTGGTCGTCGGTGATGATGAGGACGATGTTGGGGCGCGCCACGGGAGCGGCGGAGAGAACGGCAAAAAAGGGTAGAGCCAGCAGGGTGAGCAGGCGGATCATGGAGCAGGGAAATCGAAACAGGGAACGCCACGCCGGTCGAGCCGGCCAACCGGGGTTTTGTTTGCCTCGCGCCGCGATGCCCGCACACCTTCGCGCCACCCCGCCCCATGAAGCCGAAGTTCGTTTTCCTGACCGCCGCCTTGCTTGCCGTCGCCGCCGCGCCACGTGCCGGCGAGAACTGGCCCCAGTTCCGCGGACCCACCGGCCAGGGCGTCGCCGATGCCACCGGCCTGCCGGTGACGTGGAGCGAAACGGAGAACGTGAAGTGGAAGACACCGCTCAAGGGCAAGGCATGGTCCTCGCCCGTGGTGTGGGGTGCGCAGATCTGGGTGACCACGGCAACCGAGGACGGCCGCCAGCTCGGCGCGATCGCCGTCGACCGCGAGTCGGGCCGCATCGTGCACGAACTCGCGTTGTTCACCGTCGAGCAGCCGCAGTACGCCGACAAGTTCAACAGCTACGGCTCACCCACGCCGGTGCTCGAGGCGGGGCGCGTGTACGTGACGTTCGGCTCGGCCGGAACCGCCTGCCTCGACACCGCGACGGGCAAGTTGCTCTGGGAACGCCGCGACCTCCCGTGCAACCACTGGCGCGGGGCCGGCTCGTCCCCGACGCTGTGGGAGAACCTGCTCATCATGCATTTCGACGGCGCCGACCACCAATACGTCGTGGCCCTCGACAAGCGCACGGGCCGCGACGTGTGGCGCACCAACCGCTCGGTCGACTTCCAGGACCTGACGCCCGAGGGGAAGCCGATCCGCGACGGGGACTTCCGGAAAGCATTCTCTTCGCCTCTCGTCATCACCCACGACGGCAAGCCGCTCTTGATCAGCGCCGCCTCGAAGGCCACCTACGCGTACAACCTGGTCGATGGCCGCGAGCTCTGGCGCGTGGAGGAACGGAAACATCACTCGGGCACGGTCCGGCCGGTGGCGGGCAACGGGTTTGTTTACACGGCGACCGGCCTCGCTCGCGGCGAGCTGTGGGCGGTGCGTCTGGGCGGCAAAGGGGTCGTGACCGACAGCCATGTCGCGTGGAAGGTCACGCGCAACGTACCCAATCGCCCCTCGCCCGTGCTGACGGGGGACTTGCTGTTCATGGTCGATCAGGACGGCGGCGTGGTCACGTGCCTCGAGGCGATGACCGGCAAGGAAGTCTGGAAGGAGCGCCTGCCCGGCGCCGGCAGCTATTCGTCGTCGCCCGTGCTGGCCGAAGGACGGCTGTATTTCTTCAACGAGAACGGCCACGGCACCGTGATCGAGGCGGGCCGCGCGTTCAAGGTGCTCGCCGCGAACAAGCTCGACGGCGGGTTCATGGCCTCACCCGCCGTCGCGGGCCGCGCGCTGTTCGTCCGCAGCAAGACACACCTGTACCGGCTGGAGAAATGAGCCGGCGGCGGCCGGGAAGCGCTCAATTGGCCGCAACCACGCGCTGTGCCCAGCGGCCCAGGGGCACCATGAGTGCGCAAAGGACGGCCGGGACCCATGCGCCGCAGACGAGCAACGCGACGGCATCGACGAACGGAATGAACGCCAGCAGCCGGCCTACCGACCGGCCGATCTTCGCCGCCGGCGCGCCGGGCAGGTACTCACGCCGCGCGAGCAGACTCAGCACCACGATGTAGGCGAAGAGCACCCCGAGCCACGCGAGCAGCGCGGGTGTGACCCCGTGCCCTGGAAGAGAAGCAACTGTGAGCCCCAACAACACGCGGCAGCCGGCCATGAGCACGACGGATCCGGTCCATCGTTTGTGCGTCCAGTCGTACGCCAGAATGACAACCGCCAACGCGGCCGCCCAAAACGGCGAGGCGCCGGCGACGATGAAGAGCCCGAGCCCCGCCGCCATCTGCGCTGTCGCGACCGACGCGGCCGTGGCACGCCGCACCGCTCCGCGCGGGATCGCGCGTTCCGGACGATGCCGCGCGTCGAACGTGGCGTCGGCCACGTCGTTGAAGGTCGCGCCTCCCGCGTAGACCAGCCAGCCCGCGATCACCGCCAGCCCGAGGGGAACGATCGCGTGGAAAGGAAACCCCGGCGCGGAAAGCACCAGCGCGGCGAGCACGTTGCCTGCCACCGAGGGAAAGTTTCCCGCCCGGGCGAGATCGAGCCAGACACGCAACTTCATCGACCCGGTTGAACTTTCAGGCGCGGGCCGCGGCCTGCGCCAGTTCGCGCGACGCGAGCCCGCGCCGCGCAAGCGCATCGAGCGTCCAAGCGTACTCCCGCACCAACTGGTCTTCCACCGGCAGCCGGAGCGCGGGCGGCAGAATCTCCCACGTGTACGTTTCCATCTCGAGGTGGGAACAAGATCCGGGCCGCTCCGCCAGCCAGTCGAGCGCACCCTCCAGATGATCCCGGGTGTCGCGGAACGGCTCGCCCGGCGCCGCATGCAACGGCACGTGGAAATGCACGCGCCATTCCTCGCCGGCCGGCGGGGGCCCCTGCTCCGCAAGCGCGTCGGGCAGATCGATGAAACGGCGCCTTACCTTTCCGGTCACCGGATCACCCGCGATGACCTGATGAAGGTACACCGGCTCGGCAAACGGCGCGAGCGCCGCACGACCGGCGGCGTCGGGCGTCACCCTCAGGGCGGAACTAAGGTGGAGTTTGCTCAGCCGCAGGCCGGCGCGGGTGAGGCAATCCAGGGCCGGCGCGGCAGACTCGAACTCGACGGCGAGATGGCAGCAATCGTAGTTCACGCCGACGTGGCGCAGGAGCCCCTCCCGGTCGACGGCGGGCTCGGCGGCGCGCCACGCCTCGAAGAAGGCGACGGTCTCGGCGGTGGTCTCGATCTCGCAGCACGGCTCTGGCTCCAACCCGAGGTGAAGATCTCGGCCCGTGCGCGCGGCCAGCTCCGCGATGCCCCGGGCGCACTCCGTGAGGCGCGCGAAGATGCGCGCGCGGCGGGCGGGCTCGGCGGCGACGAACGCCTTGAACGATGCCGGGACGGTGCTGACGCTCGCGGCCGCGCCGGCCGGGGCGAGTTCGGTCAGGAGGGAAAAAAGCCGCAGCGTGTACTCAACTCGCTCGGGCATGGACCAGTCGGGCGCGTAGACCTGCTCCTTCACCCGGGTCCCGTGGAAGCTGCCATAGGGAAATCCGTTGATGGTGAAAACGTAGCAGTCATGCCGCTGCAGCCACGCGCGGAACGCGGCCAATTCCGCCGGCCGCGAAAGTTCGTCGGCGGCCCGCCGGCCGAGCCGCAGACCGATCGCGTAGGATCGGCCCGGCGCCACGCGGCGGCGCACCGGCAACGTGTGGCGTTCAAGCGCGGCGAAAGTCTCGGTCCACGTCTCGCCCCGGTGCACGTTTGTGCAGTAGGCGAGGTGCAGGCCGTGCGAAAGTTGCATCCGCGGAAACGGGCGAAGGCCGCGGCCTCAGGGGGCGTCCGCGACGCGGAACCGCGGGCACTGCGAAAGGAAGCGCACCGGGTTGCGGTAGAGAACGGCGTCGACGAAGTCCTCGCTGTGTCCGCGGCGGCGCATCTCGAGCGCGGTCTTCGGCACGGCAAGCGGGTCACTCACACCCCAGTCGCAAGCCGAGTTGAGCCAAATGCGCTCGCGCCCGCAGATCTCCAGCATGTCAACCGCGCGGGGCGGGGACGATTTTGAGTCCGGGTAGAGGGTAATGCCGGCCCAGAAGCCGCGGTCGAGAACGTGCTGGATCGTGTGTTCCTCCACGTGATCGATGATCACGCGCTCCGGCCGCACGCCGCGGTGCGAGGAAAGCAGGTCGAGGATGAGACGCGTGCCCTTGAGCTTGTCCTCGAGGTGCGGCGTGTGGACGAGGATCAGCTGGTCGTGGCGCACGGCCAGCTCGACGTGGTGCTCGAGGACGGTGAGCTCGTTGCGCGTGTTGCGGTTGAGGCCGATCTCGCCGATGCCGAGGACGTTGGGCCGCTGGAGAAACTCTGGGATGAGGGCGAGCACGTCGCGGGCGAGCGCGAGGTCCTCCGATTCCTTCGGGTTGAGGCACAACCAGCTGTAATGCGGCAGCAGGAACTTCGCGGCGCGGGCCGGCTCGTACTCGGTGAGCTGGCGGAAGTAGTCGCGGAAACCCGAGACGGAACCGCGGTCGAATCCCGCCCAGAACGCCGGCTCGCAGACCGCGCGACACCCGGCGGTGACCATCGCCTGGTAGTCGTCGGTCGTGCGGCTCACCATGTGGCCGTGGGGCTCGATGTAGCGCATGGCGGGATCAGCGGCGGCGGGACGGACGCGCGTTCATGGGAACCGGGGCGCGCCAGGCGCCCAGCGCGGCTTTGCCGGAGGACACGGCCTCCGGCGCGGTCGTGGGATCACTGAGGTGCTCGAGAATCCGGCGGGCCCGCTCCGGGCGGCCGTCGGCGAGCAGGGCGGCGGCCTCACGCAACGCGGCGCACCGGAAATCCCCCTCTACGCCGTGGCGTTCGACCCGGTCGAGAAAAGCGGCCACCTCGATGAGTTTGGCGCGCACCGGGATGAAACCGTGGTCGACCACGGCGCCGCCGGATGGAGCGGTCCGTTTGGAACGGGAGGGTTTCTGGCGAGAGGCGGCCAAGGGCGGGCGCGGGAAAGCGGAACCGAAGCCCCATCACGCGGAAACATCAAGGTTGCATTGGGACAGGGGAGGCGTGCTCTCTCGGGCCGTTCGCCGTTTCCCCGGGAAACGTCCCGGCGGCCTTCCCGGTAATCCCCGCCCCATGTCGCTCATCCTGTTCCTCGCCGTTTCCGGCGTCGTGCTCGCCCTCGCCTACCGCTGGTACGGCCGCCTTCTCGCGCGTTTTCTCGAGTTAGACGGCACGGTCCGCACCCCGGCCCATGCGCGGCGCGACGGGCTCGACTACGAGCCGGCCCGCACGTCCTGGCTGCTGCCCCAGCATTTCTCGGCGATCGCCGCCGCCGGCCCGATCGTGGGCCCGATCCTGGCCGCAACCTACTTCGGCTGGCTGCCGGCGTGGCTCTGGATCATCTTCGGCGCAATCTTCATCGGGGGCGTGCACGACATGATGACCCTCGTCGCCTCAGTGCGCCATGACGCGAAGTCGATCGCCGAGGTCGTGCGCCGCTACATGAACCGGCGGTCGTACATCCTGTTCCTAGCCTTCATCTGGATTTCGCTGGTCTACGTGATCATCGCCTTCGCGGACGTCACCGCGGGAACGTTCGTCCAGAAGGCCTCCGTGGCCGACGCGGCGGCGCCCGGCCCTGCGGTCGCCACCTCCTCGATTCTCTACCTCGGCCTGGCGATCGCGATGGGCTTCTGCATGCGCCGCTTCGGCCTGGGCGAGGGCAAGGCCCAGCTGATCTTCCTGCCGCTCGTGATGCTCGCGATCATCGCCGGCCCCCATCTGCCCTTCGACCTCGGGGCGGTCACCGGCAGCGCCCGTCCGCAGCTGCTCTGGGACTACCTGCTGCTGGGCTACTGCTTCCTCGCCGCACTTTCGCCGGTTTGGCTGCTGATGCAGCCTCGCGGTGCGCTCGGCGGCTATTTCCTCTACGTGATCGTCGTGGTCGGCGTACTCGGCGTGATCGTGGGTGGCCTGAGCGGCAACGTGGCGATCGTCGCACCCGCGGTCTCGCAAGCTGACCTGTTCGGGTTCACCGGCGCCACCCCGCCCCTGCTTCCGGTGCTGTTCATCACGATCGCCTGCGGGGCGTGCTCCGGCTTCCACTCCATCGTCGCCAGCGGCACGACCTCCAAGCAGCTTGACCGCGAGACCGACGCCCGCGCCGTGGGCTACGGCGGCATGCTCCTCGAGTCCTTTCTCGCCTGCCTCAGCCTCGCCACGGTGATGATCCTCGCGAAGCCCACCGGCCGGCCCGATCTCACCTACGCCGACGGCGTCGGGATCTTCATGAACCAGGCCACCTTCGGGCTGATCTCCGTCGATGTGGCCCGGCAATTCGGCCTCCTGTGCTTTGCCACCTTCGTTTTCGACACCCTCGACGCCTGCACCCGCCTCGCCCGTTACGTGATGATGGAACTCACCGGCTGGACCGGCCGCCGCGGGATGATTTTCGCGACCGGACTCACCCTTTTGCTCCCGGCGCTCGTCGTCAGCCTGCCGCCCGCCGTCGTGGGCGGCCAGCCGTTGCCGGTCTGGCGTGCGTTCTGGAATCTGTTCGGAACATCCAATCAGCTGCTCGCCGCCCTCGCGCTCCTCGGTGTCACGGTCTGGCTGCACCGGCGGGGCCGGCCCGTTTGGATCACCTTGGGACCGACCATCTTCATGCTCGTGATGACGCTGTGGAGCCTGCTGATCTCCGTGCAGACCCATCTCGGCCGGGTGCGTACCGGCACCGCCGCCGCGGTGCACCATGTGGAGTTCAGCGTCGTGGTACTGCTGTCCGCCATGGCGGTCTGGCTCGTGGTCGAGGCGCTCCTGCTCGCCCGCCAGCGCCCGCCGGCCGCGCCGCTTGTCCCCGAGCCCCGCGCGGCCTGAGCGGCCCGCCGCCTCAAGGACCAGGTCCGCCGATGGCTGCATGGTTGCGTCTGGCGGCACCGCTGCTGGCCACGGTGGCCGCCTCGGCCGCCGACGTCAGCCTCAGCGCCTGGCGGCCGCTCCATTTGGGCGTGGAACTGGCGTCCGGCGAAGCCATGACACCCGACGGCCGCCCACAGCGTGCGATCGCGGTGCGCATCGACCTGCGCGCACCCAGCATCGAGTTCCTGACCACGGAGGGCAACGGGGACGCCGGAGGCGAAACCGACAGCGAGACCGCGACGGATTTCCTCCGACGCCACGGGCTGCAAGCGGCGGTGAACGCCAACCTGTTTTCACCCTGCTGCACGCCCGGAGAAAAGGACCTCTCTGGCCTGGCAATTTCCCGGGGCGAAATGGTCTCCCCGCCGGTGCGTCTCGGCCCGGGGGACTGCGTCCTCGCCATCACGCGCGACAACCGCGCGGTCATCACCCGCAGCGGGGCTGAGTTCAACGTGGCCGACTATTGGACGGCCGTCGCCGGCACGGGGATCATAGTGACCGGCGGAAGGAACGTCGCGGCGCAAAACGACACCGGCGGGGACAAGTCCCACCCGCGCACCGCGGTCGGCTTGGACGAAGGCGGCCGGCACCTGTTTTTCCTCGTGATCGACGGTCGGCGGCGCGGCCGCAGCGAAGGAGCGACGCTCTCGGAACTGGCCCACTGGCTCCTGCGGATCGGGGCAAGGGAGGGCCTCAATCTCGACGGCGGCGGATCCACCACCCTCGTGCTTGAAGAGAACGGAAGACCGGTCGTCCGCAACGAACCGGCGGGAGGTGGCTGGCTGCCGCTGCTCGGCGGAACCGCCTTGGCACGCGAGGCCGCCCAACGTTCGAACGGTAATCACCTCGGGATCCGCGCACGAACGCTGCCCTCGCGGTGAGGCGCGTGCCCCGACGTCGGGGCAATAAAAAGCCCGGGCCCAAGCCCGGGCTCGCGATTCGGAAGGCCGACGGACCTTACGGCAGCTCGTAAACCTCGACGAGCGCGATGCCAGAGGCACCGCCGGTTCCCGTCACCAAAACCGTGCAGGCTCCCGGCGCCAGGGTCGCGATCAGCGCGGAATCTCCCGCCGACAGGGTGAAGGCACCAGCCTGCGATGATCCGGCCGTGATGGCGTCGCGGTCAGCGGAGGTGGTCCAGTTCGTGTTCTGGGCCACGATCGTCGCGCCCGACTGCAGCTGCAGCACCGGCTGGGCCAGCACGCCGCCCACGCCGAACGGGGTCAGGCCCGGACCCACGGCCCGCACCAGAACCCGTTTGCTCGAACCCGCGGGGACGACGAACCCTGCGATCAGGGTGTTGTCGCCGGAGCCGGCCGAGGCGCGCGTGGCGATATTGAGCATCTTCTGTCCGGCGGCGGCGGTCGAAAGATCGTAGACCTCAATGAGCGCGATGCCCGCGGCACCGGAAACTCCGCTCACCTGGGCCGTGTAATTGCCCGGGGCCAACGTGGTGAGGATGGCGGCGTCGGTCCCCGCGGATCCAAGGGCAAAAGCCCCCGCTTGTCGTCCGGCGGCGTCGATCGCGGCGCGGTCGGCGGCAATGCCGGAGTTCACCGCGAGCGAAGTGGCGCCGCGGAAAAGCTCCAAGCGAGGCGCGGCAAGCACACCGGACACGTTGAACGGAGCCGCGCCCAGCGTCGGACCCACGGCGCGGATCAGCACCGGCTTGGACTCCTCGCCGGAGATCACAAAGCCGGCGATGGCGATGCCGTCGCCCGAGCCGACGCGCGCGCGCGTCGAGATGTTGACCAGGCGCTGGAGGCCGAGGGCGGCCTCACCACCGCCCGCCAGGGTTGCGTTGATCGTGCCCGCGACGGATCCGGTAAGCAGACCGGTCGAGGCGTTGATCGAGGCGGTGACGACATTGCGGCCGGTGGTCACCGAAACCGCGCCGGCAGTCGTCACGCTGCCCGAGGCGCCGTCGGCCGAAGTGCCCGCGGTGACCAGCGCGAACGCGCGGCCATCGGGTCCCGCAATGATCTGCGCGGAGGCACCGCTCGACGCCGCGCCAGCCTTGTAGAGACCGGCGAGGGTTTGCGTGGCGCCAGCCGGGGCGCGGTTAGCGGAGAATGAAACCGAGGCCGAGCCGCCGGTGGTGCCCGTCACTGAGCCGTCGGCGGCGATCGTACCGGCGACCACGAGCGAGACTCCGCTGGACTGGGCGAACGAGAAGGCGCCCGAGTCATTGACGGTGAAGGACTGCCCGATGACCGGAGTTGATGAGCCGGAGATGAAGCCGAGCATGAAGCCCGAGTTGTCCTCGCGCACCAGCACGGCAAGGGAACCTTGGCCCGAGGCGAACGTGCCGAAGTAGACCCCGGCGTAGCTGCGCGCGGCGACCCGCAGGGCGGCGGAAGCGGAGGTGACCGAACCGGCGGAGTTGCTGACCACGGCGTCGTAGGTCCCGGCATCGGCGACCTGTGCGGCGGAAAGCGACAAGGTGGCGTTGGTCGCTCCCGCGACCGCCGCGCCGTTCTTCCGCCACTGATAGGACGGGGCGGGCACGCCGATCGCGCCGACCTCCATGCTCACCGCGCCGCCCGCGACGACGGAGCGCGCGGCGGGCTGCACGGTGATGACCGGGGCGGAGGCGGCGGAAACGACGGACACCTGCGCCACCGCGCTGGTCGCGGTGCCGAGGGCGTTGGTGACCTGCACATCATAGTTGCCCGCGTCGGCCGCGGAGCCGGATAGCGTCAGGCTGGCGTTGGTCGCGCCCGCGACCGCCGCGCCGTACTTACGCCACTGATACGAGAAGCTGCTGCTGCCCGTGGCGGCGACGGATAGGGTCGCGGAGGCCCCGGAGAGGACGGCAACGGAACGCGGCTGCTGCGTGATGACCGGGGCGGTGTTGACCGTGAGGACGCCGGCCGCGGAAGTCACGGAGCCGGCGGAGTTCGTGACCGTCACCGTGTAGCTGCCGGCGGCGGAGGCCTGCACCGCCGAAAGCGCGAGACTGGCGGCCGTAGCCCCCTCGATGGCGGTTCCATTGCGACGCCACTGATAGGTGAAAGGCTCGGTGCCGGTGACGCTCACGCTCAACGTCGCGTTTTGGCCTTGGTTGATCGTCGTCGCGGCGGGCGCCGAGGCGATGGCCGGAGGCAGGACCGCCGGCAGCACCGTGAGGGTGAACGTCTGGTTCGTCGCGATGCCGTTGCTGGCGGTCAGCGTGACGGTGAAAGGCGACCCCGTCGCGTCAGGAGCGGTGCCGCTCAGCACGCCGGAGACGGCGTCGAGGCTGGCCCAAGAGGGCAGGCCCGTCGCGGAGAAGGTTGCCGCCGGGTTGGCGGCAGCCGCGACCGTGAAGGTGCCGGCCACAGTGGCCCGGAAGGAGGCGCTCGCCTCGCTGGAGAAGACGGGAGCGGTTCCGATCCCGAGCGCGGCAGACAACGAGGTGGCGTTCGCGCCGATCAGGTTCGAAACGACGACCTGGAAACGGTCTCCGGACATCGCGGAGGTGACATTCGAGACCGAAAGCGTGGCCGTATTCACCCCGCTGTAGGTGCTGTCGGCCGAAACGACGGAGAAACCGGTCGTGCCGGCCGGCTGACGCATCCACGTGAAATACGTGGGAGCCGGAGTACCGGACGCCACGACGGAGAAACTGGCCGAGCCGCCGATCGCAGCCAAGGTCGACTGCGGATGCACTCCGATCGACGGAGCCTGAGCGACGCCCGAGCGACGCAGGAGATGGTTACGTGTGTCGGCGATGTAAATGATACCTGCGGAATCGATGGCCAGACCCGTAGGCTGGCGGAAACGTGCGGCCGCAATGACACCATCGGCCGAGCCGGCTTGCCCGGCTGAGCCGGCAAGGGTGGTAACGACCCCGGCCGCGGAGACTCTGCGAATCGTCTGGTTGAGCGTATCAGCGACGTAGACGACGCCGGACGAGTCGACAGTGATTCCGGACGGCTGGGAGAAACGCGCCGCCGCCCCCGTGCCATCGACCGAACCAGCACTCCCCGCAGTGCCGGCGAGGGTCGTGACGGCAAGCGTGGTGTCCATACGACGGATCACATGGCTGCCGGAATCAGTGATGAAGACGTTGCCCGAAGCATCGATCGCGAGGCTGTTCGGGAGCGAAAAGCGCGCCGCGGTCCCCGTAAGGTTGACCGAACCTTGCGAGCCGGCCTGGCCCGCGATTGTTGAAACGGTGCCGTTGATTAAAACCTTCCTGATAGTGTGGTTGAAGGTATCCGCGACGAGCAGGTAGCCATCGGGGGAGTACGCGATGCCGGAGGGGAACGCGAAGCGCGCGGTCGAACCGGCGCCGTCGGCGCTGCCGGAAGAACCGGCCAGACCCGCCAGCGTCGCGACGGTGCCATCCGCGGCAACCGCACGGATGGTGTGGTTGTAGGTGTCGGCCACGTAAACAACGCCCAAAGGCGAAACCGCGACCGCCGAGGGACCGCTGAAACGGGCGACTCCGGCACCGCCGTCGGCATTGCCCAACTGTCCGGCGACACCCGCCAGGGTGGAGACCACCCCGGAGGCGGAGACCTTGCGAATTAGATGATTGGAGCTGTCGGCGACGTAGAGATTTCCAAGGCTGTCCACCGCGATGGAGGAAGGTCCGTTGAAGCGGGCGGTGGAGGCACCGTCGGCGGAGCCCGCCTCGCCCGCCTTACCGGCCAGCGTGGAGATGACGGTCGAGTTCACCACGGTGAGCGTGGCGGACGCGCTTTGCGCGGTGCCGGCCGCATTCGTGGCAACGACTCGAAAGGAGTCGCCATTGAGCCCAGAAACCAAACGCGGGATGCTCAGGCTGCCGGTCGCAGTGCCGCTGAAGGTGCCGTCGTCGGCGAGATCCACGAACGTGGACCCGCCCGCCGGCTGGCGTTGCCAGCGGAAACTCGGCGCGGGATAGCCGGACGCCACGGCGGTGAAGGAGACCGTTTCGCCCAACGAGCCGGAGGCGTTCGATGGATTGGTGGTGATCGCCGGAACGGTCATGACCAGGAGATTGAAACTCTGATCCGTTGAGACGGCCGCGTTGGTAGCACGGAGGACGAGCGCCACCGTCGTGCCCGCCGCGCTCGTCGGGGAACCGCTGAGCGTGGCGGTGCTGGTGTTGCCCGCGGATGAGGTCGACGATAGGGTCACCCCCGTCGGCAGGCTGCCAGAAGCGACTGTGAGGGTCGGGGCGGGTTGACCCGTCGCGGTGACGGTGAACGTACCGGCCGTATTGAAGGTGAAACTCGTGGTTGCGGCCGAGGTGAACGCCGGGACCACCTGCACCGTCAGCGTCACCGCGTTGGAGGTGGCCGTGCCGGCGGTGCTGGCGGCGACCGCCCGGTATTGCACGCCGTTCATTCCCGCAGTGATCGCGGAGACCGTGAGCGTCGTGGAGTTGACCCCGGAATGATTGGCGTCCGGCGTGAGGGCGACCCATCCGGAAGAGCCGGAGTTGAATTGCCACTGGATGGATGGCGCAGGATCCCCGCTTGCCGCGACGGTGAAGGTAGCGGAAGTCGCTCCGGGCAGATTGACGGTCGCGGACGACGGCTGGGTGGATATGGTCGGCACCGTCTGCGCCTGCACTGAGGCGACGAGAAGAAGCGCGACAAGACCCGCGAGGAGTCGCGATACCGTGCGTACCGCGCCTGACCGACAAACCAGGTTGGTTGGGATTTTCATGGATGACTTAGGTTGAAAAAGGGAGCGGCGAAGCTGAACCAGCCCGCCGCGAGAGCGAAAATACCGCCGTAACACGTGTGCGCGCAAGACGGTTGTGCGGTGGGGCGAAGCCATTGAATCGCGAAAACCAGCACCTTACGCCAAGGGCCTAAACCGGATACGCCCAACCCTTCCGGTATTCGCGACGCAGGAGCTTCGCGGCCTCGGCGTCCCCCGGAATAGTCTCGCGGCTGGGGTCCCACCCGACACTGCGACCGGCCTTCAGGCTCACCATGCCCAGCAACGCACAGGTGGTGGCGCGGTGCGCGTCGGCGATGTCGCACGCCGGTTTGCTCCCTGTCTCGATGGCGGAGAGGAAGTCGGCCCAAAGCTCACGGATATTCTGCGCGTCCGGCTCGTTGAGCGACGCCTTCTCGACCTGCGGCGCGCCTCCCCCCGACGGATAGAACACCCACCCGCCGCGGTGACCGAGCTGGAGCGTCCCCTTGGTACCGTAGAGGTACATCCCGGCCACATCGCCTTTCTCGGCGTCGTTCCCGCCGAAAAGCCGCGACTCCCAAGTGAGCGTGAATCGATCGAACGTGTAGTGGACCACCTGGTGATCGGGCGCGTCACTCGTCTGCGCGTCGGGACTCAGCACCGGTGGACCTTTGACCGGCCGGCCGCCGGTCGAATGCACCCGCCGCGGCGCGTTTTCGCCGGTTATCCAAAGCGCCGTGTCCAGCCAATGCACGCCGATGTCACCCAGGGATCCGTTGGCGAAATCAAGGTAATGCCGATGGCCCCGCGGATGGATGCCCCGAGTTCCGGGGGCGTCGTCGGGGCGCACCGGGTTGCCCCCGTTGAACGGCCGCAGCGGGGCCGGGCCGCACCAAAAATCCCAGTCCAGCTCTGGCGGAACCGGCCGCGTCGGGAGCGGCTCCTCGGGCCCCGCGCCACCCGCGTTCAAGTGACACCGGATCATCCCCACGGTACCGACCCCACCCGAACGTACCAAATCCCGCGCCCGGATCATATGAGGCGCCATTCGCCGATGATGCCCCACCTGCACCACCCGGCCGTGGGCCCGCGCCGCCCGCACCATCGCTTGGCTCTCACCGATCGTGTGCGCGGTGGGTTTGTCGACGTAAACATGCGCCCCGGCCTTGATCGCCGCGATCGTCGGCAGCGCGTGCCAATGGTCCGGGGTGGTCACGATCACGATTTCCGGCTTCTCCTTGTCCAGCAGCTCACGGAAATCCCGGTACCGGCCAGGCTGATCGCCCGTCAGCTTCGCCACCCTTTCGGCCGAAGCATCCAAGGCACGACGGTCCACGTCGCAGATACCGACCACCTTGCAGCGTTGGCTCGCGATGGCCTCCGCGAGTACGTTGCCTCCCCACCAGCCCGCTCCGATCAATGCCGTCCGGTACTTTCGACCAGTCTTATCGGCAGCACCGATTAGGCTCCAACCGGAAAACGTTGAAGTCGCTATCAGCGAATTTTTTATAAATCTACGGCGCTTCATTAAGCTAGTTAAAGATTGCTCTATTTACAGGCTGCTTCGAGGTCCCGACCATCTCCCTGAGCACCGCCCAAGCTTTCCTCAATCCAGCTGGTTTCACGCCGCCCAAACCATAGAGCGCAACCAACTCTGCCTCGTGACCGCGGTACCGGGGTGGCAGGGAGAACAGGGACCGCCCTTCGGCGGATAGCACATCCGAGAAAAAGGCCCCTTCACCCACCACCAAGCCCCTCGGTTCGGCCGATATCGCGGCCTTCTTCTCGGGTAGCACCATCCATGGGCGATATTTGAACTCCAAAACACCCGAGGGACTCCGCGCCAAGGCCCCGTAGGTACGCACGGGCACGCCCGTGAGGGCGGGTCCGGCAAACATCGGGTCAGCCCCGCCCGACGGCACAAAGCTCTTCCGCCTTCCCGTGAGGAAATCCCAGCAGAAAACGGAGCCAAATACCGTCAGCCGGAACGCCCAACCCGCTACCAGATAAGCAATAACGATCACGACGATCGAAAGCACCGCGCCCACCCAAGGGTTGATCGTCGCCGTCACGGTGACCAAACCGAGCAAGGCGGTCCGCGCCGCCTTGAGGCCGGCGTCGATCGCTCCCCAAGGACTGAGCAGGATCAGCACGTTGATCGCATGGGAGCCTAGCCAGACGATGAGGAAGATCGCCACCCCGAGCGGAACCGTGAGGAGGCTGAGGAGGGCGCTGAAATCCGCCGCGCCGAGGGGAAGCACCGCCAATCCGCTCCCCGCGAAATCGGCCCCCGCCGACGCGACCTTGCCATCACCCAGGATCATGCGGCTGACCGTCGAGACCGATATCGGCACCACGGCCCCGGCCGCGACCAGGCCGCTGAGTTTGTTCTCCATCGTCTCCAGCACATCGAGGGGCTTCTTTAGCCCCGGCGGCACGACCGCCCCGAGCGCATCCTTGAGGGCGCACACCCCGACGATCAGGAGCGCCGGCAACCAAAACGAGACCTGCGCGAACCAAGGCAACGCCGCCCGCGAGGCGTCATCCTTTGCCGCCATCCACTGGTAGGCGCCGTAGGCTCCTGTGCCCAACAGGGGAGAGATGGCGATACCCGTGACGGTTGATATCACGGAGGCCACGGGATTGCCGGGGGAACGATCGGGGGTCGGCGCCGGCGCGGAGGCCGCCGCGAGAGCGAAGGGCACCGCGATCACCAGCAGCGTCACCAAGGCGAGCGTCCAAGGGGCGAAGCGTCTCATGCGCGAACCGTAGGCACGACCGCCGCGTTGAAAAGAAATTAGGTGGATGAACCGCCAACCGCGACGCTGGCCAACGCGCGGAAAGGACGGCATGTTTTCATCGATGGACGAGCGCACCATCGCCTTTTACGACCGGCAGGCGGCCGCGACGGCGTCGCGCCACCGCTCGTTGGATACAGGGCCGTGGCGCGCGCGGTTCCTCGCCGCCTTCGCGCGCGGCAGCCAGGTGCTCGACGTAGGCTGTGGCGGCGGACGCGACCTCGCGCTCCTCCTGGAACTCGGCTTCGAGGCGCGCGGCACGGAGCCCTCCGCGGCCATGCGGGCCGAGGCGGAACGGGCTTATCCGGTTCTCGCCGGTCGCATCCTGCCGTACGCGTTGCCGCTACCGGATCCGGCGACGCTCGACGGGCTTGTCGACGGGATCGTGTGCTCCGCGGTGCTGATGCACGTACCGCCGGGCGAGTTGCCGGCGGCGCTCGCCAGTCTCCGGCGCGCGTTGCGCCCAGGAGGAAGATTGTGGGTCACGGTGCCAGGAAAGCGTTCCGGTCTCGACGGCGACGAGCGCGACGGAGGCGGCCGCCTTTTCCGGGACCTCCCGCCGGCCATGCTGCTGGCGCTCGGCCGCGCGGCCGGATTGCGCGCGCTCTCAACATGGGAGGAGCCGGATCGGCTTGGCCGCGCCGAGATCCGCTGGCGCGGCTGCCTGCTCGAGGCGACCGAAACGCCCTGATCGACGTTCCGCCACACCGGCGTACTCGACCCTTGCCCGGCCGGCGAACGCGGCCCACGTTCGCCGACTTTCCCCGCCATGGAATCAGCTCCCGCCCCCCGCCTGTCAGCGTTGCCCCGGGGGGTGCTTGCGACGGTGCTGCTGGTGACGCTCATCCCCGTGGCCTACATGCTGTTCCGGACGGCCGGCGCGGTGCGCGATGTCGCGTACTGGGACGAGATCGACACCGTGCTCGAGTTTCTCCTGCGGTACACGGCGGCCCCCGACGCCTACGAGCGGCTCAAGGTGCTGTTCTCCCTCAACAACGAACACCGCATGGCCACCAGCCGCGCCCTGCTCGTGCTCAGCCACGCGCTCACCGGCACGGTGAATCTGGCAGTGCTCGGAGCAATCGGGGTCGGCTTCGTCGTCGGTCTCGCGGGCCTGCTCGTGGCAACGGCGGGCGACGCCTGGCGGCGCGCGCTCCTCGCCCTGCTGCTCGGCGGGCTGCTTTTCCAACTGCAACACTTTGAGAATTTCTTTTGGCCCGGCTCATCCCTCGATCACTTCCTGGTCGTGACGCTCGCCGCCGCGGTGTTCGTCGCCCTCGCCCGCCGTTCGCGCACCGGACTGGCCGTGGCGGCGGCGGCAGGAACGGCGGCGACGTTCACCCTCGCACAGGGCCTGCTGGTGTGGCCGGTGGCCGCCGCGCTGCTCGCGCTGCAAGGACGCCGCCGCGACCTCGCGGTCTGGGGCTCCTGCGCGGTTTTCGCGATCGGCTGTTTCTTCACCGGCTTCACCACCAACGCGGCCCACGCGGCGACGGAGATTTCCGGCGCAGGGTTGTTCCGCGTGGCAGGCTTCTGGCTGCAGGCGCTCGGCGCGCCGGTGGCTCTCGGCAATGCGACCCTCGCCCCCCTCCTTGGCGCGGCGTTGCTCGCAATCCTAGCGTCCCAACTGCGGCCGGCGATGATCGCCCGTGAGCCCGTCGCGCTGCCGCTCGCGCTCTGGGCGGCGGGTTCACTGCTCCTCATTTCCCTGGGTCGGCTCGAGGTGGTGAAGGGCCACGTGCACTCGCGCTATTACATCCTGAGCTGCCTCACGTGGGGGCTCGTGCTGTTCGTGCAACTCGGGCTCTGGCGCGATCCGGCGCGGCCCGCCCGCCTGCTCTGGCGCGCCGCGGCCGGCATCGTCACCTTCAACGTCGCCGCCAACCTCGTAGCCGCGCATGACGCCCGCAGCTGGATCATCTGCCGCGACAGCGCGATGGAGCGTTTTGTCGAGCACGGCCGTGACGGGCAAGGGCCGTTCTTCCTCCACCCCGTGCCCGCGTACACCGACTTGATGGTGCGCCGCGCCGAGGAGGCCGGTGTCTATCGCATGCCGTCTCTCAGCCGGCCCGCGCGCCACGGCGGGGCCAAGCCGGGCGTCGACATCGCATACTTCATCGACCGCATTCCCGTAACCCCCGAGCAGGTGCGAATCGAAGGCTGGGCCGCGTTGCCGGGAACCACGGCCCGCCCGGGAGACGTGCGGGTCATCCTGCAGTCGGCTAAATCCCGGCTGGTGTTCACCGCCGCCCCGCAGCCCCGGCCCGATGTCGCCGCGGTGCACACCGCGCAAAGCTGGCGCGACAGCGGCTTCCGCTTTCAACTGCGACGCTCGCTGCTGCCGCGGGAGGATTTCCAGATCGGCTTTCTGCTCCCTACCCCGCGTGGTCCGGAGTTCGTGATGACCGCCCACCGCGTCGATCTCACCGGGGAGGGCCGCGGCGTGCTCGCCGGGGCGCCGTGACCCACTGCCCGTGCTAACCCGCGCCGAAATCCAGCACCTCCGATCGCTGCGGGAAAAACGCCGCCGCGAGGAATCGGAACTCTTCGTCGTGGAGGGCGCAAAAGTCATCGGCGAACTGCTCACCGCAGGGCTCACGTTCACCGAGGTGCTCGCGACGCCGGATTGGCGCGCCCCAGCCGGAGTGGAAGTGAAGCGCATTACTTCGGAGGAGATGGCGCGGATCAGTCATTTTCCCACGCCCTCCGCCGTCCTCGCGGTCGGACGCATCTCCCGCCCGGCGTTGCCGACGGGTGGACTCGCCCGCGGGCTCACGCTGGCGCTCGACGGCGTGCAGGACCCGGGAAACGTCGGCACGCTGATCCGCATCGCCGACTGGTTCGCGTTCGACCGCGTGCTGCTCTCGCCCGATTGCGCGGACCTCTTCCACCAGAAAGTGATCAATGCGAGCATGGGATCCTTCGCCCGAGTGCCCGTGCACACGATGGAACTTCCGGCGCCCCTCGCGCCGGGCTCCGCCAGCCGCCCGCCCGATGTGATCGGTTGCGACCTCGAAGGTGAGGACCACACCTTGCTGCCGCCGCTCAAGGACGCCGTGGTCGTGATCGGCGCCGAGGGTCGAGGGCTGTCGGCCGCGACCAAACCGTTGCTGACCCGCCGGGTGACGATTTCGCGGCTGGGCCGGGCGGAATCGCTCAACGCGGCGGTGGCCGCCGGGATAATCTGCGCGCACCTGCGCCGCGGCGGAAACTGAACGCCCGGTCCGCCGACGGCGCAGATCAGAGCAACCGGCCCGGCTCGTGATCGGCCGCGCCGCGATGGCGTCGCGCGAGCGGCTTAACCTCGGCGACAAAGGCGTCGACCTGATGCGGTGCCGCGCCCACGAACCGCGCGTTTTCCGCGAGGATCGCCTGCAGCGCGCGGCGACCGAGGCCGATGCGGCGGTCCCCCGCAAGCCGGCCAAGGAGATCGGGATCGCCGTCTCCGGAACGCAGGGCCTTCGCGGCCGCGAGCGCGTGCTCCTTGATCGCCTCGTGCGCGGTCTCGCGGCCGGCGCCGTGCTTCACCGCCTCCATCAGGATCGTGGTCGTGGCGAGGAACGGCAGGTTGCGCTCGTTCTCCGCCGCCACCGCCGCCGGGAACACCTCCATCTGGCGCAGCACGGTGAGGTAGGTCTCCAGCAGGCCGTCGATCGCGAAGAAAGCGTCGGGCAGCGCCACGCGCCGTACCACGGAGCAGGAGACGTCACCCTCGTTCCACTGGTGGCCGGCGAGCGCGCCGGTCATGGTGACATAACCGGAAATGATCGTGGCGAAACCGCAGATGCGCTCGCAGTTCCGCGCGTTGACCTTGTGCGGCATGGCGGACGATCCCACCTGCCCGGCCTGGAAGCCCTCGGTGAGCAGCCCCGCGCCGGCCATGAGCCGCAGCGTCGTAGCGCAACTCGCCGCCGAGCCGGCGAGCTGGTGCAGCGCGGAGACCACCTCGAAGTCGAGGCTCCGCGGGTAAACCTGGCCGACCGCGGAGAGCGAGGCGTGAAAACCGAGGTGCTTGAGCACCCGACCCTCGAGCTGGTCAACCTTGCCTGAATCGCCGCCGAGCAAGGTGAGCTGGTCGAGCTGCGTGCCCACCGCGCCCTTCAGGCCACGCACCGGGTAGCGCCCGAGGAGCTCCTCGATCCGCGCGTGCGCGAGCAGCAGTTCCTGGCCGAACATCGCGAGGCGCTTCCCGAGGGTCGTAGGCTGCGCGGGCACGTTATGCGTGCGCCCGGTGATCATCAGGTCGCGGTGCGCTTCCGCCTGCCGTCCGAGCGCGAGCAGGGCCGCGGCGGACTTGAACTGCACCACCTTCAGCGAGCGCAGCACCTGCAGCTGCTCCACATTCTCGGTGAGGTCGCGGCTGGTAAGCCCGAGGTGGATGAACTGCCGCTTCGCCAGATCCGAGAACTCCTCGATCCGCGCCTTCACGTCGTGGAGCGTCACGCGCTCACGCCGCGCGATGGAGGCGAGATCAATCCTCGACCGGGCCTTCTCGTAGTCCCGGATCGCCTCGGCGGGAATCGGTACGCCGAGGTCCCGCTGCGCCTTCATCACCGCGATCCAGAAGTCGCGCTCGAGCGCGACGCGGCCTTGCTGCGACCAGATCTCCCGCAGCGCCGGCGAGGCGTAGCGCTCGGCGAGGACGTTCGGGATGGGCGGCGATTCGGGCGCGGGTTTCTCGTTCACGGGCGGAAACCCGTCCTTCTGCCCCGCCCGCGCGCGATGGCGAACGGAAAAGCGGCGCCCGGGCTCAGGCGGACGCGAGGCAGCGGACCGCCATGTCGCGCAGAACCTCATCCTGCTCGTCCGGCCGTCGCACGATATCCTCGAAGGCGGCGATGAACTCGCGCTGGTTGTCGATCAGGCGGCGCAGCGTCGGCAGCTTCGCACCGCCCGCCAGTTTGCCCACGTACCAAGGATTCTGCGTGAACAAGTTGAACGAGCTTTTTTCGGAGGCGCCCGCGAAATGCGCCCCGTGCACGCCGGCCGCGCGCTGGAGCCCGTCGAGCCCCCGTGGACCGGCCCGCACCTCTCCGGCGTCGAGCAGCGCGCGCACCTGCAGCAGGATGCGGTTGCGATTCTGCAGCGCGGCGATGACCGGGCGCGCGTCACCGCCTGCGAAGAAATGCCGGTTCAGCGCGGCGAGCGTCCAGCGCAGGTCGCCGCTGAAGAAGGCTTCCGCGGACTCGAAGAAATCCCCCTCCGCCACATTGGGTGTCAGCTCCTCCACCTGCGCCTCGCCGATCACGGCGGCTACCCCGTCCGTTCCGTCGCCCTGGAGATAGGTCGCGAGCTTGCGGGTTTCCTCCACGATGAGGCGCGAATTGGCCCCCACCCGCGCCAGCAAAAGTTCCAGCGCGCCGGGCCCGAAGGAAACCCCAAGCGAGCGGGCCTCCGTGAGCGCCACGCCCGCCAGGGCCTCGCCGCCGCCGTCCCCGTCGCCACCGACCAGCTCGAAGTCCGCGTTTTTCTCGCACCACTTGGGAAACGACCGCCGGCGGTCCACCGGCGCCGCCGTCACGAGCACCGCCGTCTCCTCCGGATTCACCGCCTCGAGGATCGCCTGCAGGTCCTCCACCAGCCGCAGCGTGCTCTCGGCCCGGCCCGTCACGGTGTCGGCGAGAAAGTTGACGTCCTTCAGCCAAACCAGCCGCTTGCCACCGAACATCGGCACCGTGTTCACCGCGTCGCGAAAGCGATTCACCGCCGACTCCACCTCGGAGACGTTGGCGGCAAAGCCGTTAACCTCCTCGCGCGAGAACTCGTCCGGCACCTCGGCGGCCAGCGCCGCGTGACGCTCACGGCCGAGGCGGCCGACGAGAAAGTCGTCGGACCCGCAGATGAACGTGAACTTTCTCGTGGCCGGCATCGCGCGCAATGGGAACGGCCCGCGGGCGGAAGCGACGAGAAAAATCCTTTCCGCCCGCGACGCCGGGTGGGGTTGACCCGCGCCGGCGCCGCGGTCAGTCGTCGCTCCCGTCCTGTCCCGGAGCACGCCGTCGGTCCCGACCCGGCCGCGGGGCGCGCCGGAATTCCACGGCACATGATCTCCTCCCAATCCCCCGCCCCGGCCTGGCGCGACTTGCTCGCGCTCGCGCTGGTCTTCGGCGCGCTCAACTTCCTTTTCCTCGGCCGCCTGCCGCTGGCCAACCCAGACGAGAGCCGCTACGCCGGCATCCCGCGCGAGATGCTCGCCGCGGGGGACTGGGTGACGCCGCGGTTGAACGCGGTCCCCTACTTTGAGAAACCTCCGCTGGTCTATTGGACCGTGGGTCTCAGCCGAGTGCTCTTCGGCCCGGGCGAGTTCGCCGCGCGACTCACCCCGGCCCTGTTCGGGCTCGGCGCAGTGCTGGCCACTTACGCCGCCGCGCGGAGTCTCCATGGACGCGTCGCGGGCCTCGCGGCCGCCTTCGTGCTCGGCACGTCGCTCCTGCATTTCGTGCTCTCGCGCGTCCTGCTGCTCGACATGGCGGTTTCGTCCCTGATGGCGGCCACGCTGTTCTGCTTCATCCTCGGAATCCGCGAGCCGGCGGGCCCCCGGCGCCGCCTCCTCTTCCTCGGCCTCTACGCGGGCGCGGCGCTGGCGACCCTGGCGAAGGGCCTCATCGGTTTCCTGATCCCGGGCGCGGTGATGTTCCTCTGGCTGCTGATTTTCAACCAGTGGCGCCGGCTGCTGCCGATGCACCTGGCGCCCGGCGCGCTGCTTTTCCTCGCGATCGCCGCCCCGTGGCACGTCCTCGCTTCACAGCGCAACGCGGGCTGGGCGGAGTTTTACTTCATCCACGAGCACTGGACGCGCTTCACCACGACGGTGCACGGACGCGGAGCGCCGTTCTGGTTTTTCGGCCCGGTCCTCCTCGCGGGGCTTTTCCCCTGGGTGGGTTTCCTGCCCGCCGCGCTCCGCGAGGCGCTCGCCGGAGGCTGGCGCCGGCGCCTCGAGAACGCCGATGCTTGGTTCCTGGTCACCTGGGTGCTGTTCATCGTCCTCTTCTTCTCCAAGTCGCAATCTAAGCTCATTCCCTACATCCTCCCCGTCTTCCCCGCGCTCGCGGTGCTCATCGGGGCGTGGCTGGCCCGCCGGCTGGAGTCGGTCGCGGAAGGAGGACTACGCACGGGCATTCTGGTTTTTTCGGCCTTCTCCACGCTCCTCGGATTCGCGGTGCTCGCGGCGGTGCTGAAACCGGGAGTGATCCGTGACGCCGCCCAGGCGACGGCGCTGCGGCCCCACGGGCTCCTCATCGCCGCCGTGCTGTTCACCGGCGCGCTGCTCGCCCCCTGGCGGGCCCGACGGCGCGGGGAATGGTCAGGCGCGGCGGTGATGGTCGCCACCACGGTCTGCTTCTACGGGCTGGTCCTCCATGTCGCTCCCGGTTTCCAGCGGCTCGGCACCAAGGAACTCGCCCTCGCGGCGAGCGAGCGGATGCAGCCCGCCGACCGCGTCTATCATTACTGGGCCTTTTTCCATGACTTCGTCTACTATACTGGCCGCACGGTCGGGCTGGTGAGCTACACCGACGAGCTGCAGGTGCAGTTCCTGAGTCCGGAGGAACGCGCCCGACGCTTCATCGACGAGTCCGAGCTCCGGCGGCAGTGGTCCGGGCCGGAACGGGTCTGGCTGGTGGTCCGCCACGGCGTGATGAAGGACCCGCGCGCGGTCTTCGCCGACCCGGCTTTCCGTTATCATTTGATCGCCGAAATCCGCGGAGCCAGCCTCCTCAGCAACCGACCTTGAGATGGCCGCTCCCTTTCTCCCGCTCACGCGCCCGACGATCGACGAGGAAACCATCGCCGGCGTGGGCGAGGTGCTCCGCTCCGGCTGGATCACCTCCGGACCGAAGGTCAAGGAGCTGGAAGCAAAGCTGTCGGAATGCTTCGGCGGCCGGCCGGTGCGGGTCTTCAACTCCGGCACGTGCACGATGGAGATCGCCCTGCGCATCGCGGGCGTCGGCCCAGGCCACGAGGTCATCACCACCCCGCTCTCGTGGGTCGCCACCAGCAATGTCATTCTGGAGGTCGGCGCGCGCCCGGTGTTCGTCGACATCGACCCGGTGACGCGGAACATCGACCTCGCGCGCGCCGAGTCCGCCATCACCCCCGCCACCCGCGCGATCATCCCGGTCGACCTCGCCGGACAGCCGGTCGACCGCGACCGGCTGTACGAACTCGCGCGGCGCCGCGGGCTGCGCGTCATCGAGGACGCCGCCCAATCAATGGGCAGCACCTGGGGCGGGCGGCCCGTCGGCACCACGGGCGACTTCACCTCGATCAGCTTCCACCCCAACAAGAACATCACGACCATCGAGGGCGGCGCCCTCGTGATGAACGACGAGCGCGAGGCCAAACTCGCCGAGCAGTACCGGCTGCAAGGTGTGGTCCGCAACGGCTTCGACGGCATGGAGGTCGAAGTGGTGGGCGGGAAGTTCAACCTCACCGACGTCGCCGCGCGCGTCGGGCTCGGGCAGCTGCCACGCCTCGCGGAGTTCAACGCCCGCCGCCGCGAACTCGCGCGCGAGTATTTCCTCCGAATCGACACCGCGGAGCTGCGGGAGATCGGCCTCGGCCTGCCGCCGGCCGATTTCACGCAAAGCAACTGGCACATGTTCCAGATCGTGCTGCCGGAGGCGCGGCTCAACGTCCCCCGCGCGACCATTATGGGCGAACTGCACGCCGCCGGCATCGGCACCGGCGTGCATTACCCCGCGATCCACCTGTTCGCCGTTTATCGCCGGCTCGGCTGGAAGGAGGGCGACCTGCCGCTCGCCGAGCAGGTCTGCCGCAATATCCTCACGCTGCCCTTGTTCCCCGCGATGACGGAGGCCGACGTCGCCCGCGTCGCCGCCGAGCTACACCGGATCTTGCTGGCCCACCGCCGCGGATGAACGCTTCCGCCGTGCCCGCCGCCGTCGCCCTTTCCGTCGTCATCCCCGTCTACAACGAGGAGGCCAACCTGCCGGTGCTCTTCGCACGGCTCTACCCCGTGCTCGACGGTCTCGGCCGGCCCTACGAGGTGATTTTCACCAACGACGGCAGCGCCGACCGTTCGTTCCCACTTCTGCGGGACCAGCACGCCGCCCGGCCCGACGTCACGCGCGTCATCGATTTCAACGCCAACTACGGCCAGCATATGGCCATCATGGCGGCGTTCGAGCGCGTGCGCGGAGAGGTCATCGTGACCCTCGACGCGGATCTGCAGAATCCACCGGAGGAAATCCCGAAACTGCTCGAACGGCTCGACGCCGGCCACGACTACGTCGGCGGCTTCCGGCTCGACCGGCAGGACTCGCTTTTCCGCACCTGGGCCTCGCGGCTCGTCAACCTCGTGCGCGAGAGGACGACCAACATCGAGATGACCGACCAGGGCTGCATGCTGCGCGCCTACCGCCGCCCCATCATCGACGCGATCGTCCGCAGCGGCGCGATCAACACGTTCATCCCCGCCCTCGCTTACAGTTTCGCCGGCAACCCCGCCGAGGTGGGGGTGCGGCACGAGGAACGCCACGCCGGCGTCTCCAACTACTCCTTCTACCGGCTCGTGCGGCTGAACTTCGACCTCATCACCGGCTTCTCCCTCGCGCCGCTGCAGGTCTTCACGATGTTCGCGCTCGCCTGCTCGGCCGGCAGCTTCCTACTCGTGCTCATCCTCGCCGGCCGCCGTCTCATCATCGGGCCCGAGGAGGGAGGCTTGTTCACGCTGTTCGGGATCCTGTTTTTCCTGGTGAGCGTCACCATGGTCGGCATCGGCCTCATCGGCGAGTACGTCGGCCGCACCTACCAGGTCGTCCGTGCCCGCCAGCGCTACCACGTGCGCGAGACGCTCGAGACCGCCGGCGCGCCGCGCGGTTGACGCGGGTACCGGGCAGAGGCCAAGCCGCATGCGCCACCTCGCTCTCCGGCCGCTGGTCGCCGTGCTCGCGCTGCTGACGTCCGCCGCCGCCGCGGCCGAAGGCGGGAAAAACTCCCGCGAGATCTTCCTCGCCGCGCCCAAACCCGGTGTCGCCGTGCTCGCCGCCACCTACGCCACCCGGCCCGCCGGCGGCGAACTGCTCTCGCTGCACCAGCTGATGTCGCGTTCCGACACGGTCGACCTTGCGTTCATGCGGCACTCAGCCGACGGCGGCCGCACGTGGTCTGCAGCGGTCGAGATCCCCACGCTCGAGCACCGGCCCGGTGGCAAGCTCAGGCGCGCCCTGCGCGGCGGTGTCGCCGACCCGCGCACCGGCCGCTTCGTGCGTTTCCACATCGAGGGGCTCCTGCCCAACGACGACCCGCTCGAGGGCATGCGCCAATGGTACGTGTGCTACAGCGCCTCCCCCGACGGCGGCCGCACGTGGCCGGCCTCCGGGCGCGTGTTCCAGGACGGGCCGGAGTTCACCGAGCAGCATCCTCTGCCGGGCGTCTGGATCGGGAAAAACTGCGTCATGGTCGGGGACCTCGCCTCCGTGCCCGTGTTCCTGCGCGACGGCACCTTGCTGGTGCCGGTGATCATCACGCCCCTCGGGCCGGCCGGCACCTACCACAACCCGGGCGGCGGCTACACGTACTCCGACGCCGCGGCGCTCCGCGGACGCTGGCGCGAGGACGGCCGCATCAGCTGGGAACTTTCCGGACTCATCCAAGCGGACCCGGCGCGCTCCACCCGCGGGATGGACGAACCCACGTTCGCCGAGCTGCCCGACGGTACCGTGCTCGCGGTGCTGCGCGGCTCCAACCACACTAAACCGCACCTTCCCGCACGCCGCTGGATCTCGCGATCAGCCGATGGTGGCCGAACGTGGTCCGCACCGGAACCTTGGACCTATGATGACGGCGAGGCGTTTTTCTCACCGTCCTCGTGCTCGCAACTCGTGCCCCATTCCAGCGGCCGGCTGTTCTGGATCGGAAACATCTCGCCGAAGAATCCCGACGGGAACCGCCCGCGCTACCCGCTGGTGATCGGCGAGGTCGATGTTCGCTCCGGCCGTTTGTTGCGCGCGACGGTGGGACCCGTCGACGACCGCGGCCCCGAGGACAGCGAGATGATGAGTCTGTCGAATTTCTCCGCCCGCGAAGACCGGGCCGACGGCGCGATCGTCATCAACCTGAGTCGCCTCTTTCAGCGTTCGAAGCCCGGGGAGTTGGATTGGACCTCGGATGCGTACCTTTACCGCGTGCCGGTGAAGTGAGCGGGCAAATCCGGTCGTAAAGGAGGTCGCGCGGTCCGCGGCTTCAGCCGCGGCTACACCAAAGGCTTTTCCATCGGAAAAGCCGTGCGCTGCCTCGCAACGGGACCCGTACAAGGTAGCCGTCGGGTTTTTCCCGCCTGAGGCGGGCGTCGCAGCCGAGGGTTCTCCCTCGGATCCGCGCCACGCGCCCCGTACGCCAGCGCCCGAGGCTCAGGACACGGGCGCGATGGTCTCGGCGACGGGCGTGCGGTAGGCCTTCAAGGCGGGGATGACACCACCAAGGGCGCAGCCGGCGACCATGCCGAGCGGACAGATCGCCAGCACCGGGTGCCATTCGGCGAGGTTGAGCACGACTCCGGTCTGGGCCCGGATCAGTTGAGCCACACCCGCGAACAACGCGGCGTAGACCGCGAAACCAAGGACGGCGCCGAGCAGGCCGATCCCGGCCGCCTCGGCCAGCACCGCGCCGAAGACCGTGCGTCGCCGGGCGCCGAGCGCCCGCAGGATGGCGAGGTCGCGTTGCCGCGCACTCATCGAGTTGTAGATGCTTGCGAGCACTGATCCCGCCGCAACCAGCGCGACCAGGTAGGCCACCAACGCGAGCACCTGGTCGAACCACGCGATCTTGCCGAAAAGCTCGGCCACGATCGCGCCCACGGGATACGCGAAGGTGAGGCGGTTGCCTTGCTTGTTGTACATCATGTCGAGCATGAACCCGCCGGCGGGGGAGCGCAGTTGCACCAGCACGGCGCTGACATCGGTTGCCGACTTCGGGTCGTGGCCGCTCATGGTCTGGACGCCACGGATCGGGATCCACACGACGCGATCCGCCGGGGTGTTGGTGGGGGCGAGGACGCCCGTGACGGTGAAAACTTCGGCGTGCTCGGCCTTGGGATCGAACGAGAGCCCGTGGTACGGACGGAAAGTGGAACCGACCGCAAGACCGAGCCGCCGGGCGGCGAAGCTGCCGACCACCGCCTGCCGTTGATCGGCGGAGAAGAGCACTCCTCCTTTCTCGAGGATGAACTTCCGGCCCGGCGAGTACTCCACCTGCGTGAACAACTCCGGCACCGTGCCGACGATCCGGAACCCGCGCAGGTTGTCCCCGACCGCGATCGGGATGGCCGTCTTCACCATCGGGTGCCGGCGGATCGCCTCGGCGTCGGCCGCGGACATGTTTCCCGGCGAGGCCTCGAGGTGGAAGATGGCGTTCAGCACCAACTGCAGCTTGGCGCCGCGCGCGCCGAGCACGGCGTCAAAGCCGGAGTTGGCCTGGGTGAAGGCGGCGTGCGACTGCGTCTTCACCATCCAGACGCACATGAGCAACCCGCAGGCGAGGGCGATGCCGGCGGCCGTCACCCAGGTCGAGAGCGCGTGCTGCCGGAGCGAGCGGTAGACGATCAGGGGAAGGGTCATCGGGTCGCCTCCAGGGCCGGGCGATTCACCTCGGCGAAGTCACGCCGCAGCTCGAACCCTCCGAGGACCTCCTCGTCGTGGCTCACGAGCAGCAACGCGGCCCCCTGCTCGCGGCACACCTCCCGGATCAGCGCAAGGGCCTCCCGCGCGTTGCGGCGGTCGAGATTGCCGGTCGGTTCGTCGGCCAGCACGAGCCGCGGATGATTCACCAGGGCGCGCGCGACGGCGACGCGCTGCTGCTGGCCAGTGGAAAGCTGCCGCGGGTAATGGTTGAGGCGGTGGCCGAGCCCGACGCGCCCGAGCATCTCGCGGGCGTGCGCGCGGTCGGCACCGCGGGGACCGAACGACATCCCAAGCAGCACGTTCTCCAGCACGGTGAATCCCTGGAGCAGATTGAAGGTTTGGAAGATGTATCCCAGCTTTTCCGCGCGCAGGCGGTCGCGGCCCGCCTCGCGCAGCGCCGTCATCTCGACGCCGTCAATCATGACGTTCCCGGAATCGGCGGCGAGGATGCCGGCGACGAGGTTAAGAAAGGTGGTCTTGCCCGAACCGCTCTCGCCGCGCAGCGCCAGTTGCTCGCCGGCCCCGAGCAGGAATTCCGCGACGTCGACGACCTTCACCGGCGCGCCTTCCGGGGACGGGAAGGACTTGGTGAGGTTTGAGACCGAAAGCATCCGGCGAACCAAAGCCGCCCCGCCGGAAAATCAAAATGTCTTTTTTCCCGCGCCGGATCCGGCCACCCTCGAAACCGCGATGTGCCATCTCTGCCTGCTCCCGACCGAAGCCGAGTGGCCGCTTTCGCGGGCGGGCCGGGAGGAATTCGCCCGGCGCTGCGCGGCCGCCCGGCGGCGCGCGGAGAAGGCCCGTCCCGCCCCGGCCGGGGACGCCGTCACCACACCAGCAGGCCGCCCGCGAATGTCAGGCCCGCGCCCACGCTGCAGAAAATGATGCGATCGCCCTCGGCGAAGATGCCCTCCTCGGCCGCCCAGCCGAGGGCCATCGAGACGCTCGCGGCGCTCGTGTTTCCATACTTGGAGATGGTGACGACGAACTTCTCGTAGGGTATGCCGACGCGCTTGCTCACAGCGGTGAGGATGCGCGCGTTGGCCTGGTGCGGCACCACCCACGCAATGTCCTCCGCGCGCAGGTTTTCCCGCCGCAGCGTCTGCTCGATCTGCTCCGCGAATCCCACCACGGCGTGCTTGAACACCGCCGTGCCGTTCATCTGGAGGTAGAAGTCCTTGAGCTCGCACCCCTCCCCGCCCGGCCATGGCTTCAGGGCGCCGCCGCCGGGGCGCTGGATCGACTCGAACTGGTCGGCGTCGCCGCTCAGGGCCATGCGGTGCAGACGGTGGCCGCCGTCCCCGGTCGTGAGAAGCGCCGCGCCCGCGCCGTCGCCGAAAAGAAAGGCGGTCTCGTGGTCCTGGGGGTTGGTGATGCGGGAAAGCAGTTCCGCGGTGACGACGAGCACGTTGCGCGCGGATCCGCTGAGGATGAGCGACCGGCCGACCTCCAGCGCGTACAACCAACCGGAACAGGCTGCATTCAGGTCGAAGGCCAGCGCACGGGGAGTTCCCAGCCGCCGGGCGAGCGCGCTCGCCATCGAGGGCACCGGCTGGTCGGGGATGATCGTGGCCATGATGATGGCGTCGATCACTTCGGCGCCCATCCCGGCCTGGGACAGCGCGTGCTGAGCGGCAATGACGGCGAGGTCGGTCGCGGATTCATCCTCCGCCGCGTGACGCCGCTCCTTGATTCCCGTCAACCGCACCACCTCCTCCTCGGTGCGGTTGGGAAAGGCCTTCAGGATCTCACTGTTCGGCCGGATGTTAGCCGGGGCGGCGTGGCCCACGCCCGCAATGCGGACGGTCTCGGGTTTGGTGCTCAATCGACCCCGGATCAAAGCGCCGACGGCTGGGGCGTCGACTCAAGATTTGCGCGTCGCCAAGTAGCGCGCGACATCGTCGCCCGACACCCGGCCGCCGGGCCCGGTGGCCTCGATGCCTGAGATGCCGGCAGGATCCAGCCCCGCCTCCTGGGCAAGCTTCAGGGCCTTCGGAGTCCAGACCAGCGCGGCCGCCGCCTTCGGGACGGCGGGAGCGGCGGAAGCCGTTGCGGCGCCGGATGCCAGATGCCGCAACGACTCGTCGGCGGTCTCGATGCGCAGAAAAGGCGCCCCGGAGGGTTTCACGTCACCGCCGGCGGCCAGCACGGCCTTCACCACGCCCTCGCAGGGCGACTCGAAGTCGAAGACGGATTTGTCGCTTTCCAGCTCCGCCACTTTCTGGCCCTTGGCGACCCGGTCGCCGGGCTGCACCTTGAGCGATATCACGGTCAACTCGTTCACCGTGGCGCCCATCGCGGGCATGGTGACGTCGATGAGAAAAGGTTCCATCCGGTGAAAGGTTTTAACGAGTGTGGTGTTCGCGACCCGCGACGGTCAAGCGGGGCGTCCGCCCCAACCCGGCCTTGCCCGTAGCACCCGCCGGGGCAGGTTCGGGCCACCCCATGCGTTCCGCCTCCCTGATCCGTCTCGCCGCCGCGCTCGCGTTATCCGCCTTCACCTCAGCCAGGCCGCGCGCGGCCGAACCGCCGCCGAACATCGTGCTTATCTTCGTCGACAACCTCGGCAACGGGGACGTCGGCTTCGGCGGATCCAAGCTTCACCGCACGCCGAATCTGGATCGCATGGCGGCCGAAGGCACTCGATTCACGAGCTTCTACGTGGCGAGCGGCGTGTGCACGCCCAGCCGCGCGTCGCTGCTCACCGGCTGCTACCCGCGGCGCGTCAACCTCCATGTGAGCGGCGCCGGACTGCCCGTGCTGCGGCCGGTGGACACCAAGGGGCTCAATCCCGACGAGACCACGATCGCCGAGACCCTGCAGGCGGCGGGCTACGCCACGGGGATTTTCGGGAAATGGCATCTGGGCGACCAGCCGCGGTTCCTGCCCACGCGCCAGGGCTTCGACACGTTTTTCGGCATCCCCTACAGCGACGACATGACGCCCGGCCCCGGGCCCAAGGCGGGGTTCCCGGAGCTTCCGCTTATGCGCGACGAGACCGTGATCGAGGCGCCCGTCGACCGCGACCACCTCGTTCGGCGCTGCACCGAGGAGGTGATCGCGTTCATCGGGCGCCACGCGGAGCGGCCGTTCTTCATCTACCTGCCGCACACGATGCCTGGCTCCACCGCACATCCATTTTCCAGCCCGGCGTTTCGCGGCCGCAGCCGCAACGGACCCTACGGCGACGCGGTGGAGGAACTGGATTGGTCGGCCGGCGAGATTCTCGCGGCGCTCCGCCGCCTCGGGCTCGACCGGCGCACGCTTGTGATCTGGACCTCCGACAACGGCGCGGTGCGCCGCAATCCCGCGCAGGGCAGCTGCGCTCCGTACAAGGGCTGGGGGTACGACACCTCGGAGGGCGCCATGCGCATGCCCTGCGTGATGCGCTGGCTGGGACGGATCCCGGCCGGTCGCGTGACCGATGAGGTCTGCTCGACGCTGGACCTGCTGCCGACGTTCGCCGGCCTTGCAGGCGCGGCTCTGCCGACCCGCGCAATCGACGGCCATGACATTCACCCGCTCCTGTTTGGACGCCCGGAGGCGAAGTCGCCATGGGACGAGAAAGGCTTCTGCTACTACTTCGGTCCGCAACTGCAGGCCGTGCGGTCGGGTCCCTGGAAACTTTATCTGCCCTTGGAGAACAAGCTCGTGGCCCTCAACGGTCGGCGCGCCCCGGCGCCGGCCGTGTTGTATGATGTGCGTCACGATGTCGGCGAGGAGACCGAAGTGTCCGCCCGGCAGCCGGACGTTGTTAAACGGCTGAAGGCCATGGCTGAAAAAACCCGCCGTGTGATCGGCGACGACGACTTGCCCGGGACCGGTCAGCGCCCAGCCGGGCACGAGCCGAATCCTGTTCCAATCAGGTCCGCCGCAAAGCGCAGCTGAATCAGCGGGGCTCAAGTTCGCCACCTCAGGAAAAGCCCTCAGCCGTCACGCAGGCGGCATGATCCGCGGCGGGCGGCTGCGGCTGCACGGGATGCCTTTCGTGCGGAAATACCGGACCGACGTTCGTCATGAAATGCGTGCGATGTAGCCGAGGGCGTTTACCCGCCTCAGGCGGGCCTCCCTCGGATCGTCGGAAACTCCTTCCGCCAATTGCGCCCTCACTCCCTCTCGCTTTAAATCGCCACTCCCAGCGCGGCGCGTTCCGAGCGGCACTTCGGTTGCGGCGGAGCCGTGCTGGGGCCGCGGTGACTTGAAAAATCTCGCGTGGACCCGCGGGCGGAAGTCACGTTCCGCGCGATCCGCCGACTCATGACGAAGAACGATCTCGCCCGCCGCCTCGCCGTCTGCAGCTGGTCGCTGCAACCCTCAGACCCCGTCGCGTTGCTCGACGCGCTAGCCGCCACCGGCGTCGCGCGCGTGCAACTCGCCCTGGATCCGCTCCGCGCGGAACCGGCGGTGTGGGGCACGTTTCCCGAGCTCGCCCGCGCCCGCGGCGTGGAGATCGCCTCCGGCATGTTCGTGACGGCCGGCGAGGACTACACCTCGCTGGACTCGATCCGTCGCACGGGTGGCGTGGTGCCCGACGGAACGTGGGAGGAAAACTGGCGCAACATCCAAGGCGTGGCCGCCCTCGCGGCGAGGCTCGGCCTGCGGCTGGTGACGTTCCACGCCGGCTTCTTGCCGCACGAGGAGAGCGACCCGGATTTCCGCAAGCTGCTCGATCGCATCGACCGCATCGCAGGCGTCTTCGCACGCGATGGCATCGCGCTCGGTTTCGAGACCGGACAGGAGACGGCGGAGACCCTCGCCGCGTTCCTGCGCATGCTGGGACGGAAGGACGTCGGAGTGAACTTCGATCCGGCCAACATGATCCTCTACGACAAGGGCGAACCGCTGGCGGCTCTCCGCACACTTGGACCTTGGATCCGCCAATGCCATCTCAAGGACGCCCGGCGCACACGGGTGCCGGGAGCGTGGGGCGAGGAGGTAGCGGTCGGCGCCGGCGAGGTCGACTGGACCGCTTTTCTCGGGACCCTCGATGGACTCGGGTTCAAAGGTGATCTTTGCATCGAGCGCGAGGCCGGCACGCAGCGCGCGGCGGATATCCGCGCTGGTCGCCTCCACCTCGAGTCCCTCGTGCGCTGAGTCTCCCGTTTCCACCATGGTCAACGTCGCTGTCGTCGGTCTCGGTTTCATGGGGGTCACCCACCTCCGCGCGTATCTCCGGCTGCCGGGCATCCGCATCGCGGCGCTCTGCGCGTCGCGCCACTTGCCGGAGAACGGGGATTTCTCATCCGTCTCGGGCAACATCGCGATGGGCGAACCGCTGCGGCTCGACATGACCGGCGTGCGCGCCACGAGGGATTTTGATTCGCTGCTCTCGGATCCGGCGATCGACCTGATCGACCTGTGCGTGCCCACCCCGCGGCACGTCGAACTCGCGACCCGCGCGCTGCGCGCCGGCAAGCACGTGATCTGCGAGAAACCGCTGGCGCGGACGGCCGCGCAGGCCCGGGAGATCCTCACCGCGGCGCGGGAGGCGCGCGGTTTCTTCATGCCGGCAATGTGCCTGCGGTTCTGGCCGGGCTGGACGTGGCTGAAACAGGCGGTCGAAGCCGGCACCTTTGGGGCGGTGAAGGCAGCGCGTTTCCGGCGCGTGGGCGAGGCGCCGGCATGGGGCCGCGACGTTTATCTCGACGGAACGGCGTCGGGCGGGGCGCTGCTCGACCTCCACATCCACGACGTCGATTTCGTGCAGCACCTCTTCGGACGCCCCACGGCGGTGTACGCGCAAGGCGTGGGCTTCCACAGCGGGGCGATCGATCACGTGGTCGCGCAATACACGGTCGCCAACGGGGCGGCGGTTAGCGCCGAGGGCAGTTGGGCGATGGCGACGGGCCACGGCTTCAACATGGCGTACACGGTCGTTTTTGAGCGGGCCACCGCCGACTACGACCTCGCCCGTGGCGCTGACGCGCTGAAGGTTTTCGAGGCCGGCCGAGGCGGACGCGTGGTGCCACCCGAACCCGGTGACGGCTACCTCGGGGAGCTCGACTACATGGCGGAGTGTATCGAGCGCGGGCGCGCGCCCCGCCGGGTGACTGCCGAGGATGGCGTATCGGCCGTCGAGATCTGCGAGGCCGAGGAAGAATCAATCCGCACCGGCCGCCCGGTCGCCCTAAAATGAACCGATCACTCACCCAAAGGGGTCAGGGCGTTTTCTGTTTAAACGAAGCAACCGCATCCGCGCTGCGAAAAACATTCAACGCCCTGACCCCTTTTAAGGGGTCAGGGCGTTTTTCGTTTGAACGAACCGGCAGCTTCCGGTCCGAGCTAAACGTTGAACGCCCTAACCCCTTTGGTCACTTTCCGGCGGCGAGGATCGCTGTTTTTGCCCTATTCCTACTGGCGGCGGCACATGAGGTGGCCGCAGCCGCGCCGGCAGTCGTAGATAGCCGTCCTGCCGAAGCTCGTTATGAGACTGGCCGGCGAACGCGCGACGGCATTGGGAAATACTACTTCGACCGCGAGATTTCGCAGGTCATGGGCCATCTAGGTGCCGGTTGGCTGGAGCGTTCCGAACGCGAGCAGGAGGAGCGCACCGACCTCTTGCTGGAAGCCTTGAGATTACAGCCGGGCGACACCGTGGCGGATGTAGGCGCGGGCAGCGGTTACTTCACGTGGCGGATGGCGCGGCGGGTTGGCCCGAACGGTGTCGTACACGCTGTGGAGATTCAGCAGGAATTCCTGGAACTGTTGATGGCCAATATGAAGCGCCGCGGAGTCGCCGATCAGGTTCGGCCGGTGCTGGGCGCCGTGGATGACCCGCGCCTGCCAGAGGCATCCTGCGACGTAATTCTGCTGGTAGACGTTTATCATGAATTCGAACACCCTTTTGAGATGGCGCGGGCTATGATCCGCGCTCTCAAGCCCGGTGGCCGGCTCGTACTGGTGGAATACCGCGGCGAGGACCCCGAGGTGCCGATCAAACCGCTGCACAAGATGACGGAAGCGCAGGTTCGCCGCGAGTTTTCCGTCCACCCCGTGCGTTTCGAGCGGAACGTCAACGTGCTGCCCCGACAGCATATCTTGATCCTCCGCCGCGATCCCTGACTGCCCGCGGCCGATGGGCCAAGGCGTTGAATGTTTAAACTGCCGGGGACTTCGATCCACCTCGCCCAACATTTAACGCCCTGACCCCTTTGATCCGCAAACTAAGGGGTCAGGGCGTTGGGCGTTTAATTCGAAGCACGTCAAATCCTGCGGATTTAAACGTTTAACGCCCTGACCCCTTTGGAGGGGGTCATTTCATGAGGGCCGTGAGGGTCGGGTGCATCGCGTCGGCCCAAAGTTGGTAACCGGCCGCGTTGGGGTGCAGTTGGTCGGGCATGATGGAGTACGGGATCTTGCCGTCCTGGCCAAGGAAGACGCGGTTAATGTCGAGAAAGCGGACCTCCTTGCCGTCATCGAGCTGTGCGAGTTCGGCGTTCACGGCGTTGATGATGTCCATCTGCCGCGTGGCCTGCGCCACGGCGTCGGCGGTGATGCTGCCATCCTTCTCCGGCCGGGGGCCGCGGGGAAAGACGGCGAGCACGAGCACCTTAACCCCGGGAATCTTGGCGCGGATCATGCCGACGATCTTGCGATTGGCGGCCGCGATCTGGGAGGCGTTGTGGGTGCGGGTGTTGTTGGTGCCGAGCATCAGCACGGCGACCTTGGGCGTGAGACCGTCGAGCTCGCCGTTTTCGAGGCGCCAGATCACGTGCTGTGTCTGGTCCCCGCCGATGCCGAAATTCGCCGGCTGCCATTGGCCGTAATATTGTTCCCAGACATGCGGCGCCCGGGTCCATCCCTGGGTGATCGAGTCGCCGATAAAAAGTACCCCGACCGGACCCGCCTTGCCGCGTACGAGGAAGGAATCGTGCATCTTACGGAAGCGGCCGCTGGGATCGTTTTTCTCGATCGCGGCGGAAGCATCGGGAATCGGGCCGGTTGGGGCAGGAGCCGCCGCGCGGGCCGCAGCGAGGAGGACGAAGCCGGCCAGCAGACCGGCGAACAGGAAGGAGCGGGTGTTTTTCATGGGGAAGCTCGAGTAAGGACGACCCAGCGCGAACCCGCCGAAACCCGGAGGGCTTTCCGACGGCTTGGTGCTGCTAGTGAGCAGTGACCCTGCTTCATCCGGCCCGCGAAGGGCAAGAAGCCAGAGGCCGTGAGGGGGGAATTCGTGAAGCGAAGCGAGACAGCCCGAAAGAAATCCCGACCTCGCAGGGAGCCCATGGGTCGCTCAGGCGGGCGCCCGACGGGCAGCGAGCACGTTGTCGATCGTGTAGAGCGCGAGCGCGGCCCAGATGAACGCGAATCCGGGCAGGCGCTGGCGGGTGAACGGCTCGTGGTAGATCCAGAGGCCGATCACCAGCTGCACCGTGGGCGCGAGGTACTGCAGCAGACCGAGCGTAGTGAGACGCACGCGACGCGCCCCGTAGCCGAAAAGCAGCAGTGGCACGGCCGTGACGATCCCGGCGCTGAGGATCAAAATGTGCGTCGGCAGATCCACGCGTCCGAGCGCGCCGGCGCCATCGATCTCCCGCCAGATCAGAAAACCGACCGCGAGCGGCGCCAGGAGGAGTGTCTCCGCCGCAAGACCCGGGATCGCCCCGAGCGCGGATCGCTTGCGCATGAAGCTGTAACCACCCCAGGTCGCGGCGAGCACGAGCGCGATCCACGGCGGCCGGCCGGCCTGCCAGAACATCAACGCGACCCCTGTCGCCGCGAGACCGATGGCGCCCCATTGCAAGCGGCGCAGATGCTCGTGCAACACGAGCCGTCCCGCGGCGACGTTGACCAACGGCACCAGGAAGTAGCCGAGACTGGTCTCGATGACATGACCGGCATTCACCCCCCAGACGTAAACAAGCCAGTTAAGCGTGAGCAGCGTGCCACTCAGCAGGTGCGTGGCGACGGCGCGCGAATCCCGCAGCAAGCCCGCCAGCTCCCGGAAGCCGCCCGTCCGCGACATAAGGACCGCAAGCAGCGCGAGCGACCAAACGTGCCGATGCGCGATCAACTCCAAGGCATCGACCGCCGCCAGCTGCTTCCAGTAAACCGGAACCAACCCCCAAAGAAAGTAGCACAGCGCGGCGGCTAGCGCCCCGGCCCGGGCCTGTTCCGGGGAGGGTCCGGGAGTCGCGCTCACGTTGCGGCCGGCGGAGCGGCCCGCATCAGCGCCGGTTCTTGAGGCCGAACTGGTAACGCTCGTCAAATTCGCGTCCGGCCTGCGCGCGCGCGGCGTCGGCGGCCAGACCCTGAGCCGCGAGCTCACCCGAACGTTTTTCGACCCAGCGTTGGCGGAATGTGGCCTCAACCTCGCCGGCGATCGCGGTGCTCTCCTTGGCGCGGGCCTTCTTCGAGAACATGCCGCAGCCGCTCACGAACGGCAACGAGGCGACCAGGATGGCGGGGATAAGGACCTTCTTCATTGGATACGGGCTGGGAACCGTGAAGAGCCGTGGGCCGGACCGCGAGTGAAAGTTTTCCGGCGCCGACCGTCGGTTCGAGGGACCGGCGGACACCCAGTACGAAGGCGGATTTTTGCTGTAGCGGCGACCGCAAAGGTCTTTCTCTCGACGCATGAGCGACGAGCAGAAACCCCAGCCGGTCCTTCGGCTGAAACCCCGCGCGACTCCTGCTCCCGCCGAAGCGCCCACCGCCTCGCCCTCCTCCACCACTCCGGCGGAGGTCTCTCCCCCGCCAAATTCTGTCGCAGCTGAGCCCATCCCGTCGGTCGACTCCGCGCCAAAGGTGCGCCTCAAGCCCCGCCTTTCCGTCCCCAGCCCGGCCACTGCCGAGCCATCGCCACCGGCCAGCACGGAGACAACTCCCCTTCCGCCAGCCACCGCGGCCACTCCGGCGCCCACCCCGGTAATCCGGCTCAAGCCTAAACTCCCTGATCCCGCGCCTGCCGCCACTCTGGCTGCAGCGCCCGCGGCCGAACCCGCCCCGGCTCCTCCGCCTGTTCCATCGGGCCCGGCCCCAGCTGTTCCGGAAAAACCTGCCGCGCAAGTCGCGGACGTCTCGGCCGCGTCCGACCCGACCTCGAAATTCAAGCTAAAGCCGCGCAACGACGCGGCTCCCGCGCCCGCTTCGTCCGCGCCCGCCGGGCCGGCTCAGGTACCGATCGCCTTGGCCGCCCCCGCCACGCCAGCTCCGGCCGCCCCGAAAGCTCCGCCTCCGTTTCCGGTGGCGGCGCCGCCAGCTGATGCGACGGCGACTCCGCCACCGCGGCCCATCGTGCGGACAGCCGGAGAGCTCGCCGAGCCGAAGGACGTGGCGAAGAACAAGCGTACCGTCTTCGTGGTCGCGGGCGCCATCGGTCTCGTTGTCTTCGCCTGCGGTCTCTACTTCGCCTACTCGGTCTTCTTCAGCGCCGAACCGCCGGCGCCCGTCGCGAAGAAATTCCCGCCGCCAGCCGCCGCCAAAACCCCCGCGGCAGCGGCGCCCGCACCGGCTCCCAAAGCCCCCGCCGCACCCCCAACCACCCCCGTGGCCAAGGCCAAGGCGGCGACGGAAACCCGAGCACAGACCGTCGCGGAAACCGCCGCTCGCGTGGCCGCGGCTGCCCCTGCCGCACCCTCCCCGGCGGCGACCGCGCTTCCCCCTGCGCCCGCCGCAACTCCGCCCGCCACGCCGGTTCCCGCGGCCGCGACCGCCTCAGCATCCGCGGGCGAAGCGGCGACGGCACGCACCACGATCGCCAAGGGCGTGACGGCCACCACCACGCTCGAGCAGGCCGGAGCCGATGCCAGCGTCGAGTTCCGCACCTTCGTCGCGAACGCCAAGATCAGCGGCGTGTTCCAAGGAACACCGGCGCGAGCGGTGATCAACGGGCGCCTCGCGCGCTCCGGTGAAACCATCGACGCCGCGATGGGCGTCGTGTTCGACCGCATTGACGCGGACCGCCGCCACATCGTCTTCCGCGACCGGACCGGCGCCACGGTGACGCGCCGCTACTGACGTCTTCCGGCGCGGTTACTTTCCGAGATCGTCCACGTCCTCGCCGAGCCGCAGCTCACGCTCGCGACCGGCATGGTAGAGCCAACCGGCGCCGGCGATCAGCGTCAGGCGGCCGTCCTGCCAGCGAACCATCGAGGTGTCGGCGATTCCCAGCACGGTTTCGGCCGGATTGAAGCGCAGGTAGGCGCGGATCTTGGCCGCCCGCACGCGGAATTCAGCGGAGACGGGAAGCGGATGGTGGGGATTGATGGAGCCCGGTACCAGGCCGAGCGCCGTGCGGGATGGGATATCCGCCACAGGAAAATCGTTGGTGGTGCCAATCAGGACACCGGCCACGTTGGCGCCGGCGCTCGAACCGGCGTAGGGGACACCGGCGCGCACGCGGGACCGGATGACCTCGAGCAGACCATGGCGGTGCAACGCGGCGAGCAGCACGAAGGTCTCCCCTCCCACGATGAAAACGCCATCGGCCGCGCCCAGTCGCGCGCGGGCGGCCGCGGGGTCGGCGAGATCGAGCGCCGCCGCCTCGGCCCCGAGATCACGGAAGGCTTCCCGCAATCGCGCCTCCATCGCGCCCCGGTCTTCCGGATGCAGGGCCTCGAGCACCAGGACCACCCGCGTGCGCCCTTGGAAATGCTCCCGCAACGCGGGCCGCAGACCGTCGGCGAAAAGCGCGCCCTTCATGGAATTTCCTCCCAGCAGAAACACCGGACCGGGCGCCGCGCCCGCGACGGAGCACGGCGCGACGGCCAACAGGGTCACCAGCAGGACAAGGAGACCTGGCACCTTCATGCGCCCAGCATCAGGACGCCCTTGAAGACGAGCAGCACCACGCCGACCAGCGCGCAGCAGGCGAGGAAGCCGAGGGTGTCGGTCCGATCCCATCTCGTGAATTCCCATTTTGAGCGCGGGAAGAGCTTGAGGTGGTCGTAGCGCGTCGGGTTCGCGTAGCTCTCGGCAACGCGCCGCGCATCCTCCTCCAGGGTGGGCGCGACGGGCGTCTTCATCCGGACGTAGAAGCGCGCCACGCGGTCAGGATCGGCGGGACGCGTCAGCAGGCTGACGCCGAAGATCAGCAGGACGGGGATGAGCGCGTCGACGAGGTAGCGCGTCGTGAGCAGCTGGGCGGAGGAGAAGCCGGCGACGTCGAATCCGAGCAGCGCCAGCAGGTAGACCTCCGTGCGAAACAGGCCCTTGCCAGTGCGGGGCGAGGAGGGGTCCTTCGGGTCGACGCGCACCACACCTTCCTCGAAGTAGAGGGAGACGGGCTCGATGCGGCGCGTGACGGAGACTTTATCCCCGGCCGCCTTGGCGCGCCCGGCGGCGACATCGGCGGCGGTGGCCGACACCTCCGCGGTGACGACGCGCTCGCGGGTCATGGCGGTGAGCGTTTCGGAGCGGGCGAGCCCGGGGATCGAGGAAACGACCGAAGGGATGACGGCGATGAGGAGCAAGGTGACGAACACTTGCACGCGAACGGCGGTCTCGGTGACACCGCGCCACAGGAACAGGACGGTGATGGGCACGCCCCAGACCAGCAGGAGCACGATCGCGAACTTCAGGATGACGACCACGCTGTTGAGGAAAAGCCCGACAAGCACGCCGGCGGCGAGGAGCAGCGGCACAGCGAGACGCGCGACGACCACGTAGTGGCGCTCGTCGCGCCCGGGGAAGAGCGGCTCGTAGAGATTCTTCACGACGAGGCCGGAAAGCACGACCGACTGGGCGCCGAGCACAGCGACCTTCCCGCCCAGAATGCCGGTGATCATGATTCCGATCAGACCGATGGGCAGCAGCTCACGGGTCATGAGGCCCCACGCCTGATCGGGGTCGGAGAGATTCGGGCCGAAGAGCGCGAGGGCGATCAGGCCGCAGTAGGCCCAGGCGATGGTGACGAAGCGCTTGCTGAAGCCGCCGGTGACGGCGCCGATCCGGGCCGCCATCTCATCCTTGGCGGAGCCGGAGATCGCCATGTTGGCCTGGGTGCCGGCGATCCCGATCAGCTGCACGAGCAGGAGCGCGGCGATGGAGTACCAGGTGTACTCGGAGGCGATGTCGCCCCCGAACAGGTTGAACATCACGTCGGGCAGCTTGTCGTGCAGCGCCTTCGGGCCGCCGATCTCGGCGAGCCCGAACGGGATCAGGATGATGGAGATCACGACCACCAGCATCGCCTGGATGGCGTCGACGACCGCCGACGCCTTCAACCCGCCGAGCATGATGAAAACCGCGACGATGCCGGTAGAAACCAGGTAGAATGCCACGGGCTGGAGGTAAGTGACATAGGGCTGCAGCTCCCCCCGCTTATAGTAGTCGCTGAGCGTCTCGTAGCGCGTCGCGGCGTCGGCGGGTAAGGCGCCCGCCTGCCGCTGCTGCCGGAGCTGCGCGTATTCGTGGTAATCGGCGACGCGTTGGCGCTCAGCGGGAGTCCAGACCGCCTCCTCCTTCACCATCAGCGGCTGCAGCGTCTTCAGCGCGGTGACATTGCCCGCCGCGATGACACCGATCACCGCGATGATGAGCATCGTGACCGCGTAGAGGGTCGCGAGGAACCGGCTGCCGAAGCGGTCGGCGAAGAGATCCGCCATGGTGGTGAGCCGCACCCGGCGGAACCAGACGTTCATGAACCAGTAGTACGGCGTGAGGAAGAGCGTGATCAGCGCCAGCCACGCGCCACCCGCGCCCTGCCGGTAGACCGAGCTCGACGTGGTCGTCGCCTGCCCGGGGTCGGTCATGTTCCCGAAACTGAGGAAGAACTGGAGCCACCGCCCGAGGGAGCGGCCGCCGAGGAAGAAGTCCCCCTCGCCTTTCACGCCGCGTGCCAGCGCCTTGCCGATCAAAAGAACGGCCACGATGTAGCCGAGGAGGATCGTGACGTCGACCCAGTGCAGTCCGAAGAATTTCATGGGGTGGGAAAAACGGGCTCGAGCAAGGGGAGGACCCCTCCGCATGGCGACCCCGTTCTGGAGCACCCGCGGGCGCCCGAGGCTCGCCGCGGGGAACGACGGTCAATCGTCGCCGTTCGAGCGCTTCTTGCCGCCCTTCCTCTTCGCCGGCTCCGCGGCGGAGGCGTTGTTCTTCGTGGGCATCGGCGCCTTCATCGACGTCCGCCACGCCACCAGACGGGCATGCAGCGCTCGCGCCTTCTCCGGAAGCTCCTGGGCCAGGTTGCGGCTCTCGCCGATATCCTCGCGCAGGTTGTACAGCTCGAGCCGGCCGTCCTCGAGAAACTCCATCAGCTTCCAGTCACCAGCGTGGATGAGGCTCACCGGCGTCGTGCGCCACTGGCCGGGGCCGGCGCCGAGGTAACCGGGGAAATGCTGGAAGAACGCGTCGCGCGCGAGCCGGGCCCGCGGATCACGGATCAGCGGCAGCAGGCTCTCGCCGTCGAGGGTCTGGCCCGCGGGAAGGGCCGCGCCGGAGATCGCGGCGAACGTCGGCAGGACGTCAACGTGCACCGTGGGCGTGTCACAGACGGCGCCCGCCGGCGCGCGGCCGGGCCAGCGCACGATCAGCGGCACGCGCGTCCCGCCTTCGTAGAGGCTGCCCTTGCCGTTGCGCAGCGGGGCGTTGTCGGTGACGTCGTCCCGGCCGCGCTCCAACCCGGCGCGGGCGTAACCACCCACCCCGCCATTGTCGCTGGCGAAGACCACCAAGGTGTCGTCGGCCAGCCTGAGTTCGTCGAGGAGGGCGGTGATGCGGCCGACGCTTTCATCGACGCTCGCGATCATGGCCGCATAGACGGGATTCCGGTGCCCGCCCGCGCCGGGCTTGTCGCGGAAGCGTGCGACGAGTTCCTCCTTGGCCTGATGCGGCGAATGGACGCCGAAGTGCGGCAGATAGAGGAAGAACGGCCGCTCGCGATTGCGGCGGATGAAATCGACGGCGCGATCGGTGAGGAAGTCGGCGAGGTACTTTCCCTTCGGCACCTCGACGGTGGGATTGGTGCGGAAATCGTAGTGTTGCCCCGCGCTCTCGATCGCCTCGTCGAAGCCACGCCGGCCGGGGTGAAAGTCGCCCTGCTGGCCGAGATGCCACTTGCCGAACATCGCGGTCGCGTAGCCCGCGCGCTTCAATACCTGCGGCAGGAGCACCCGGTCGAGCGGGAGGTTGGTGACGTTGTCGGCCGGCCGAAGGGGTCGCGATGACCAGTCAAAGCGGTCGATGTTGCCCACCGTGTAGACGCCGGTGCGGACCGAGTACTGGCCGGTCATCAGCGCGGCCCGGGTCGGCGCGCAATTCTGGTGATGGTGGTGGTTGGTGAACCGCACGCCCTGCGACGCGAGCCGGTCGATGTGCGGCGTCTCGTAGTAGCGGCTGCCGAAACACGCGAGGTCGGTGTACCCGAGGTCGTCGGCGAGGATGAAGACGATGTTGGGCGGCCGCGCCGCGACGGGGGAAGCGAGGACCGCGACCAAAATGAGTCGGAGGAGCGCGCGGGAGAGCGGCGTGGAGAAACGTACCAGAGGCATGCCGCAAGAAAAGTCGTCACGGCGTCCCACGCCAGCCGCAACCGGGTCAGTTGGACGACCGCGAGCGGATCCACGTCGCGAGGCCGGGCCGGGGGTCGCGGATACGGAAGTGAAGGACCACCCGGTACGGTTTACCGTCGGAAGGATCGACGCGCCAGTAACCCATGGCGCGGTCTCCCGCCCAGCCCTGGAGCTCGAACTTCCGCTTCGGCAGGTTCTCGGGCTTGGCGGTCGGCTTGAAATCCATGAACGCGAGGTCGGCCGGCGAGGCGTCACTGATCGTCACCTTGCCGCTCTGCGTGCCGTAGCGCCACGTGCCGTTATTGAGGACGAAAAGCGGCGTGTAGTCCTCGCCTGTCCCCCGGTCGAAGGCGCCATTGTCGTAATCATTCCGGATGCTCTGGCTGATCCAACGGCCCGCCAGATCGCGCAGCTCCGAGTCGGCGCGGGCATCCGCCGGAGGAGGATTTTCCAAGGCCGCCAGGGCGCGCTGGAACCGCGGCTCATTGCGCAGGCTCGCAAGATCCTCGTCGGCCCTGAGGTGCGCGGCGTCACTGAACCCCAGCTTCAGCGCACGCTCCAGATAATCGAGGGCGGGGCCGGTTCGTCCGCGGCGGGCCTCGCAGCAGGCGGCGTTATAGGCATGGGCGGGTTTGTTCGGCTCGAGCGCCATCGCCAGCCGGCTGAGCGCGAGGCCGTCTTCGTAGCGGCCCTCCTTCATCGCCCGCGTCAGCGCGCGATAGGCAAACTCGATGTCGTCCTTCGGCTCCGCCTCGGCCGCCGGCAACGCCCACGGCACGGCGAGCATGAGCGCCGCGACTAGGCGGGCGGCGCGAACAAAAGGGGTTTTTACGAGATGAGTAGGGAGCAGGAGGCTGGTCATGGCGGGGCGGGGTTGGCGCGCCTCAGGGCGAGGCGCGGAGAAATGCGAAATAGTTCCGGGAGCCATCGGCGTTGCTCCAGTAGAACTCGATCGCCTTGCGATCGGCGGAAAGGGTCGCTCGGCCTTGGTTCCACGCGGACAGGACACCGGAGAAAACGAGCCCTTCGGCCGACAGGGCCACGCTGCCCTGCCCACCCACACCGGTGCGATAACGGCCGTCCGAGAAAATCTCGAAGGACTGGGCGTTTTTCGGGTCGATCCATTGCCCAACCAGCGCGGTGAGCGGACCCGCCGGGGCCTCCGGCGCGCCCTTCGCGGTGGGGGCGAAATCGGCGAAGCGCCGGCCCGACGGTCGAATGACGATGCGATCCACCGCGCCCGAGGCGACGCGGAACGAGAGCGCGTACTGTCCCGCGGTGACGTCGTAGTTGTCGTAGACCATGTTCCCGCCGGAAAACTCCGCCTTCACCTTGGCGAGCGGATCGCCCACACCGACGCCACCCGCGAGGCGGGTATCGCCCTCGATCGTGACGGACCAGATTTCCTTGCCGCTGGGGTCGAACATCACGCGCAGTCCGGCGTAGCCGATGCCCCCGCCGAAGGCGCGGTTGTCGGACCGCGGCTTCCCCAGCGCCGCGACAACCTCGTCGGCCGTCATGGAAAGCCGCAGCGGGAGGGAGAGCGGCTCAACGCGATCAGCCGGCGTGGAGGCCGGGGGGTTCGCCGAAAACACGTCGAGCTGGCCGAGGCAGATCAAAACGAGTCCTAGGAGGAGACGTTTCATGCGATTCTCCGAACGGATTTCGCGCCGGTTTCGCAAGGGCAAAGCCGCCGGCCTGACCTCAGGTAAAAAGGGGGAAAGCCCGAAACCTGCGGCCCCGAAGAGGTCGCGGCGAAACGCGCATCTTCAGACATCGAGGTTTTTATTTCCATGGCAGGTTTCGCCGTGACCCCTGCGGAACGCTTGCCCGAATGGCTTCCGTTCCGTAGCCCGCTTCAGGGACATCACCCGCCCAACCCCTCTGTGAAAACCCTGCCCCGTCTCGTTTGTTTCCTTCTTTCACCACTCGCTGTTTTTTCCGCCGAGCCGCCTTGGCGAGAACTCTTTAACGGGCGCGATCTCACCGGCTGGAAAATAGTCGGCGCCCATCCCAAGGCCCACGCGGCCGTGGAGAACGGCGAGATGGTGGGGCACATGGTCCGCGGCACACCCGAGCATACGTTTTTCTGCACGGAGGAAAAATTCGGCGACTTCATCCTCGAGGTGGACGCGTTCCAGACGGGCGGCTTCAACACCGGCATCCTTTTCCGCTGCATCGACACACCCGCTGCCGCCAGCGTGCGCCTGCATGGCTACCAGGTGAAAATCGATCCCTCGCCCACCCGCCGGTGGACGGGGGGCATCTTCGACGATTACGGGAAAAACTGGCTGTGGCTCCAAACGCTCGAGCACGACGAGCGCGCACGCACCGCCTACAAGTTCAACGAATGGGTCCGCTTCCGCGTCGAGGCGATCGGCCGCTCCCTGAAGGTCTGGGTCAACGGCACCCCGACCGCGCACCTGATCCATGACAAGTACACGCGAGGTTACGTGGCCTTCAAAATCCACTCCTTCGCCGCCACCGGCAATCCGGCGCAGGAAAGAAATCTCATCCGCTTCAGGAACGTCCGGGTCATCACCGAGAACCCCGCCTCCTTCGCCCAGCCGATGGACCTACCAGCCCGCGAGGCCGACCCGGCGCAGAAGATCCTGCCCAAACCTTGATCGTGGGCGAATAGGCCGCGCTCGGCCGATCCCGCCCCTGCGGGACGGACCCCGAAGGGGTCGGGAAGAAAACTGCACCGTGGCGACGCGTTTCTCAGCTCGGTTGCAGGTTTCGTCCTGACCCTTTCAAATCGGTCGCGTTCATCGGCTGGCCGCTAGTCGCAGGCGCCATTCTCGCTGCCCTCTGGTGGCACGACAGATCGCAGCTTCGACCACGCCAGCGCCGACTGGAGGCGCTGGGCCACGAATACGAACGCTTGGACTGAAGGCGCGGCAA
>CAIUOU010000118.1 GCA_903900845.1 uncultured Opitutia bacterium
GGCCACACAGCTCGCTGGGCTATCTTTCTCCGCAACGCTTCGTCGCGGAAAAATGCTCATCAATCCCAGGCTCCGGGCCGGACCGCCAAGCCGGTCCGTCCCTCCGCCTGGGATTGCCAACCACCTCCGCAGTCATCACATCCACCAACGCCGTGGACTAACATTCCACCTGGCCCAGTTTTTGGGATCCGCGCACCGGAGACGGCGGGCCGAGCGAAGGCGATTCGCCGATGGCCTGCAAGGAGACGCGCTCGGATTTCCCGCCTCCGCGTGATCCGAATGATCGGCGGCTCCCAAGGCGGAAGGTTTCGGAAAAGCTGACGCCGAAATTCCTCGCGGCATTCTCCGCGGCGGGCTCGCCCGCCGAAGCCTTGGCGTAGGTGGGCGGCCGCGGCTACCCGAGACGGGCTTCAACACGATTCCCGTGACCTCGGTGAACTCGGCTCGGTCCTCCGTGTGCTCTGTGTCCCGAGATTGGTCGGACTTTCCTATCCGCGGCATCCGGGGCATCCGAGCGTGAAACCAACACGAGCCCCGGCCCGGAATACCGCCTGCAAATTGGGATGGTGCTCAGGAAGGGACTCGAACCCTTACGCCTTACGGCACACGCCCCTCAAACGTGTGTGTCTACCAATTCCACCACCTGAGCATTAACCCGAAAAGGGACGCGGAGTGAGAGCCATCGAATTAGCGTTGTCCAGCCCTGAAACGATTTTTCCGGCGTCGCGAACCGGGAGCATCCCGACTCGGGACAACCACGGATGGACGCAGATAAACACGGATTCGGAGGATACGACGGGCTGCCAAACCCGACCCAGTTCCAACCTGCGCGCCTTTTGTTCAGCTTAGGCCAACATCCTCGAGTGGTTCAGTCCTTTGCGCCCTTCACGCCTTTTCGCGGCCATACACTTTGGCCACGAGAATGCGCATAAGGTGCAAGCCAAGGTCGCTGGATGGACTCAGGGCGTGCTACCCGTGACGGGCTGCACCCACGCGGTCTCGAATTCGCCCGCGACGCTTCCGTTGGCCTTGGGTTTGGACGAGATGACCTTCGCCCGCACATAGAGCTCGTCGCCCTTGAACACATACTCGGCCCGCGGGCCGGCCACCTCGGCCAGCACCGCTCCCACGTCGGCGCTGTAGCGCCGGTGCTGCACCGTGCGGACACCTCCCTTGGGCGGAGCGGGTGGGGCCAGCTCGACGCTCGCACGATCGAAGCCGCGGCGCGTGCCGATGAAACGCGTGACGTAGGTGACACCCGGCTCCGGCTGAATCTCGACCGAGAGCCGGCCCGGGGTCCGGCGAACATCGGCCAGCGTGACACCGGTGCTCGCGTAGAAATCCCCGTCTTCCATGGCGCGCACGATCGACTCCGCGGTGAGGTGGCGGGCGCGCACCATCACCCACCCGCGGCCGGTGTTGCTCTGCCCGAGTGCGATCCGGTGGTAGTGGTGAGAATCATCGGTGCCGATGCCCCAGACGAGCCCGAGCTTGAGGTCGGCCAGGCGGAAGGTGAGCACCACGTCCCACATCGCGTCCATCGAGAGATGGAGCGCGTCGCCGTCGTTCACGACGCCGGGATGCCCGTTGTACACCTCGAAGAAGCGTTGGCGCTCCACCTGCAGGATGTCCTCGGCGGTGACGCCGGAGCGGAAGTTGGGATGATTGAGGTGCGCGAACATCGGCTGGCCGGTGCGCTCGCGCTGGGCGTGGAGCTCGTCGAGCGTGCGGCGCATCACCTCGACGGCCGAGGCTCCGGTGTGCCCGGGCAACAGGTCCCGGAGGTTGATGGCGTTGATGTGAACGGGGCCGCCGCGCTCGGGGCTCGTTTCCGTGCGGGCCACTTTCCACGCGCCGGTGACCTCCTCCGCGGGAATCATGAGGAATTTTCCGGCGTCCTCGAGGAGCGAGCGGTACTCGGCGAGCGGCTTGAGGCGCACCTCGCGTTTCGCGCCGGTCATGCGTTGTTCAACCCAATCGGGGCCGAAACGCGCGAGGTACTTCTCGAGGACCGCGCCGCCGCCGCGCTGCACCACCTCGCCCTTGAGCGAGACCGGCTGCTTGAGCTCGAACCATTTCCCGCCCTCCTGCAGCACATTGTGGTCGGAGATGCCCAGGAATTGGTACCCGTTCCGCTTGTACCAGTCGGCGATCATCTCGGGGTAATCGTCGCCGTCGCTCCACAGGGAATGCGTGTGAAGGTTGCCCTTGAACCAACGCGCCGCCTCGGCGGCGAGGAGTTCGACGGCCAGCAGCGGCAACAGGGTGAGCAAGGCAAGTGGAAGGCGGGACATGATGGAAAACGCGGTTGGGGCTCGGACGTGACTGATCGGCGGGTGCGCCGTGCGCGACAATCGCGCCAACGCCGGAAGGGAGTGACAACCGAAAAACCCGTTCCTCAATCTCGAGGCATGATCCGCCCCGCCCTGCCCCGGCCGCTCCGTTTCATCGCCACGTTCGCCACCGCTTGTTTTACCCTTGCCGCCGGCTGCAACGTGACCTCACCCGCGCCCTCCGTCGAGGCCGCGGCCGCCCGTTCCGACACGGAGCGCATAGGCCGCCAAGCCGGCGGACGCACGGTCACACCGGTCAACCAGGTGGTGACACCGCTCGGACGCGTCGTCGAGCTGCCGGGCCTCCGGCCTCAGGCGCTGACGCTCACCCACGACGGCCGCTCACTGCTGGTCTCCGGCAAGACCAGCGAGTTGCTCGTGCTCGACCCGGTAACCGGGGAGATCCGGCAGCGCGTGGCGCTGCCCAACGAGAAACAGGCGGAGCCACAGCCACAGACGGCGTCCGCCAACTTCCTCGATCCCGACCGCAAGGGACAGGCGAGCTTCACCGGCCTTGTGGTCTCGTCCGACAGCCGACGAGTGTACCTCAGCAATGTGAACGGCAGCATCAAGGTCTTCACCATCGGTCCCGATGGCGGAGTCGCGCCCTCGCATTCCATCCCCCTGCCTCCGGCCGACGCGCCGCGGCGAAAAGAGGAAATCCCCAGCGGCCTCGCGCTCTCCCGCGACGGAACCCTGCTCTACGTCTGCGCCAACCTTTCCAACCGGCTGCTCGAGGTGGAGACGGCGACCGGGCGCGTACAGCGGACCTTCGAAACCGGGGTCGCCCCCTACGATGTCGTGCTGCACGGCTCTCGCGCCTACGTTTCAAATTGGGGCGGCCGCCGACCTGGACCGGGGGATCTCACCGGGCCCGCGGGCCGGGGAACCGTGGTGCGCATCGATCCGGAAACCCACGCGGCGAGCGAAGGCTCGGTGAGCGTGATTCCACTTGGGCCGGAGGCGGGAGTCGCGACGGAGATTGTCACCGGCCGCAACGCCTCCGCGCTCGCGCTCTCACCTGACGCCCGCCACCTCGTGTGCGCGAACGCCGGCGCCGACAACCTGAGCGTCATCGACACGCACACCGGCAGACTCGTGGAGACGGTCTGGTGCAAGCCAAGTCCGTCGGATCTGCTCGGAGCCTCCCCCAACGCGCTCGCCTTCGATCCCTCGGGCCGCCGGCTTTATGCGGCGAACGGCGCGCAGAACGCGATCGCCGTGATCCGCTTCGACCCCGCCGACCGCGAGTCACGGCTCGTCGGCCTCATCCCCGTGGGCTGGTACCCCGGCGCGCTGGTTTTCGACGCCGCGCGCGGCACGCTCGCCACCGGGAACCTGAAGGGACTGCCGGAGAAACCGGCGCGGGCCGGCGATACCAGCGGGGGCACGGGTTTCAACTCCCGGCAATTCTCGGGCTCGCTCACGCTCACGCGCGTTCCAGCCGACTCCGAACTGCCGGCGCTGTCCGAGACCGTGGGTCGCAATCTCCGCCGCGAGCGCATCCGGGAGGCGCTGCTGCCGCCGCGCCCCGGCGTCGCCCCGCGCGCGGTGCCGGAGCGCATCGGAGAGCCCAGCCGGATCAAGCACGTGGTTTACATCATCAAGGAGAACCGCACGTACGACCAGGTCTTCGGTGCGCTCGGCCGCGGGAAGGGCGACCCTTCCCTCTGCATCTTCGGGGAGCGCATCACGCCCAACCAACACAAGCTCGTCCGCGATTTCGTCCTCCTCGACAACACCTACTGCGCGGGAATCCTCAGCGCCGACGGCCACCAGTGGAGCACGACCGCCTTCTCGACCGATTACCTCGAGAAAAGCTTCGCCGGTTTCCCCCGCAGCTACCCCGATGGCATGGCGGAGGACGGCGCCGACGCCCTCGCCTACTCGCCGGCCGGGTTCATCTGGGACAGCGCCCGCCGTCGCGGTGTCACGGTGCGCAACTACGGCGAATTCATGATCCCCGCGGTGACCTGGCGCGACGGCCGCAAGGGCACCCCTGATTTCCTTGCCTGCTACCGCACGTGGAGGGACGGCACCAACGAGGCGGTCTTTGCGAGCAAGCCCGCGCTCGAGAGCATCCGGGCATTCTCGCCGACCGGTTACGTCGGCTGGGAGATGAGCGTGCCGGACCAGACGCGCGCGGATTTTTTCCTGAAAGAGCTGAAGGATTTCGAGGCGCGCGCTGAGTTCCCGGGGCTCACACTCATCTGCCTGCCCAACGACCACACGAGCGGCACGAAGCCCGGCACGCCCACGCCGGCGGCGTGCGTGGCCGACAACGATCTCGCTTTCGGCCGCATCGTCGAGGCGCTCAGCCGCTCCCGGTTCTGGCCCGAGATGGCCATCCTCGCGCTCGAGGACGACCCGCAGGCCGGCTGGGACCACGTCAGCGGATACCGCACCACCGCCTACTGCATCAGCCCGTGGGCCCGGCGTGGCGCGATCGTGAGCACCCAGTACAACACCACCAGCGTGCTGCGCACGATCGGCCAGATCCTCGGCCTGCCGCCCATGAACCAGTTCGACGCCAGCGCCGCGCCGATGGCCGATTGCTTCACCGAGTCTCCCGACTTCACGCCCTTCAGCGCGGTGCCCGCCAACATCCCGCTGGACCAGATGAATCCGCCCGCCAAGGCCATCGTGGACCCGGTGCTGCGCGCCGACGCGATCGCCTCCGCCGCCATGAACTTCCGCGAGGTCGACAAGGCACCGGAGGACGCGCTCAACCGCATCCTCTGGCGGGCCATGAAGGGATCCCGCGTCCCGTACCCTGAGTGGGCCGTGACCCGCGACGCCGACGACTGAAGGCTCCACCTATTCCGACCGCCGCTCAAGCCGGTCGGCGCGACGCGCCTCCTTCGCCGCCGCCTCGAGCCGCCGGATCCTCTCGCTGATGCAACACAAGTGGTAGGCGGCGAGGTAATCGAGCTCGTCGTCCGTCAGGCAACTCAACCACTCCAGACGCTCGATCTCACCCAGGAAGCGCAGGCCGTGCAGCGGGCAATCGCTTGGGTTCGCGCCATCGAACGGGCATCGGCACGACAGCGCGAACGCAAGCCGCTCCAACCACACGCGACGGTCCTCCCTCGGACCCATCCGCTCGTGCAGGTCACCACCGGGCTCGATTTCGGGAATCGTCATCACCACCGGACGGAAGCCGGCGACCGGCGCCACCTTGCGTCCGCCGGAAGATAACCCATTTCGCCCACCGCGCTGCGCGGATTTTGCTCTGGGTGACTGGACGGATCGGACTCCTTGCACCGCAGCGTGAGCAAAAACGCGAACAGCCCCGGCTTGCGCAGGAAGGATCGAAAATCCGAACGTGATAGAATCCGTCCGATGTAGCCGCGGGCGCTCCCCGCGGATCTGACGAAATCCGTTCGGAACGAGCCCTGTCCCGCAGCCGCGGCTACACCGGCGGTCCTTCGTTACGGATCACCGTCCGCCACTTCACTCCAAAGCCATCGATCGCTCCTGATTACGGGCGACCCCAGGACGGCGGGAAGTTCCGCGGGTCGGCCCCCCAATCCCGATTGGGTTCCCTTCCCATCACCAGCTCGAGTTCCCCGCCGCGCGTGACTTCCTCCACGTGAAGCCACGCCCGCTCAATGGGCCGGCCATTAAGCCGGGCGGATTGAATGTAGATGTTTTCCAGTCCGTTGTTCCGGACGGTGATGCTGAAGCGCTCCCCGGCGTAATAGCGGCGGTCGAGCGCCAGGGTGATGCGATCAAAGATCGGGCTGCCGATGATCAGCACCCCGCCGGCCGGATCCAAAGGGTGGAGACCGATGGCATTCAGAACGTACCAGGCCGACATCTGCCCGACGTCGTCGTTGCCGGGCAAGCCGTACACCCCCGGTCGGAACGCATTCGCGAGCGCAAAGCGCAGCCATTTCTGCGTCTGCCACGGCTGCCCGATGCTGGTGAAGAGATACGGCACCGTGTGAACGATCTCGTTCTCCACGCTGAAGTACGGATTCCGGTACGAGAGGTCCCGCGGGGTGAGTTCGAAAAAGGCGGTGAGCTTCCGCTCGAATTCATCGCGCCCCATCAACGCGACCAGCCCCTGGGGGTCGTGGGGCACAAACCAGCCCTGCTGGTATGGATTACTCTCCGCGCACCCTTGGCCGAAGACCGTCGGGCCCTTCCACGGCAGCCACGCTCCGTCGCGGTCACGCGCCCGCATGAAGCCGACCTCGGGATCGAAGAGGTGGCGGTAATTCAGCGCCCTCTGGCCGAAAAACCGGGCATCCTCTTCGCGACCAAGTTGTCCGGCGAACCGGGCCAAGCAGGCGTCGAAGTAGGCGGACTCGAGCGTCCACGAGATCGAACCCGGCACATAACCGCGCTCGTTGTAGAAATCCGCCTGCGGCCGCCAGCCGCGCAACGAGGTCTCGCGGCACAGGGCGAACGCCTTCTCCGCGTCGAACCCGCGGATACCTTTCCGGTAGGCGTCGGCGATCACGGCGAGAGCCGGATCGCCCAGCATGATCGGCGAATAGGCCCCCATGTGCTCCCATTGCGGGAAGTACCCTCGGCCGCTAAGTTCCGCGATCTGCATGAGCGTGTTGATCTCGTCATCCACCAGCCGTGGATTGATCAGCGTCTGCAGCGGAAATTGGCTCCGGAACACATCCCAACCGCTGAAGATCGACCGGTACGTGAAACCGCTGGCCACATGCACCCGCCGGTCGGCGCCGACGTAACGGCCATCCGCATCCGAAACGCAGCGAGGATCGATCATCGTATGGTAGAGCGCGGTGTGGAAAATGGTCCGTTGGTCATCGGTGCCTCCCTCCACCGTCAGGCCGGATTCGCCGAGCGCCCGGTTCCAGCTTTCCCACGCCTCCCGCCGCACGCGTTCGAAGTCCCAGTGGTCGAGTTCCGTGTCGAGGTTACGTCGGGCACCCTCGATATCCACGAACGAAATCCCGACCTTCAGCAGCACGCGGCGGGTATCCCGGTGCGCGAACTCGGCGTTGAATCCGAGGTGGTCCCCCTCGTGCTCCTGGCGTCCCCGGAGCAGCGTCGCGGTTGTCCGGATGCGCTCCCGGTAAGCCTCCTGGTTCGAGAAGCTTTCCTTGCGGTTAACGCCGGTGAGATCGGCGCTCCAGATGACGGAATCCCGGAAGGGCGCGCTGAAGCGTCCGTGAAAATGCAGCTTGTAGCTTACCCTCCCGCCGCCATGGCCCCAGCCACCACCGGAAGGATCGCAGGCGATCCAGCCCTCGAACGTGCGGTCGTCGACGACGCGGATAAACTGCCGGGTGGACGTACCGCCGATGCGGTGGGCGAGATCAAATTGCACCCGGTTCGTCTCGTCACCCTCCCCCGGAAACGAGAACCGGAGCATCCCCGCACGCGCCGTGGCCGTCAGCTCACTGCGGATGTCGTGGTCTTCAAGGGTAACGGCATAATAACCCGCTTGAACCACCTCCGTCTCATGCCGGAATCGACTGCGGTAACCGCTGCCGGAAACCTCTTCCCGGCCAGGCACCACGTGGAGCGGACCGCGCGCGGGCGTGACGAGGAGGTTGCCGAAATCCCCGTGCCAGCCCACGCCGCTCATGTGCGTGAAACTGAATCCCTCGATCGTGGTGTTATGGTGGGAATATCCCGCGGTCTGATCCCCGGTCGTATCGGTGTCCGGACTCAGCTGGACCATCCCGCACGGACGGCAAGGTCCGGGAAAGGTCTTCCCCAGATTGCCATGGGCGCGGCTGGCATTGGTACCGATCAGAGGATCGATCCAAGCGGCGGGCGGCTTGCCGACGGGATCCGCAGCCACCACTGCCGCCGACGGCGCAAGCAGGAGGGATACGATGAAAAAGCGGGGGAACGCGTTCAAAGGCACGGAATTGATGGTGAGAAAGCCAGCGCGCCCGGGTGAAAAACGACCGGGAACCGGAGCGAGGGGCCGACCCGGACGCTCAGTACGTGACGGTGACCGTTGTGATGATCTGCCGCGGATCCGTCCACCGGGTGTAGCGCCAGGAGTTCCCTTGGTCGGAGACTTGGTTCAGGATGTTGTTCACGTTCACTTGCGCGGTCCACGAGAACCGCTGCAGCCGCTGCCGGTAGCTGGCGAAGGGGCTGTAAACGGTGAGCGCGTCCGTCTTCGCGAACGGCAGAACTTCCCGGCCTGCCACGCTCACCGCGGCGCGGTCCTTCGAATAGAGGTGGCGGACCGATCCACCGATGGAGACACCCCGCAGCGGGCCCTCCGAGAAGCTATACCGCGAGGTCAGGTTCACGCTCTTGCGTCCCCGCCCCGTGGCGGCGGCCGCCTGGTCCTCGAGGTATTCCCGGGTGAACATCGTGGCATCGTCGGCATTCAACCCCTTCTGCCGCGCCGCCTCCCTCGCCAGCGTCAGCTTCTCCTCCAACAGGGGGAAGAAGCGCGTGAAGATCAGGTAGTTGGTCCCGACGGAGGCGCGCACGGTCCAGTTCCGCAGCATGTTGGTCACCAGCTCCACCTCGTACCCGCGCGCGGTCTGGTCCCGGTAGTCGGTGTTGTTGAAGAACGGCACCGGAAGCACCGCGTTGAGCTCGTTGACGGACTGCGCCGATACCCCGCTGGCGATATTCTCGGCCAGATTGCGGAAATAGGTGACGTTGAGTCCGACCCGTTGGTCGAACAGGTTGAAACGCACACTGTAGTCGGCGCCCTCCCCTGTCTTGGGCTGCCGCGGATTGCCGTTCAGATCGCGCGCGAAGTTGTCGCTGAACTGGCTGGACTCGAAATAGCCGCCGGTCAGCGCGACCCACGGTGTGACGTGCCACACCGCGCCATAGGTCTGGTTAGTGACCCATTGGGCGGAAAAAGGGACCAGTGGAGGGTCGATCCGATCAAGTCCGCGGTTGTCGATCAGGTTGTCATTGAGGTCGACGAACTTCTGCTCGTTCGTCACCGGGTCGGCCCGCAGCGGCTTGTAGGCGCGCTGCTTGAAGTAGTCGCGGCTGATGCCGACGCTAGTACGGAGGCGTCCCTTGAAATAGGCCCCGAGGATGCTGAGGTTGGCGGAACCGAGGTTCTGCCTGAAACGCGAGCTCCCGCCCTCCTGGGTGAAACGAAAGTCCTGCGTGACACCAGGGAGGTTGGGGTCTGCCAACGCGGCGTCGCCGTTTCCGTCGCCGAGGTAATGGCGGTAGTAGAAAAAGTTGCTGGAATAGCGTGCGTCGACGCCCGAGTAGCCGCGCCGCAGGATCTCCTCCCGCGAAAGGGAACGGGAGAAGGTGTCCTTGTAATAGCTCTCGATCCGATAGCTCAGGCCGAGGATCAGGCGCTGCTGGACGCCCAAAAAAGTCGGCGCGTCGTACACGGCCGCGGAACGGAAGTTGGTGACCTCGTGCCCGTCGATGATCGTGGCCGGGTAATGGTTCACGTAGTATTGCTCGTACCGTTTATTGGGAACGAGTTTCGTGCGCGTGGGGTCGGCGGGATCGGGGAGGGACGGATCGACGTCGATCATCAGGTCGCGCGTGCCGTAAGTGCCCGGATTGCCGTTGAAGAAGTTGCCGCGGAACGTGTCGTCCTTCTGCGCGTTGTGCGCGAGCAGGAGATGGAGTCGGTCGGAAACCGTCTGCCGGATCTCGAGCGTGTAGGCGAAGAACCGCGTGCGGAAACTATTGTCCGGACCACCCCAGTCCTGGCCGCGCGGCACAATTGATTCCGGCGCGCCGATCAGCGGCAGGCGCAGGGGATTGGTCGGGTCGGCGCCCTCGGCGACCGTCAGCGCGGCGCCTTGGGCGAGCCAGGAGCTGCGGAAGGCGGTGGTGGCCGTGGACTGGAGATTGTAGACCCGGCCGTCGATCCAGACGTGCGGGTGCGAGGTGCTGGAGGCTCCGGCGAGCAGGCTGCGGCCCACGCCGTTGGTCTGGAGGCCGGCGAGGTTCGGATTGGCGTCGATCGCATTGGTGCCGGAACCGCGGACATAGCCCGCGGTCTGGTCGTTGAGCACGGCGTGGCTGAAGCCCTCCCATTGCCGGCCATGCTCGTAAGTGAAGTCGACGATCGTGCGGTGGTGCGAGAAAGGATCCCAGCGGATCGCCGCGGCGTAGCCCTTCAACTCCGAACCCGCCCGCTGGCGCCAGCTGTCGTTCTCACCATTGATCGCATTGAGGCGCAACGCGAGCCCCGTGCCGGCCAACGGCTGGTTCAGATCTATCGAAAATCGCTGGCTGCCCCAGTTGTCGTACCGGACCTGGGAGGAGTAGCGGCGCTGGGCCTGCGCGCGCTTCGTGCCGACATTCAGGATGCCGCCCACATCGATGTCGCCGAAGGCGAGGCCGTTCGGGCCGCGCGCCCATTCGATGCGCTCCGTGTTGTACATGTCCTGCGCGATGTACCACGGAAAGCCGTCCCGCAGCTGGCGGGTGGACGTGCTGCCGCGGATCAGGAACGAATTTCCGGACCGCGATCCCGCCACGGCGCCGCGCGTGCCTTGGTCGTTGTAGGTGTTCTCCGTGTTCGTCGCATACTCGACCGCCTCCATGAAGTTGTTGACCGCAAGGTCGTCGAGCAGCTCGCGGGTCATGACGGAGATCGAGTTCGGCAGATCCGCCAGACGCTCGTTGGTCCGGGTGCCGGTCATGGTGTTGAGCCCGGCGTAACCCGTTTCGCGATCAGAGGTGACCTCGAACACGGACAGCTGCAGGGGTGATGATCCGGCTGCAACCTCCTTGGGGGAAGCCGGAGCGGTGACCTGCCCCAGAAGGGCGGGGCAGAACAGAAGACAGACCGCGAGGATGGCGCTGAGCGGGGTGCGATGGGACATGGGGTGCTTGGTTAAGAGAAATTACCGACCTGGAGTCGGCCGAGTAAAATTACGCGACGCGTCACGTGAATCCGCCGCGTGACAGGTCAAACCGGGCCCGTCTCCCTTCGTCCAGCCGGCGCCGGCAGGGAGGGGACTTCGGGGGAAACCGGAGTTACGCCTTCCCGCCCGCCCGCTGATTCCGTCGCGGCGCTAGCAGCAACGATACCGACAGGATTAAAGCCGGGCGGGACCCGGCCCGCGGCCTCGAAACCGCGGAGTCACCCGGACATCAGACCTTCGCGGCCGAGGGGATCTCGAAGCCGGGCGCGTTGGCGTCCTGCAGCAGCGCGTTGGCCTCGGTGGCGAACTCACCCGTGTGGCGCTCGGCGGCGGGGTCGAACGTGAGCCACGGGCCGACGATGTACTCGGCGCCATTCTCGGGCACGCCGGCGCCGTCGCGCATCATCTCGTGCAGCTTGAGGAAATGCTCCGCGGCCGCGGTGTTGTCGCCAAAGCGTCCCGCCTTCGCGTTGAAGGGCACCTTTTTCCCGAGCCGGTACGAGTTGTTCATCAGGTGCCCGAGCACGCTCGCGTAATGGGCCTCCTCGGCGTTGCCGTTGGCCATCTCGGGCTTGCCCGCGCGGCACGCGGTGATGAACGAGGTCCAATTGCCGCCCGGGGTGACGTTACCGGGGGGAAGGTTGAGCTTGTCGCCCTTGGAACTGCCTTTCGCGAAGTAGGTGCCGTCGATGATTTTACCACCGTCCTCGAAGTAGTACTCGTTCTTCACCTGATGCACGTACCCCTGGTGGTTCACGTTGCGGACGTTGAAGAAGACCTGCTGGCCGTTCGGATACTCGGCGAGGGCGAACATCGTGTTGGGCGTCTCCCCCTGGTCGTTCCACTTGAAGCGCCCGCCCAGCGCCATCACACGCACGGGATTGGTGAGCTTCGTGTCGAGCGCCCAGCGCGCCACGTCCAATTGGTGCGTGCCCTGGTTGTTCATGTCGCCGTTGCCGGTCGCCCAGAACCAGTGCCAGTTGTAGTGCACGAGGTTCGCGTGAAACCCGGTCTTCGCCGGACCGCGCCAAAGATTCCAGTCGAGGCTGTCGGGCGCCGAGCCGGCGGGCTTGAAACCGATCGTGTCGCGGGGCTTGCAGCAGTAGCCGTAGGAAACCTTCAGCCGGCCGAACTTCCCGGCCTGGATCGCCTCATGGAGCCCCGCGAGCTTCGGGTCGCTCCGCCGCTGCGTACCGTGCTGGATGACAACGCCGTACTTGCGCTGGGCGGCCACCACCACCCTGCCCTCGGCGACGTCGTGGCTCATCGGTTTTTCCACGTAAACGTGCTTCCCGGCCTGCGCGGCCCAGATGGTCATCAAAGAGTGCCAGTGGTTGGGCGCCGCGATGGAGATGGCGTCGAGCGTGGGATCCTCCAGCGCCTTGCGCACGTCGCGCACGCCCTTCGTGGCGTATTTGCCGCCGGTCTTCTCCGCCAGCGCCTTCAGCGAACGATCGAGGACCTTCTGGTCGGGATCGATCAGGTAGGCGATCTCGACATTCGGCTGCTCCAGCCAGCCGGCGATGTGGCTTTTGCCGCGGCCGTTGAGTCCGGCGACCGCGATACGCAGTCGGTTGTTGGCGCCGATGACGCGGGCCGCGGAGCGGGTGCCGCCCAGGAGCGCGAGGGAGCCGGCGGCGAGCGCGCCGGTGCGAAGGAACGAACGACGGGGAACGAGTTGCATGGGGTGAAGGGGTGCGACGAGCAACGCATGCCCCCGGTGCCTAAGCAAGCGCTTGCTCGCCGGCCGTCAGTCGGGACGGCGCAGGTCGAATCGGTCGCGCGTGCGCACGTAGCCCTCGCCACCGAGACGACCGATCAGGTCCAGCTTGGCGGGATCGGGCCGGCCGTCGGCGTCCAGCACGGAGTCGTCAACGTGCGCGTGAAGGATGCGCCCGAGCACGATGTTACCCGCCAAAGGCCCCTCGCCCACCGTCACCACGCGGTCGAGCGCGCACTCCAGCGCGACCGGCGAGGTGGCGACGCGCGGCGGCCGCACGCGGACGGACGACGCCGCCGCCACGCCGAAGCGTTCGAACTCGCTCTCGCCGTGCGGCAGGGACGCCGAGGTGGCGTTCATCGCCTCCGCGAGGGCGAAGGGCACGAGGCTCACCGTGAACTCCCGCGTCTCCTCGACGTTGCGCAGAGTATCCTTGATCCCGCCGTCGCGCTTGTTCGCGACGACCACCAGCAGCGTGGGCGGGTTGGCCGTCACGCCCTGGAAGAACGAATAGGGCGCGAGGTTGCCGCGGCCCGCGGCGGAGAGCGTCGACACCCAGGCGACCGGGCGCGGCAGGATGACGCTGATGAGCAGCGCGTAGGCGTCCCGGGGCTTCAGTCGCGCGACGTCGATTTCCATGAGACACGTTCGCGCGCGCCGGCGACGCGTGCAAACCGGATGTCGCGCTCCGACCACGCCGGCATTGTCATCCGCCCGGGCATGCGTTCTCTCCGAGCACCCATGCCCGACAGCTTCGGCCAGACCCCCGACGGACGCCCGGTGCGCCTTTTCACCCTCGACAACGGCCGGGGCCTGCGCGCCGACCTCTCGGACCTCGGCGCCACCATCGTGCGCCTCCTCACGCCGGACCGCGCAGGGCGAGCGGGCGACGTCGTGCTGGGCTTCGGAAACGCGGCCGCTTACGCCGCGCACACGTCGTACTTCGGCTGCGTGATCGGCCGGGTGGGCAACCGCATCGCCGGCGGGCGGTTCACCCTCGACGGCCGGGAATACCGTCTCGCCACCAACAACTCCCCCGCTGGCCTGCCCTGCTGCCTGCACGGCGGCCGGATCGGCTTCGACCGCGCTGTGTGGCGGGCCGAGCAGGTCGACTCCACGGCCGGTCCGGCGGTTCGTTTCTCCCACCGCAGCCCGGCGGGTGACGAGGGGTTCCCCGGGCAACTCGACGTTGTCGCCACCTACACCGCGACGGACGACAATGCACTCCGTCTGGACTACGAGGCGACCTGCGACGAGCCGACGCCGGTCGCGCTCACCAACCACGTCTACTTCAATCTCGCAGGCGAAGGCTCCGGCGACGTGCTCGGCCATCGGGCCCGCTTCCATGCCAGCCGATTCACCCCGGTGGACGCCGGTTTGATCCCGCTGGGCCTCCTCGCGCCGGTCGCTGGCACGCCGCTGGATTTTACCCACCCCCGGGCGATCGGCGACCGCATCGGTGAGGAGCATGAACAACTGCGGTTCGGCCTCGGCTATGACCATAATCTGGTCATCGACCACCCCGCCTGGCCGCCTTCAGGTCCTACGCTCGCGGCCGAGGTCTTCGAGCCCACGACGGGGCGCGTGCTCGAAACCTTCACCACCGAACCAGGAATGCAGTTTTACACCGGAAACTTCCTCGACGGCTCGCTCAGCGGAAAAAGCGGCCGGGCCTACGGCCACCGGCACGGCTTCTGTCTTGAGACCCAGCACTTCCCCGATTCGGTGAACCAGCCCGCGTTCCCGACGACCATCCTGCGGCCGGGCCGCACCTTGCGCTCGACCACGATCTACCGCTTTTCCGCGCGATGAAACGCGACCGCTTGCTCCGCTCCCTCCGGCCCGCCGGTCTGGCTGCCGCCGCCATCGGCATGACCGGCATGGTGCTGGGGGTCGTGGGCGGCTGCCGGCCCGCGGAGAAGGCCGCGCCGGCGGCGACGGCCACGGTCGCGGCCAAGTCGGCGGACTGCCAGGCCTGCCACGCCGACATCCACAAGGCCTGGCTCGACTCGCACCACGCCAAGGCGCAGCGCCCGGTCGATCCGGCGATCGAGGGAACCAAACTCGCGCAGCCGCAGGAGTTTTCGCTGCACGGCGTGGATTACCGGGTCGAGTGGAAGGACGGGAAACCGGTTTTCACCGAGAAGCGCCCGGGCGAAGCGCCCTTCACCTACACGGCCGACTTCATCCTCGGGCACACCCCGCTGCTGCAGTATCTCGTGCCGAAGGAAGGCGGCCGGCACCAAGCCGCGGAACTGGCGTACGACCCCCATCGCAAGGAGTGGTTCAACGTGTTCAGCGACGAACGGCGGCGGCCCGGCGAGTGGGGGCACTGGCGCGGCCGCGGCATGAACTGGAACTCGATGTGCGCGCACTGCCACATGACCGATTACCGGAAGAACTACGATCCCGTGAAGGACCTTTATGCGACGACGTGGCGGGAGCAGGGCGTCGGCTGCCACCAATGCCACGGCGACCTGCCCGCGAGCCACTTCGATCCTTCGCGCGGCCCCGCGAAGGGGCCGGGCAAGGGCCTCACCGCGGCCGAGATCCAGAAGGCGGCGGAGACCTGCGCACCCTGCCACGCGCGCAACGAATTGCTCACCGGTCGCCTCGAGCCGGGAGGGCATTACCACGACTTCTACCGGCTCACCCTGCCCACCGAAGCAAACGTGTTTTATCCCGACGGTCAGGTGCGCGACGAGGACTTCAACTACACGTCGCTCCTCACCAGCCGCATGGGTGGAAAGGCCGGCGTGACGTGTCTCGACTGCCACGAAGCCCACAGCGGGAAGATGAAGCTTCCCGTGCAGGACAACTCGATCTGTATGCAGTGCCACGGCCCTTCGCCGCGCGGCAACGCCCCCGTCATCGACCCGGTGGCTCATTCCCGCCACCTGCCCGGCAGCACGGGGAATATGTGCGTGAGCTGCCACATGCCCACCACCACCTACATGCAGCGGGACCCGCGGCACGACCACGGGTTCACCAAGCCCGATCCACTGCTCACCAAGGAGCTGGGCATACCCAACGCGTGCAACCGCTGCCATACCGACCAGGACACCGATTGGGCCATCGCCGCCGCCGACAAATGGTACGGCCCGAAACTTGACTCGCGGCAGCGGCAACGCACGCGGGTCGTCGCCGCGGCGCAGGCGGGCGCGACCGACGCACCCGACCGTCTACTCTCGTTCATCGCGAGCGAGGACGTACCGGCGTGGCGGGCGACCTTGCTGCTCCTAACCCGCCCCTTCGCCGCGCGCGATCCGCGCGTAGTCCAGATCGCCCGCGAGCACCTGAAGAACGCCGATCCGATGATCCGATCCGCGGCGGTCCAAGTGCTGGCAACACTCCCGGGCGAGGCCGCCACGATTCGACCGATGCTCGAGGATCCGGTGCGGCTGGTGCGGCTCGACGCGGCCTGGCCGTTGTCGGCCGAGTTACCCGCGAACTCACGCGTGCGGCGCGAGCTGGACGAGTATCTCGCCGCCAGCTCGGACCAGCCGGCGGGGCGAATGCGCCTCGGGCAGGATTTCTTCAACCGGGGAATGAACGCCGAGGCGGAACTCCACTTGCGCAAAGCGACGGAGTGGGACCCCTACTCGCCCGGACTCCACGACACCCTCGGCATTTTCCTCAACGAAATGGGACGACCGGCGGATGCCGCCGCCTCGCTCTGGCGCGCCGCGCAGCTTAGTCCCGCGGACGCCCAATCGGCCTTCAACGCCGCGCTCGCTTTCGCCGGCGCGCGCCGGCTGAACGACGCCGAGCTGGCCCTGCGCGAGACCCTGCGCCGCAACGCCGCGTTCGACCGCGCGTGGTACAACCTCGGGCTTCTCCTGGCGCAAACCGGCCGCGGGGCCGAGGCCATCCTGGCCCTCGAGACGGCCGAGCGCGCGGCGCCCGCCGTGGCCGACTATCCGTACGCCCGCGCCACCATCCTCTGGCAGCAGGGAGACCGTGCCGCGGCCCGCGCCGCCGCCGAACAGGCGTTGCGGATCAACCCCGCCCACCCGGCCGCCCGCCAGCTGGTCGATCAGCGCTGACCGGTCGAAAGAGACAGCGGCGAATCCCGGCCAGACTACCGGACGGGATTGCCGCCGGGAATTTCCGGCCTATCAGGAAACCGCATGCACTCCCGATTCCGCAGGTGGTTAATAGGCGCGGCCTGTCTGCTGGGCGGCCTCCTGGCCTCGCCCGCGCCGGCGGCCGCGCCCGCGCCCGAGCTCGTGGTGGCGTTGAAGCCCGACAAAAATCCCGACTCCCTGTTGGCGGAGAAAGCGGCGTTGGAGCGTTTTCTCGGGGAAAAACTGGCGCGCCCCGTCAGGGTGATCGTGCCACTCACGCCGGCCGTGATCATCGAGGGCTTCGCCAACGGCACCGTCGACCTAGGTTACCTCAGCGCGACCGATTTTGCGCGCGCAAGTAAACTGGGCGGAGCCCGCCTGCTGCTCGCCGGGGAATTCCCGAACGGGCAGAGGAGCTACCGGAGTCTCTGGCTCACTTTGCGGGAACGTCCCTACCGCGATGTCACGGAGCTGCGGGGCCGGCCCGTCGCCTTCGCGAGCAAGACCAGCACCTCCGGCTTCGTCGTGCCACTCTGGGATCTGAGGCGCCGGGGCCTCGTCTCGGAGAAGGGCAACCCCGAGGAGTTTTTCGGCAAAGGCAACGTGCTCTTCGGCGTGGGCTACGTTTCCGCCGTGGAGCGCGTCTTCGCGGGCGAAGCCGAGGCCGCGGCCGTGAGCGACTACGTTTTCGAGCAGGACAAGCACCTGACGCCCGACCAACGGGCGCGCCTGCGGGTCGTGCAAGCGCAGGGCCCCGTACCGAGCCATGTCATCGCGGCGCGCGCGTCGCTCCCCGCCCCCGAGGTCGCGGCGGTGCGCGCGGCTCTCCTCGCCTTCAACGAGACCGCCCACGCCGGCCTCCGCGACCGGTTGTTCACCACCAAGCTGGTGGTGGCGGGCCAGCGCGAGCACCTCGCCAACCTGCAGGAAGCGCTGGAGCTAGCCGAGCGGGCCCTTACCCGCTGAGCGCCGGCCGCCGCGGAACAACCCGCCGATGCCAGCCCCGGAATCCCGCGAACCCGCGGCGCGCACCACCGCCGCGCACGTGACGCTGCACGCGCTGGGATTGCGGCGCGGCGACCGCTGGATTTTCCGCGACCTCACCTTCACCGCTCCTCGCGGAGCCTTGGTCGCGGTCGTGGGACCTTCGGGCGTCGGCAAATCCTCCCTGCTCGCCACGATCGGCGGCCTGCTGCCGCCCGACGAAGGCGAAGTCCGGTTCCACGGTCCCGACGACGCGCGGATCGAGCCGCGGGATTTTCAGCCGAGAATAGGCCTGGTCTTCCAGAACCTCCTCCTCGTGGCCAACAGCTCCGTGCTGGACAACGTCCTGTGCGGACGACTCGGCCGATTCCCCTGGTGGCGCACCTTGGCGGGTTTCCCGCAACGCGAACGCCAGGAGGCGTACCGGATCCTCGCTGACCTGGGACTCGGCGCCCACGCGCACCGCTGGGCCGGAGAGACCTCCGGTGGGGAACAGCAGCGCACCGCCCTCGCCCGGGCCCTCTTCCAGGAACCGGAGGTCATCCTCGCCGACGAGCCCGTTTCCCATCTCGACACCTACCTAACCGGCCGCGTGCTCGGCCTGTTACGGCAGGAGGCGAGCATGCGGCGCCGCACGGTGTTCTGCGTTCTCCACAATCCCGACCTCGTCGAGCGTTTCGCGGATCTCGCGCTGAGCCTCGATCCGCTCGACCCCCTAGGCTGGCGTGTCCGCGCCGTGCGCCGCCCGTCATGAATCCGCCGGCCCCCGCCTCCCCGCCCACGGCGCGACCCGCTGAACCGGTGCTGCCCCCGCTGCCCTGGCACGCGCGGCTGAACGTTCTCAACGTCACGCTGCTGCTTTTCGTGCTCGCGGCGCTCTTTTCCCTGCCCGCGTTGCGCGGCTCCGGCCGCGAGCTGGCGTACTGGGAAAACACCACGCGCTTCCTCGGCCGGTTTTTCCCGCCGGACTTCTCGGTGTTCCCGCAGATTCTGGCCGCCCTCGCGGAAACCGCGCAGATCGCCGTCATGGCGACTTTCGTCGCGATCCTGCTGGCGCTGCCGCTCGGGGCGCTGGGCGCGCGCACCCTCGCGCCGCGCTGGGTGGTGGGCGTGACCCGGCTGGCCATGAACGGCATCCGCACCGTGCCCAGCCTGCTCTGGGCGCTGATCGCCGTCGCGGTCGTGGGCGCCAACCCGCTCGCCGGCGTGATCGGGCTCGTGTTCTACAGCCTCGGTTACCTGGGCAAATTCTTCGCCGACGCGTTCGAGTCGGTGGACGTCGACGTCGACCGCGCGCTGCGGGCCTTGGGCGCCCATCCCGTGCAGGCCTTTCAGCACGGTGTCTGGCCGCACGCGCGCCCCCTCGTATGGAGTTACGGTCTTTGGATGCTGGAGTACAACCTGCGCTCCGCGGCCATCATCGGCTACGTCGGCGCCGGCGGCCTCGGCGTCCTGCTGCACAGCTACCAGGAATACTACGCTTGGGACAAATTCGCGACGGTGCTCCTCTGTATCCTCGTGCTTGTGACCGCGCTCGACCTGCTCGGCGAGTGGGTGCGCAGCCGCATCACGCGGAAATCGGTCGCTGCCCCCCGCCGCTGAACCACGACGCCCTTCGAGCCTGCCTCAAGGTCTGACCGCGCTCTTTGTCGCCCGCGGCCTCACCCCGACCGTCGCGGGGCTCGGGGGAGAGAGCGTCGACCCCGCCTACGACCGCGGAGGCCGCACGACAAACGAATGCCGGCAGCGCACGAACCGACGCGCGATCCCTCAGGCTTCCGGCGCCAACCACCGACTGCTTGACCCTTCGTCCGATTGGCATCGGCTGCGCTTCATGCTAACCCCAAAAATAACCTGCACCGTGGCCGCCCTTGCCGGCCTGTTCGCGCTGCTGCCGGCCGCCACCGCCGCCGACAGCCCCTTCGAGGCCGCTTTCCGAACCTCGCTGCTCAAGAGCTTCAATGATGCTTCGGGCAAGATCCTGTCGCTGGCGGAAGCCATCCCTGAGGCAAACTACGGCTGGCGCCCCATGGAAGGCGTCAGCTCGGTGCAGGAGATCCTCGTGCACGTGACGGAAACCAATCTCAGCCTCGGCGCGAGGCTCGGGGGAAAGCCGCCCGCCGGACTCGATCGCCGGACAATCCGAAGCACGATGAAGACCAAGGCGGAGACACTGACGGCCGCGAGGCAGGGGATGCAGTTCATCCGCGACGTTCTGGCCGCGATTCCGGCGGCTGAGTTATTACCCGAGGTCAATGTCTTCGGCAGCCCGGCGCCCAAGATGCGGGTGGCGTTCCTGCCCGCGGATCACGCCCACGAACACCTCGGCCAGTTGATCGCGTACGCCCGGATGAATCGAATCGTTCCTCCCTGGAGCAAGTAGCGCGGAGCACCCCACCTCCTGCCGGCCGAGCTTCGGAATGGTTCGAAGAACTCGTCATTCCCACTTTCTTCAGTCCCGGTAATCACGCGCTTTCAGCCCATGGTCGTCCTGCGTCCCACCGCCCGACTCGCCGCCAAGCTCCGCCTGCGTCTCGCGGAGTCCCACTTTCGCTCCACCACGAGACTCGGCGACTGGTACGCGACGGACCTGAGCCTTGGCCGTCAGAGGCTGGTGATCTGCGTGAGCGAGCTGTCCCGGCTCGCGGTTGTGCTTCCGGCGGCCCCCTACGCCACCGTTCCCGAACGACTCCCTCCCGCCCTCGCGCGGGTGCTGCATCTGATCGGAGTGGAGCCAGCGGCCATCGAAAGAGAAATGGCCACGATGGGCACCATCGCCATCGCCAAGACCTCCAACCGATCGGTCATCGGGACAGTCAACGAGTTCGTCCAGTACCTGCGGCACCTTCACGGAAACAGGCCGATTTCGGCGGATCCTTTCCTGCTGTCCGCGGAGTTAGGCGAGTTCGTCTGCCTGCCGCTCAAGGACACCTATCCAAAGGAAGCCGCGCTGCGCCTGCTGTCCGGGTAGTAGCAGGGGGCGGGAGCGGGAAAACCCAGCGTTTTACCGCGCTCGGCAGCATCGCCCCCGGGATCTCCGGAATCCGGACCTCGCCCCATGGGCGGGAAATCCGTCAAGTCCGCGACAAGACGCATTTTCTTCAGCCAATCCGGTTCGTGAGTTAAGTGCCTCATTACCCACTGGCTGCCCGGCATGGTCGGCGCTCCGAACTTTCTGGGGCGAATCAGGGTGTTTTCGCCGGTGTTTCCCTCGGATGTGCACCAGATCGGTCAAATCGCTGGAGCGAATGCGGCCGGGCATCGACCATTTCGGCGCAACGGATTCGCTCCATTCGCTTCAAAAATCCTCACCCTAACGAGCGCGGGCTTTACCCCTAACGTTCCATGGAAATAGCGAACGGTCTTATTTCCATAATCTGGACTTGATAGAAATAAGCAGCTTGCTTGTTTCCACCTATGAAATCCAGCTCGGCAGGGAGCCCGTCCGGGCGGTGGGTCAAGACGCTGGAAGGCTACCGAGCCTTTCATCCCAGTCCGCTGCCACCGGAAATCGTCTGGACGCCCAAGCTGGTTCGGGCGCTCTCACATGCGGATCGGTTGCTGGGCCGACTCGCAGGCGAGGGGCGGAGGTTGCCCAATCCCCACCTGCTGATTCGTCCGTTCGTGCAACGGGAGGCGGTTTATTCGAGTCGCATCGAAGGCACCCAAGCGACCCTCGGTGAACTGCTCGCGGCCGACGCCGGCGTGATCCCTGAACGCAGTCCGGAGGACCTGCGCGAAGTCGGCAACTACGTCATGGCCCTGGAGCATGGACTCAAGCGCCTTGAATCGTTGCCGCTGTCTCTCCGGCTCGTTCGGGAGCTGCATGGAAAACTGATGACCGGGGTGCGCGGCGACCACGCCACGCCCGGGCAGTTCCGCCGAACCCAGAACTGGATCGGCCGGCCGGGCTGCACCTTGGCCGATGCCTCCTATGTGCCGCCACCGCCAGCCGACTTGCTGGATCACCTCGGCCAGTGGGAGGACTTTCTACACGACGAATCGGTGCCGCCGCTGGTCCACGCCGCGCTGATGCACTACCAGTTCGAGGCCATCCACCCGTTCATCGACGGCAACGGACGCGTCGGACGTCTGCTCATCACCCTTTCGTTGTGCGCGCGGGGTGTTTTGACCGAGCCCTTGCTTTACCTATCGGCCTTTTTTGAGGCGACCCGCAACGACTACTACGACGGCCTGCGCGGCATCACCGAACGCGGCGACTGGGCTGGCTGGCTGGAGTATTTCTTCAACGGCGTCGCGCGGCAGTCGGAGGACGCCTTGAGCCGGGCCGAGCGCATCAACCAGCAGCTGGCCGACTGGCGCGAGGCCTTTGCCGGCAGCGGGTCGAAGGTGCCGTTGCAGCTCATCGATCTCGTCGGTTCGAACCCCTTCCTCACGCCCCGCGAGACCGAGCGCCGCCTTGGGGTCGCCTACAACACCGTCATGCGCGCCATCACCGCACTGGAAGAAGGCGGCGTCCTGACCAAGGTCGGGGAAGGCAAGCGTGACCGCGTCTTCTGCGCCCGCGCCATCTTAGACATCCTCGAAGAGCCCGCGCGTCTCGTGCCGGAACCACCCGCCACGAGGCGCCGGGCCACCCGGGACTGATGGACTCCGAGTCACCGCCGCGTCAGCAGCGCTTGGGGGAGTTGCGACGAAAACTAACCGCGCTCGCGGCCGAGACCGCTCAGACCGAGGATGAAATCGCGGCATTGGAATCGGATGTGGGCCTTGAATTCGAGGCTCCACGCTCGACGCAGCCACC